>NZ_JBSFEP010000002.1:177464-576684 GCF_053594495.1 Streptomyces sp. NPDC001920
ACGAGGTGTGTGAGCGCCGCGCACTCGTGTCTGCCCGGCCGGTGCCTGCTGCGCGGCCGCGGGCGCGCTGTGGCGGGTCGCGCAGTTCCCCGCGCCCCTGGGGGGTTTCAGTCCGGCTTCTGAAGGGGTCAGCCCGATGCCGGGACGGCCAGGGCACGGGGGGGCTGCCCGGTGCTGAGCGCCTGGGGCTACGAGGTGTGTGAGCGCCGCGCACTCGTGTCTGCCCGGCCGGTGCCTGCTGCGCGGCCGCGGGCGCGCTGTGGCGGGTCGCGCAGTTCCCCGCGCCCCTCGGGGGCGTCACCCTGTCCGCTCCCTGAGCAGGTGACGGCGATGCCGGGCCGGTCGGGGACCTGGCCCGGCATCGGGCAGTGGCTGTGCCGCCGAACTAGTGCGCGGCGGACTCCCAGTCGGCGCCCGCGCCCACCGAGACGCCCAGGGGGACCCGGAGGTCGACCGCGTTGGACATCTCGCGGCGGACCAGGTCCTCGGCCGCCTCGCGTTCGCCGGGGGCGATCTCCAGGACGATCTCGTCGTGGACCTGGAGGAGCATGCGGGAGGTGAGGTCCGCCTCGCGCAGGGCCCGGTCCACGTTGAGCATGGCGATCTTGACGATGTCGGCCGCCGTGCCCTGGATGGGGGCGTTCAGGGCCATGCGCTCGGCCGCCTCGCGGCGCTGGCGGTTGTCGCTGTTGAGGTCGGGGAGGTAGCGGCGGCGGCCGAAGAGGGTCGCCGTGTAGCCCGTCGACCGGGCCTCGTCCACCGCGCGGCGCAGGTAGTCGCGGACCCCGCCGAAGCGCTCGAAGTAGGCGTCCATCAGCGCGCGGGCTTCCGCGGCCTCGATGTTCAGCTGCTGGGAGAGACCGAAGGCCGACAGCCCGTAGGCCAGGCCGTACGACATCGCCTTGATCTTGCGGCGCATCTCGGCGTCCACCGCGGCGGGCTCGACGGCGAAGACCTGGGAAGCGGCCGTGGTGTGCAGGTCCTCGCCCGAGGTGAACGCCTCGATCAGGCCCTCGTCCTCGGACAGATGCGCCATCACACGCAGCTCGATCTGGCTGTAGTCCGCCGTCATCAGGGACTCGAAGCCCTCGCCGACCACGAAGCCGCGGCGGATCGCCCGGCCCTCGTCGGTGCGCACCGGGATGTTCTGCAGATTCGGGTCCGTCGAGGAGAGGCGGCCGGTCGCCGCCACCGTCTGGTTGAACGTCGTGTGGATACGGCCGTCCGCCGCGATCGTCTTGATCAGGCCCTCGACGGTGACGCGCAGCTTCGCCTGCTCGCGGTGGCGGAGCATGATGACCGGCAGTTCGTTGTCGGTCTGGGTGGCGAGCCAGGCCAGGGCGTCGGCGTCCGTGGTGTAGCCCGTCTTGGTCTTCTTCGTCTTGGGCAGGGCGAGTTCGCCGAAGAGGACCTCCTGGAGCTGCTTGGGCGAGCCCAGGTTGAACTCGTGGCCCGCCGCCGCGTGCGCCTCCTTCACGGCCTGCTGCACGGCGCCCGCGAACATCTGCTCCATGGCCTCCAGGTGGGCGCGGTCGGCGGCGATGCCGTGCCGCTCCATGCGGGCCAGCAGGGCGGAGGTCGGCAGCTCCACGTCCCGCAGGAGGTCCGCGGCGCCGACCTCCTCGAGGCGCCCGGCGAAGGCCTCGCCCAGGTCGAGGACGGCGCGGGCCTGGACCATCAGTGCCTCGGCCTCGGCGCCGTCGTCCGTGCCGAAGGCCAGCTGACCGTCGGCCGCGGCGGCGGGGGCCAGCTCGCGGTGCAGGTACTCCAGGGACAGCGCGTCGAGGTCGAAGGAGCGGCGGCCCGGCTTGACCAGGTAGGCGGCGAGCGCGGTGTCCATGCGCACGCCGTCGATGCTCCAGCCGTGTTCGGCGAAGACCCGCATCGCGCCCTTGGCGTTGTGGAAGACCTTCGGCTTGTCGGCGTCGGCCAGCCAGGCCGCGAACGCCTTCTCGTCGGCCTCGTCCAGCTGCGACGGGTCGAACCAGCAGGCCGCGCCGTCGGCCGCGGCGAGCGCGACCTCTGCGACCGAGCCGGCGCCCAGTGCCCAGGCGTCGACGGTGGCCACGCCCAGGACCTCGCCGCCACGCTCCGCCAGCCAGGGGGCCAGCTCGCCGGTGCCGAGCACCGCGCCGTCCAGTTCCACACCGTCGGTGGAGATCGGGGTGGCCTCGGCCTCCTCGGCTCCGGGGTCGACACCGAAGAGCCGCTCCCGCAGGGAGGGGTTACGGATCTCCAGGGTGTCGAGGATCATCGCGACGGCCTTGCGGTCGTACGGGACGCGCGCGAGGTCGGCGACGGTCTTCGGCAGCTCGACGCCGCGCTCCAGCTCGGTGAGCCGGCGGTTGAGCTTGACCGACTCCAGGTGGTCGCGCAGGTTCTGTCCGGCCTTGCCCTTGACCTCGTCGACGCGCTCGACGAGCTCGGCGAACGAACCGAACTGGTTGATCCACTTCGCGGCCGTCTTCTCGCCGACGCCCGGGATGCCCGGCAGGTTGTCGGAGGGGTCGCCGCGCAGGGCCGCGAAGTCGGGGTACTGGGCGGGCGTCAACGCGTACTTCTCGAAGACCTTCTCCGGGGTGAACCGGGTCAGCTCGGAGACGCCCTTCGTCGGGTACAGCACCGTGGTGTGCTCGCTGACCAACTGGAAGGAGTCGCGGTCGCCGGTGACGATCAGCACCTCGAAGCCCGCGGCCTCGGCCTGGGTGGCGAGCGTGGCGATGACGTCGTCCGCCTCGAAGCCCTCGACCGCGAAGCGCTGGGCGTTCATCGCGTCGAGCAGCTCGCCGATCAGCTCGACCTGGCCCTTGAACTCGTCCGGGGTCTTGGAGCGGTTCGCCTTGTACTCCGTGAACTCCTCGGAGCGCCAGGTCTTGCGGGACACGTCGAAGGCCACCGCGAAGTGGGTGGGCGCCTCGTCACGCAACGTGTTGGCCAGCATCGACGCGAAGCCGTAGATCGCGTTCGTGGGCTGGCCCGTCGCCGTCGTGAAGTTCTCCGCGGGCAGCGCGAAGAACGCACGGTAGGCCAGCGAGTGCCCGTCCATGAGCATCAGGCGGGGCCGGCTGCCGCCGGGGGTGCTGTCGGTCTGCTTCGATGCTGTCTCTGCCACGCCCCCGATCCTGCCACGCCCCACTGACACTCGGTCCCCGTCGGGGGTCACCGCCGCCGCGGAGGACGGCGGGCGGCGGCAGGAGCGGGCCGTACGACGTGGGCACCCGGTGTCCGGCACCCCTCTCCCGCACCGTCCCGGCGGGCTCGCCCGCCCCCGGCGCTGTCCGTGGCACGTGCGAGGATCGGAGACGTACCTCACACGTGTACACGAAGAGGAGTGCGCGATGGCCAGCAAGCCGCCCAAGGGTGATCCGGTTCAGGACGCGCCGCAGATCGCCGAGCCCAAGCATGCTGCCGCGGGGCTGCCTGCCATCGGGCACTCCCTGCGCATGGCGCACCAGCAGATGGGTGTGAAGCGCACCGCGCTGACGTTGCTGCGGGTCAACCAGAAGGACGGCTTCGACTGCCCGGGGTGCGCCTGGCCGGAGCCCGAGCACCGGCACAGGGCGGAGTTCTGTGAGAACGGCGCCAAGGCGGTGGCCGAGGAGGCGACGCTGCGCCGGGTCACCCCGGAGTTCTTCGCCGCGCACTCCGTCGCCGATCTCGCGACCCGCAGCGGCTACTGGCTCGGGCAGCAGGGCCGGCTCACCCACCCCGTGTACCTGCCGGAGGGCGGCACCCATTACGAGCCGGTGACCTGGGAGCGTGCCTTCGACATCGTCGCCGAGGAGATCACCGCCCTGGGCTCCCCCGACGAGGCCGTCTTCTACACCTCCGGCCGCACCAGCAACGAGGCGGCGTTCCTCTATCAGCTCTTCGCGCGCGAGCTCGGCACCAACAACCTCCCGGACTGCTCGAACATGTGCCACGAGTCGTCGGGGTCGGCCCTGTCCGAGACCATCGGCATCGGCAAGGGCAGTGTCCTGCTGGAGGACCTCTACAAGGCGGACCTGATCATCGTCGCGGGACAGAACCCGGGGACGAACCATCCGCGCATGCTCTCCGCCCTGGAGAAGGCCAAGGCGGGCGGGACGCGGATCATCACCGTCAACCCCCTGCCGGAGGCGGGCCTGGAGCGGTTCAAGAACCCGCAGACGCCCAAGGGCCTGATGACCGGCGCCGCGCTCACCGACCTGTTCCTCCAGATCCGCATCGGCGGCGACCAGGCGCTGTTCCGTCTGCTCAACAAGCTGATCCTGGAGACGCAGGGCGCCGTCGACGAGGAGTTCGTCCGCGAACACACCCACGGCTACGAGGAGTTCGCCGAGGCGGCCCGCGCCGCCGACTGGGACGAGACGCTGACCGCGACCGGCCTCACGCGCGCGGACATCGAGAAGGCCATGGCGATGGTCCTGGCCTCGCGACGCACGATCGTCTGCTGGGCCATGGGCCTCACCCAGCACAAGCACTCCGTGCCGACCATCCGCGAGGTCGTCAACTTCCTCCTGCTGCGCGGGAACATCGGCCGCCCGGGCGCGGGCGTGTGCCCGGTGCGCGGCCACTCGAACGTGCAGGGCGACCGCACGATGGGCATCTTCGAGCGGCCCGCGCCGGCCTTCCTGGACGCCCTGGAGAAGGAGTTCGGGTTCGCGCCCCCGCGCGAGCACGGCTACGACGTCGTAGGGGCCATCCGCGCGCTGCGCGACGGTGAGGCGAAGGTGTTCTTCGCGATGGGCGGCAACTTCGTGGCCGCGACGCCCGACACGGACGTCACCGAGGCGGCGATGCGGCGGGCCCGGCTGACCGTGCACGTGTCGACGAAGCTCAACCGGAGCCATGCCGTCACCGGGGCCCGCGCGCTGATCCTGCCGACGCTGGGCCGCACCGAGCGCGATCTGCAGGGCAGCGGCGAGCAGTTCGTGACCGTCGAGGACTCCATGGGCATGGTGCACGCCTCCCGGGGCCGTCTGGAGCCCGCGAGCGCGCACCTGCTGTCGGAACCGGCCATCGTCTGCCGGCTGGCACGACGCGTGCTGGGTGAGCGCAGCGCGACGCCCTGGGAGGAGTTCGAGAAGGACTACGCGACGATCCGGGACCGTATCGCCCGTGTGATCCCGGGCTTCGAGGACTTCAACGCGCGCGTGGCCCGCCCCGGCGGCTTCACGCTCCCTCACGCCCCGCGCGACGAGCGCCGCTTCCCGACGGCCACGGGCAAGGCCAACTTCACCGCGGCGGCCGTCGAGTACCCGAGGCTTCCCGAGGGGCGGCTGCTGCTGCAGACCCTGCGGTCGCACGACCAGTACAACACCACGATCTACGGCCTGGACGACCGTTACCGCGGCATCAGGAACGGCCGCCGGGTCGTCCTGGTCAACCCCGAGGACGCTCAGCGGCTGAACCTCGCCGACGGCTCGTACGTCGACCTGGTGGGCGAGTGGAAGGACGGCGTCGAGCGGCGGGCGCCCGGCTTCCGGGTGGTGCTCTACCCGACGGCCCGGGGCTGCGCGGCCGCCTACTACCCGGAGACCAACGTCCTCGTGCCGCTGGACGCCACCGCGGACACCAGCAACACCCCGGCCAGCAAGTCCGTCGTGGTCCGTCTGGAACAATCGGCGACCGACTGAGCGTTTGCTCAGCCGACGTCACCCGATGGTCACGTCACCGACTGGTCACGACGAACGGAGCCGGGCCCCATGGGCGAGCAGCAGCACGTGAAGTTCCCGCAAGAGGTCATCGACGAGTACGCCGCGCTCGGCGTCGACCTGCCGGCCCTGTTCTCCGCCGGGCACCTCGGCACCCGCATGGGCGTGCAGATCCTGGAGGCGTCGGCCGAGCGCGTCGTCGGCACCATGCCGGTGGAGGGCAACACCCAGCCGTACGGCCTGCTGCACGGCGGCGCCTCCGCGGTCCTCGCCGAGACGCTCGGGTCGGTGGGGTCGATGCTGCACGCCGGCAGCTCGAAGATCGCGGTCGGCGTCGACCTCAACTGCACCCACCACCGCGGCGCCCGCTCCGGCCTCGTCACCGGAGTGGCCACTCCCCTGCACCGGGGCCGCTCGACGGCGACGTACGAGATCGTGATCAGCGACGAGCAGGGGCGGCGGGTGTGCAGCGCACGACTGACCTGCCTGCTGCGGGACGTGAACCCCAGCGACGAGGAGCGCATGCGGAACACGGACTGATCCTGCGCGGACTCGTCCGCGCAATGCGCCCCGACCGCCCGGCGAGGCGTCCGGGTCCACCAGCCTTCCTGAGCCACCGCCGCTCCGAGAGCCCGGCGGCGACGGCCGGCCCGCCCGCCCCAGGGGCGAGGGAGGCGGCGCCCGTGAGGCTGCTGCGGACCGACGTGGCCGCGGTGCCCGGACACCGGCACGTCGACGCACTCCCGGTCGGCAAGATCCTCGCCGATCACGGGCGCCGCGGCGGCACCCTCGCTTCGCCCGCACGCACACCGCCGCGGCCGAATGCACTCGACGCCAACGCCCTTGTGTTTTCCGGCCGTTGAACTGGAGCGCCGAGCGGCATACGGTCGGGACATGACGACGGGAGAGGCCCGACGGACGGGGGTGACACCCCAGCCGATGCCGCCGACCGCCGGCCCGGCGTCCGGATACGGCAGCCGAGCCACGGGCTCCGGGCTCCGGACCCGGGCACGACGAGACCAGGACCGGGCGGGTCACCGACTCGCCCGTCCCTGCGGCGACTTCGCCCGCGCGGCCGCGCACCCTGACCACGGCGGACGGTCGCGCGGAACGCCGACCGCCGACACGTACGGCGCCCTCCGGCACGTACGGCGGCCGCCGACACGTACGGCGACCCCCGCCCGCGGCGACCCCCGCCCGAAGGACCTCTGCGACGGCCGCCGAGCCTTGCTCCGCGGGGACCCGGCCCCGGCCCGGCCGGAACGCCTGCGCGAGGACGGACGGGCGGCCGGCCGCCCGCGCGCCCCTGGGGGCACGGGAGTTGCGCGAGGAACGGCACCGAAACGGCGAGCCGACCGGAGGGCCATGGGACTGAGTGCCGTAATCCGCAATTCCACTTTCGTGGCCCATACACGAAAAGGCCGAGGAAAGCCGAGCACCTTTCCCGTCCGTAACTCTGCGTAATACAGGCGCAATACAGACCCCGGGTGCTTCAGCTTGGAGCCCCCCACCCGCGAACCCCCGAAGAAGCTCAGGTAGCCTTCAGCAACGACCGCGGTAATCACCAAAACCCGTGAACACTCGTGAAGAAGCTACGCGCGAACGCTGCGAGTTCTCACTATGTGGACAGGGCGAATCGGCCTGAAATCCGCTCTTCCCCCCACCGAGTACCGCTCTGCATTACCTCGTGTCATAACAAGAGCGTCACAGCCTTCGTCAGGCCCTCCTCCATGTTCCCTTCACCCGCTTAGAGTCACCGCCAGTCACCGAGCCACCGGATTCGAAGCCACTTCGGCCCCGCGCTCGACTCGGCGCGTTCCACGGGGAGCCGCCGTGCCAGGGAAAGGACCTGATTCGTGCGTCAACGTTCGATCATCGCCATAACCGCTGCACTCGCGGCGGGATCGCTGACACTCACGGCGTGTGGGTCGCGTGACGAGGGCGGCAACAGCAGCAACGGCGACAAGACCACCGTGGTGATCGGCCTCGACGCCCCGCTGACCGGCGACCTGTCCGCACTCGGCCTCGGCATGAAGAACTCCGCCGACCTCGCCGCCAAGACCGCCAACAAGGAGGAGTTCGTCAAGGGCGTCGAGTTCAAGATCGAGCCCCTCGACGACCAGGCCCAGCCCTCCGTCGGCCAGCAGAACGCCCAGAAGTTCATCAGCAACAAGGACGTCCTCGGCGTCGTCGGCCCGCTGAACTCCAGCGTCTCCCAGCAGATGCAGAAGCCGTTCAACGACGCCGGCCTGACCCAGATCTCGCCCGCCAACACCGGCACCGAGCTCACCCAGGGCGACGGCTGGAAGACCGGCAACTCGGTCCGCCAGTTCAAGACCTTCTTCCGCACCGCCACCACGGACGAGATCCAGGGCGCCTTCGCCGCCGACTACCTGTACAACCAGGCGAAGATCAAGAAGGTCTACCTGATCGACGACCAGAAGACCTACGGCGCCGGCCTCGCCGCCTCCTTCAAGACGAACTTCACCAAGTTCGGCGGCAAGATCGTCGGCACCGACCACATCAACCCCGACGACCGCGACTTCAACGCCGTGGTCGCCAAGATCAAGAAGACCGGCGCCGAAGCCCTCTACTACGGCGGCGAGTACCCGGCCGCGGCCCCGCTGAGCCAGCAGCTCAAGGACAGCGGCCAGAACATCCCGCTCATGGGCGGCGACGGCATCTACTCCGGCGAGTTCCCCAAGCTCAACAAGAAGGCCGAAGGCGACCTCGCCACCTCCGTGGGCGAGCCCGTCGAGAAGCTCGACTCCGCCAAGACGTTCATCAAGAACTACGAGGCCGCGGGCTACGAGGACGACTACGAGGCCTACGGCGGCCTCACCTACGACGCCACCTGGGCCATCATCGAGGCCGTCAAGCTGGCGGTCGAGGGCAACGACGGCAAGCTCCCGTCCGACGGCCGCAAGGCAGTCCTCGACGCCATGGCGAAGGTCAAGTTCGACGGCGTCACCGGCCCCATCTCCTTCGACGAGTTCGGTGACACCACCAACCACACGATGACCGCCTACAAGGTCAAGAAGAACGCGTGGGCGCCGGAGTTCAGCGGCGAACCCAAGCTGGGCTGAGCAGAGGACGAGTAAAGAACCCTCCCCCATCACACATTGATCCAGGCCGCGCGGGACGCCCACCAGCGCTCCCGCGCGGCGCCATATCCGAACCACTCCACGGAGGCCCTGCGGTGAACGAACTGCCGCAACAGCTGGCCAATGGACTCATCCTCGGCGCGATGTACGGACTCATCGCGATCGGCTACACGATGGTCTACGGCATCGTCCAGCTCATCAACTTCGCCCACGGCGAGATATTCATGGTCGGGGGCTTCGGCGCCCTCACCGTCTGGCTGATACTCCCCGAAGGCTTCGCCCTCGGCGCCGCGATCCCCCTCATGATCCTCGCCGGCGTCGTCGTCTCGGTGGCCGTCGCCACCGCGGCGGAACGCTTCGCCTACCGGCCACTGCGCAGCGCGCCACGCCTGGCACCCCTCATCACCGCCATCGGCCTGTCCATCGTCCTCCAGCAGGCCGTATGGATGTGGTACCCCGACGCGAAGAAGGACCAGCCCTTCCCGCAGTTCGAAGGCGGCCCCATCGACATCCTGGGCGCCAACGTCCAGCGCGGCGACCTCTTCGTGCTGATCGCCGCCCCGCTGTGCATGATCGCCCTCGGCCTCTTCGTCAACAAGACGCGCTCCGGCCGCGGCATGCAGGCCACCGCCCAGGACCCCGACACCGCCAAACTGATGGGCATCAACACCGACCGCATCATCGTCATGGCCTTCGCCATCGGTGCCGCGTTCGCCGCCATCGCCGCCGTCGCCTACGGCCTGAAGAACGGCCAGGTCGGCTTCCGCATGGGCTTCCTGATGGGCCTCAAGGCCTTCACCGCAGCCGTCCTCGGCGGCATCGGCAACATCTACGGCGCCATGCTCGGCGGCGTCGTCCTCGGAGTCGCCGAGTCCCTCGCCACCGGCTACATCGGCGACATCCCCGGCATGGAACTCTTCGGCGGCGGCGCCTGGAAGGACGTATGGGCCTTCAGCCTGCTCATCCTCGTCCTCCTGTTCAGGCCACAAGGCCTGCTCGGCGAACGCGTCTCGGATCGGGCGTGATACCCATGACCACCGAAACCCCCATGGAAAAGATCACCGACACCCCCAAGGTGTCCACCGCCCCGGCCACCCCGATCATCCCGATCCCCGCCGCCGCGGCACGCACACTCGCAGTCGCCGGCTCCGCCCTCGCCCTCGCAGGCACCTTCCTCGCCTGGACCTGGACCGAGGACTTCCCCGGCAACCTCACCGTCACCGGCTACCCCGGCGGCCTGCAGGTGCTCACGCTCGTGGGAGCACTGCTCACCCTGCTGTTCGCCCTCTCCGGCTACGGGATCCGCGGCCTCGGCTGGCTCACCCCCGGCGGCAAGAACAGCCCCGTCCTGCTCGCCGCCCTCGGCGTGTTCGGCACCACGGGCTACGCCATCGGCGCCATCAGCTACGAACTCGGCGGCCTCGTCAACCTCGAACCCGGCGCCTGGGTCTCCGGCATCGGCGCCCTCGTCGCCCTCATCGGCGCCCTCGGCCTCCCGGTCGACCAGCCCTACGGCGCCGACGACCCGACCCCCAGCCTCTGGGGCCGCATCCGCCACTCCCTCAGCGCCCCCGAGCCCGGCCGCGCCAAGGACCTGCCCTCCTGGGCCGAAATCCTCATCATCGCCGCCGGCTTCGGCGTCGGCCTGTACGTCTTCGCGTACGGCATCGGCACCGAGTACTCCGAACTGTTCATCGGCTTCCTGATCGTCACGGCCTTCGGCTTCACCGCCGTCACCCGCGCCGGCCTCCTCAAGCGGCTCTCGCACCTCACCGCCAAGCACCGCAACGTCGCCATGACAGCGGCCTTCGTCGCGGCGATCTGCTTCCCCTTCACCCAGACCAACGACCAGTTCGCCCTCATCGGCGCGAACATCCTCATCTTCGCCACGGTCGCCCTGGGCCTCAACGTCGTCGTCGGCCTCGCCGGCCTCCTCGACCTCGGATACGTCGCCTTCCTCGGCGTCGGCGCCTACGCCGCCGCCCTGGTCTCCGGCTCCCCGCAGTCGAGCATCGGCGTCGAATTCCCGTTCTGGGCAGCGGTCCTCACCGGTGCCGCCGCCTCGCTGATCTTCGGCGTGGTCATCGGCGCCCCCACCCTGCGACTGCGCGGCGACTACCTCGCCATCGTGACGCTCGGTTTCGGTGAGATCTTCCGCATCACCATGAACAACCTGAACGGCAACAGCGGACCCGACGTCACCAACGGCTCCAACGGCATCCCCAACATCCCGGACCTGGAGATCTTCGGGTTCAACCTCGGGCTGCCCCACGACGTCCTGGGCACCGAACTCACCCGCTCCGGCAACTACTACCTGCTGATGCTGCTGTGCACGGCCATCGTCGTCCTGGTCTTCCGCCGCTCCGCGGAATCCCGCATCGGCCGCGCCTGGGTCGCCATCCGCGAGGACGAGACCGCCGCCACCGCCATGGGCATCAACGGCTTCCGCCTCAAGCTCCTCGCCTTCGCACTCGGCGCCTGCCTCGCCGGCCTCGCCGGCACCGTCCAGGCCCACGTGTCCTACAGCGTCACCCCCGAGCAGTACCAGTTCGCCGGCTCCGTACCGCCGAACTCGGCCTTCCTGCTCGCCGCCGTCATCCTCGGCGGCATGGGCACCATCAGCGGCCCCCTCATCGGCGCCGCGCTGCTCTACCTCATCCCGGCCAAGCTCCAGTTCATGGCGGAGTACCAGCTGCTGCTCTTCGGCATCGCACTGATGCTGCTGATGCGCTACCGCCCCGAGGGCCTCGTCGCCGACCGCAGGAAGCAGCTCGAATTCCACGAGACCGGACAGCTCGACGTACCGGAGGACAAGCCATTGCCCGAAGGCGCGACCGGCGTCGCGAAGGCAGGGGCGTGACCGCCATGACCACCACCACGACAACACCCACCAGCACCACAGTGCTCGACGCAAGCGGCGTCACCATGCGCTTCGGCGGCCTCACCGCCGTACGCGACGTCAACCTCACCGTCAACACCGGTGAGATCGTCGGCCTCATCGGCCCCAACGGCGCCGGCAAGACGACCTTCTTCAACTGCCTCACCGGCCTCTACGTGCCGACCGAGGGCAAGGTCGCCTACAAAGACACCGTCCTGCCGCCCAAGCCGCACCTGGTCACCCAGGCCGGCATCGCCCGCACCTTCCAGAACATCCGGCTCTTCGCCAACATGACCGTCCTGGAAAACGTGCTGGTCGGACGACACACCCGCACCAAGGAAGGCCTCTGGTCGGCCCTCCTGCGCCTGCCCGGCTTCAAGAAGGCCGAGGAGGAGTCACGAGCCCGGGCCATGGAACTCCTGGAGTTCACCGGTCTCGCCGCCAAGGCCGACCACCTCGCCCGCAACCTGCCCTACGGCGAACAGCGCAAGCTGGAGATCGCCCGGGCACTCGCGAGCGAGCCCGGTCTGCTCCTCCTCGACGAACCGACCGCCGGCATGAACCCGCAGGAGACCCGGGCCGCCGAAGAGCTCATCTTCGCCATCCGCGACAAGGGCATCGCCGTCCTCGTCATCGAGCACGACATCCGGTTCATCATGAACCTCTGCGACCGAGTCGCCGTGCTCGTCCAGGGCGAGAAGATCGTCGAAGGCCCCGCCGAAGTCGTCCAGGCCGACGAACGCGTCATCGCCGCCTACCTCGGCACACCCTTCGAAGGCGCGCCGGGCAAGGAGGAAGCCGCCGAGGTCGAGGCCGCGGAGGCCGACGCCGAGGCGCAGAGCACCACAGAAGGGGACGACAAGTGACCGCACTGCTCGAGGTCGAAGACCTCAGGGTCGCCTACGGCAAGATCGAAGCCGTCAAGGGCATCTCGTTCAAGGTGAACGCGGGCGAGGTCGTCACCCTCATCGGCACCAACGGCGCCGGAAAGACCACCACCCTGCGCACCCTGTCCGGCCTTCTCCAGCCCGTGTCCGGCGACATCAGGTTCGACGGCAAATCGCTGAAGAAGATCCCCGCCCACAAGGTCGTCTCACTGGGACTCGCCCACTCCCCCGAGGGGCGGCACATCTTCCCCCGCATGACGATCGAGGACAACCTCCGCCTCGGCGCCTTCCTCCGCAACGACAAGGAAGGCATCGAGAAGGACATCCAGCGCGCCTACGACCTCTTCCCCATCCTCGGAGAACGCCGCAGGCAAGCCGCGGGCACCCTCTCCGGCGGCGAGCAGCAGATGCTCGCCATGGGACGGGCACTGATGTCCCAGCCGAAACTGCTCATGCTCGACGAGCCCTCCATGGGCCTCTCCCCGATCATGATGCAAAAGATCATGGCAACCATCCAGGAACTCAAGTCCCAGGGCACCACCATCCTGCTCATCGAGCAGAACGCCCAAGCCGCGCTCTCCCTGGCCGACCACGGCCACGTCATGGAAGTCGGCAAGATCGTCCTCTCCGGCACCGGACAGGACCTCCTGCACGACGAATCCGTACGCAAGGCGTACCTCGGCGAGGACTGAGCACCCGCTCACACGAGTGAGGCCCGCGCCCCCCTCCCGGGGACGCGGGCCTCACCCATACCAACGGAAAGCACCCGGCGTCAGCCGCCCTTGGCCGCCTTCTTCTCCTCGGCGTCCTCGATCACGGCCTCCGCCACCTGCTGCATCGACATCCGCCGGTCCATCGACGTCTTCTGGATCCACCGGAACGCGGCCGGCTCGGTCAGACCGTACTGCGTCTGCAGAATCGACTTGGCACGATCCACCAGCTTGCGCGTCTCCAGCCGCTGAGTGAGGTCAGCGACCTCCTTCTCCAGCTCCTTCAGCTCCGTGAACCGCGACACCGCCATCTCGATCGCCGGCACCACATCACTCTTGCTGAACGGCTTCACCAGATACGCCATCGCACCCGCGTCCCGCGCACGCTCCACCAGATCCCGCTGCGAGAACGCCGTCAGCATCAACACCGGCGCGATCGACTCCTCGGCGATCTTCTCCGCCGCCGAAATACCATCCAGCTTCGGCATCTTCACATCGAGGATGACAAGGTCCGGCCTGTGCTCACGGGCCAGCTCCACAGCCTGCTCACCATCACCGGCCTCACCGACGACGGTGTACCCCTCTTCTTCGAGCATCTCTTTCAGATCGAGCCGGATCAGCGCCTCGTCCTCGGCGATGACGACACGGGTCGTCAGCGGAGGCACGTGCGACTTGTCGTCGTCGGGCGCGTCTACGGGCTGGGGCGACTCGGGGGCGGTCACGGGGGCTCCTCGTTCAGGGGCAGGGGTACTGCTGACAAGAGCGTACCTAGCTGCGGTAAGGTAGGTGCGCGAGGGGTTGCACTTATCCTTCTTTTCTAAGGCCCCAGTACTCCAACTGGTCAGAGAGGCCGCTCTCAAACAGCGGACAGTGTGGGTTCGAATCCCACCTGGGGCACTTTCCTTCGATTCCACGGATGCCACAAAAAGTGGAAGTTCCCGTTCTCGTGAACATCGCCTCTTTGTTGCGTGTCGCCCGGATCACTCTCACAGAGTGTGCACATGTACGACCTCAGCACACGCAAGCGAGCACTGACCCTGGTGGAACAAGGGCGAAGCCTGAACTCCATCAGCAAGGAGACCGGAATATCCCGGGCGGCGATCCGCTCCTGGCGGCACCGTCTGGAGCCCCTGCCTCGCATGACTACCCCCGATCCCGGGCCACCCGCCGACAACCGCGCGTACGCCTATCTCCTTGGCCTCTACCTCGGTGACGGCTGCATCAGCGCGCACCCACGTGGCACCGGTTTCTACCTCCGCATCGCGTGTGCAGACACCTGGCCCGGCCTCCTGCGCGAATGCCGCGATGCCATCACGAAGGTTCGTCCCGGCATCCGCGTCCACGCCCTGCAGAAGGAGGGATACGCGATGGTGACCAGCTACTCCCGGCACTGGCCCTTCCTCTTCCCTCAGCACGGTCCCGGCAAAAAGCACGAGCGCGCCATCACCCTCGTACCCTGGCAGCGGGGAATCGTCGACGCACACCCATGGGAATTCGTCCGAGGCCTCATCCACTCCGACGGCTGCCGTGTCATCAACTGGACGACGCGCCTCGTCGCAGGCGAGGAGAAGCGCTACGAGTATCCGCGGTACTTCTTCACCAACCTGTCGGGCGACATCATCCGTCTCTTCACGGAGACGCTGGACGCCGTAGGGGTCCAGTGGAAACGTGCGAACGACCGCAACATCTCCATCGCCCGCAAGGACTCCGTAACCCTCATGGACACCCACGTGGGCCCCAAGCACTGAGCACCACCGAGGGCCCCTCCTCGGTCGAAGAGGGGCCCCGCATGCGCTACTCGGGCCTGTCGTCCTCCCCGATGTGATGCACCCGCACCATGTTCGTCGAGCCCGAGACCCCGGGCGGCGAGCCCGCCGTGATGACGACCGTGTCGCCCTTCTTGCAGCGGCCGTACTTCAGCAGCAGCTCGTCCACCTGGTCGACCATCGCGTCCGTCGATTCCACGTGCGGGCCCAGGAACGTCTCCACGCCCCACGTCAGATTCAGCTGCGACCGAGTGGCCGGTTCCGGGGTGAAGGCCAGCAGGGGGATCGGGGAGCGATAGCGGGAGAGGCGGCGGGCCGTGTCGCCGGACTGGGTGAAGGCGACCAGGAACCTCGCGCCCAGGAAGTCGCCGATCTCGGCCGCGGCGCGGGCGACCGCGCCGGCCTGGGTGCGGGGCTTGCTGCGTTCGGTCAGGGGTGACAGACCCTTGGCGAGGAGGTCCTCCTCGGCCGCCTCGACGATCTTCGCCATGGTGCGGACGGTTTCGATGGGGTACTTGCCGACGCTGGTCTCGCCGGACAGCATCACCGCGTCGGTGCCGTCGATGACCGCGTTCGCCACGTCCGAAGCCTCCGCCCTCGTCGGGCGGGAGTTGTCGATCATCGAGTCGAGCATCTGGGTGGCGACGATGACCGGCTTGGCGTTGCGCTTGGCGAGCTTGATCGCCCGTTTCTGGACGATCGGGACCTGTTCCAGCGGCATCTCCACGCCGAGGTCGCCGCGCGCGACCATGATGCCGTCGAAGGCGGCCACGATGTCGTCGATCGCGTCGACGGCCTGCGGCTTCTCCACCTTGGCGATCACCGGGAGGCGGCGGCCTTCTTCGTCCATGATGCGGTGGACGTCCTCGATGTCGCGGCCGGAGCGGACGAAGGACAGCGCGATGACGTCGAAGCCGGTGCGCAGGGCCCAGCGCAGGTCGTCTTCGTCCTTGTCGGACAGGGCGGGGACGGAGACGGCGACGCCGGGGAGGTTGAGGCCCTTGTTGTCGGAGATCATGCCGCCTTCGACGACGGTGGTGTGTACGCGTGGGCCGTCGACGGAGGCGACTTCCAGGGTTACTCTGCCGTCGTCGACGAGGATGCGTTCGCCGGTGGTGACGTCGTCGGCGAGGCCGGCGTAGGTGGTGCCGCACTGGTGGCGGTCGCCTTCGGTGTCCTGTTCGACGCTGATGGTGAAGGTGTCTCCGCGTTCGAGGAGTACGGGGCCTTCGGTGAAGCGGCCGAGGCGGATCTTCGGGCCTTGAAGGTCGGCGAGGATGCCGACGCTGCGGCCGGTCTCGTCGGAGGCTTTGCGCACGTGCTGGTAGCGCTGCTCGTGGTCGGCGTGGCTGCCGTGGCTGAGGTTGAACCGGGCGACGTCCATTCCGGCTTCGACCAGTGCCTTTATCTGGTCGTAGGAGTCGGTGGCAGGGCCCAGGGTGCAGACGATTTTCGCTCGGCGCATGTGTCGACTCTATGACTTACCGGCGGGTAGAGGATTGGGTGGGCGTGTCGGCCCAACAACCTTTGCATGAAGGGTTGTTGACAAGTGTTGAAGTGTGCGGCGGGGCGCTCCGATGAGCGATTCGCAGTACCCCGCCGGGGTGTTCCGGTGTGGGTGGCGTGGTTGTCACAGGCGGGGTGGTGCCATGGTGAATCGTGCGTTCACTTGGGCGTGGACGTGTTGCCGTTGGGGTTCGAGGTCGAGTGGGGCGGCGGTTGAGCTCTCCGCGGCGGCGTAGGCCATGGAGCGCATGCGGCCGCCGGGGGCCGGCGGGAGGGGTGGGGTGTTCTCGGCGCCGATGTCGGCGAGTTCCACCAGTGCGGACAGGGTGGTTCCCAGTGCCTCGGCGTATTCCCGGGCGCGTTGCACTGCTTCCCGTACGGCTTGCTGCCTGGCTTGGCGGTGGGCGGGTGAGTCGGGGCGCAGGGCCCACCAGGGGCCGTCGACGTGGGTGAGTTCCAAGTCGGCGAGTCGGGTGGTGAGTTCGCCGAGTGCGGTGAAGTCGGTGAGTTCGGCGGTGATGTGGACGCGGCCGTGGTAGGCGTGGACGCGTTCGCCGCGGCCTTTGTCCTTGAGTTCGGGGCTGATGGAGAAGGCGCCGGTTTCCAGGCGTTCGACTGCGTCGCCGTAGGTCTTGATGAGGTCGAGGACGGTTGTGTTGCGGCGGGTGAGGTCGTCGAGGGCGGTGCGGCGGTCCTTGCCGCGGGCGGCGACGAGGACGCTGATGTGGGCGATCTCGGGGTCGACTTCGAGGTGGGCTTCGCCGCGGACGGCGATGCGGGGGGCGTCGGGGGTGCCGTAGGGGACGGCGGGCGGCTGTTCCTGTGTGGGCGCGGTCATACGTCCCACTCTGTCATCGCTTGCTCGGGTACGGCTGTCGTCGGTCATCAGATCGAAACCTGCGGGGTCTGTTGCTGGTCGGCATGCCCAGGTCAGAATCTACGCGCGTTGTTGACCGTTCCCGCTGGGAGATGCACTCATGCCCTTGAACCGTCGGAAGTTCCTGAAGAAGTCAGCCGTGACCGGAGCGGGGGTGGCGGTGGCCGGTGCGGTGGGTGCTCCGGCGGCTCAGGCCGCCGAGACGGCGAAGGGTTCTCGGCCCAGGAAGCGGTACGCGCTGACCGTGATGGGCACGACCGACCTGCACGGCAACATCTTCAACTGGGACTATTTCAAGGACGCGGAGTACGCCGACGCCAAGGGCAACGCGAAGGGGCTGGCGCGGGTCTCGACGCTGGTGAACCAGGTCCGTGCGGAGAAGGGCCGGCGTAACACGCTGCTCATCGACGCCGGTGACACGATCCAGGGGACCCCGCTGACGTACTACTACGCGAAGGTCGATCCGATCACCGCCAAGGGTGGTCCGGTGCACCCGATGGCGGCGGCGATGAACGCGATCGGGTACGACGCCGTGGCGCTCGGGAACCACGAGTTCAACTACGGCATCGAGACGCTGCGCAAGTTCGAGGACCAGTGCGATTTCCCGCTGCTGGGTGCGAACGCGTTGGACGCGAAGACGCTGAAGCCCGCTTTCCCGCCGTACTTCATCAAGAAGTTCCATGTGCCGGGTGCCCCGCCGGTGAAGGTCGCCGTGCTCGGTCTGACGAACCCGGGCATCGCGATCTGGGACAAGGCGTACGTCGAGGGCAAGATGGTGTTCCCGGGTCTGGAGGAGCAGGCCGCGAAGTGGGTGCCGAAGCTGCGCTCGATGGGCGCGGACGTGGTGGTCGTGTCGGCGCACTCGGGTTCGTCGGGGACGTCGTCCTACGGTGACCAGCTGCCGTACATCGAGAACTCGGCGGCGCTGGTGGCCCAGCAGGTGCCGGGCATCGACGCGATCCTCGTCGGGCATGCGCACACGGAGATCGCGGAGCTGCTGGTCACGAACGAGAAGACGGGCCGTACGGTCGTGCTGTCCGAGCCGCTGTGCTTCGCGCAGAGGCTGTCGTTGTTCGACTTCGAGCTGGTCCTGGAGAAGGGCTGCTGGAAGGTCGAGTCGGTGAAGGCGACGGTGCGTGACTCGAAGACGGTCGCCGACGACCCGAAGATCACCAAGCTGCTGAAGGACGACCACGACATCGTCGTGGAGTACGTCAACCAGGTCGTCGGCACGGCGACGGAGACGCTGACGACGGTCGAGGCCCGTTACAAGGACGCCCCGATCATCGATCTGATCACCAAGGTCCAGGAGGACGTGGTCAAGGCGGCGCTGGCCGGCACGGAGTACGCCTCGTTGCCGGTCCTCTCCCAGGCGTCCCCGTTCTCGCGCACGTCCGCGATCCCGGCCGGTGACGTGACGATCCGGGACCTGTCGAGCCTGTACGTGTACGACAACACGCTGGTCGCCAAGTTGATGACGGGCGCGCAGCTCAAGGCGTATCTGGAGTATTCGGCGGAGTACTTCGTGCAGACGGCGCCGGGTACGGCGGTCGAGGTGGACAAGCTGACGAACGCCGGTGGCCGCCCGGACTACAACTACGACTACGTGTCGGGTCTGTCGTACGAGATCGACATCGCCCAGGCGGCGGGTTCCCGGATCAAGAACCTGACATACAACGGTGCGGCCCTCGACGGTGCCCAGAAGTTCGTGTTCGCCGTGAACAACTACCGGGCCAACGGCGGCGGGGCGTTCCCGCATGTGGCGTCGGCCCAGGAGCTGTGGGCTGAGTCGACGGAGATCCGCACGCGGATCGCGGAGTGGGTGACCGCGAAGGGCGTGCTGGACCCGAAGGAGTTCGCGTCGGTGGACTGGAAGCTCACGCGGAACGGCACGCCGGTGTTCTAGGGCCCGCGACGCCCGGCATGATCCGAAACACAGGCCCTGGTCCGGGGGCTGTGCGGTGAAGCCTCAGATCCCGTCCATGAGTGGTGTCAGCTCCATCGGCTGGCGCGCGGCCGGGATCCGGGGCTTTTGCTGTTGCAGGCCGAAGCTGGTGAAGGCGGTACGGGTGGGGAGGGCGTAGGTCTCCTTGCCGGTGACGGAGTTGAGGATGCTGGCGCTGCGCCAGGCGGCGAGGCCGAGGTCGGGGGTGCCGACGCCGTGGGTGTGGCGTTCGGCGTTCTGGACGTGCACGTGGCAGCCGGAGCCGCTGACGGAGGGGTCCATGACCAGGCGGTACTGGTCGTCGATGCGGGGGCGTTCCTGGTTGTCGCGGCGCAGGTAGGGGTCGAGGCCGGCGAGCAGGCGGTCGAGGGGGCGTTCGCGGTAGCCGGTGGCCAGGACGACGGCGCCGGTGGTCAGGCGTGAGCGGGTGTTCTGGTGGATGTGTTCCAGGTGGAGTTCGACCTTGGTCGTGGCGATCCGGCCGCCGGTGCGGACGTGGACGCCGGGGGTGAGGACGGTGTCGGGCCAGCCGCCGTCGAGGGTGCGGCGGTAGAGCTCGTCGTGGATGGCGGCGAGGGTGCCGGCGTCGATGCCCTTGTGGAGTTGCCACTGGGAGGCGACGAGCTTGTCTCGGACGGGTTCGGCGAGGGCGTGGAAGTAGCGGGTGTAGTCGGGGGTGAAGTGTTCCAGGCCGAGCTTGGAGTACTCCATGGGCGCGAAGGCCTCGGTGCGGCCGAGCCAGTGGAGTCTTTCGCGGCCGGCGGGGCGGCGGCGCAGGAGGTCCAGGAAGACCTCGGCGCCGGACTGTCCCGATCCGATGACGGTGATGTGCTCGGCGGCCAGGAGTCTTTCGCGGTGGTCGAGGTAGTCGGCGGCGTGGATGACGGGGACGTGGGGTGCTTCGACGAGGGGTTTGAGGGGGTCGGGGACGTAGGGCTCGGTGCCGATGCCCAGGACGATGTTCTTGGTGTAGGTGCGGCCGAGGGCTTCGGCGTCCCCGTCGGGGGCGAGCTGGGTGAAGTCGACTTCGAAGACGTCGCGTTCGGGGTTGAAGCGGACGGCGTCGACCTGGTGTCCGAAGTGCAGTGCGGGGAGGTTCTCGCAGACCCAGCGGCAGTAGGCGTCGTACTCGGCGCGCTGGATGTGGAAGCGCTCGGCGAAGTAGAAGGGGAAGAGCCGGTCGCGGGTCTTGAGGTAGTTGAGGAAGGACCAGGGGCTGGCGGGGTCGGCGAGTGTGACGAGGTCGGCGAGGAAGGGGACCTGGATGCGGGCGCCGTCGATCATGAGGCCGGGGTGCCAGACGAAGGAGGGGCGCTGCTCGTAGAAGACGGCGTCGAGTTCGGTGAGGGGGTGGGCGAGGGCGGCGAGGGAGAGGTTGAACGGGCCGATGCCGATGCCGACGAGGTCGCGGGGGGCGTCGGGGTCGTGGTGCGGGTGGTTCTGTGACGTGTTCTCTGGGTGGCTGTGGGGGCTCATCCGGGGGTGTTTCCTTCCACCAGTTTCAGGAGCGCGTCCAGGTCGTCGGGGCGCGTGCGGGGGTTGAGGAACGTGGCCTTGAGCCACAGGCGCCCGTCTGACCGGGCCCGCCCGAGGACGGCGCGGCCGTCGGTGAGGAGCCTTCGGCGTACGGCGGCGACGGCGTCGTCGGTGGTGTGTGCGGGCCGGAACAGGACGGTGCTGATGGTGGGCGGGTCGAGGAGTTCGAACCCGGGGTGGCGGTGGACGAGGGCGGCGAAGGCGTGTGCCGTGTCGCAGACGTGCTCGACGAGTCGGCCGAGGCCGTCTCGGCCGAGGGTGCGCAGGGTGACGGCGATCTTGAGGGCGTCGGGGCGGCGGCTGGTGCGCAGTGACCGTCCGAGCAGGTCGGGCAGGCCGGCCTCGGTGTCGTCGTCGGCGTTGAGGTAGTCGGCGCGGTGGTGGAGGACGGTGAGGTCGCGCGGGTCGCGGACGGCGAGGAGGCCCGCGGCGACGGGCTGCCAGCCGAACTTGTGCAGGTCTAGGGCGACGGTGTCGGCGGCGTCGAGGCCGGTGAGCCGGTCGCGGTACCGGTCGCTGAACAGCAGGCCCCCGCCGTAGGCGGCGTCGACGTGGAGCCGGGCGCCGTGGGCGGCGCACCGGGCGGCGATGTCCGGGAGGGGGTCGATGAGCCCGGCGTCGGTGCTGCCCGCGGTGGCGGCGACCAGGAGTGAGCCGGGCGGCCCGGCCAGCCGTGTGAGGGCTTCGTCGAGGGCGACGGGGTCGAGCGTCCCGGCCGGGGCGGGTACGACGACCGGCTCGGGCATGCCGAGCAGCCAGGCGGCCCGGGGCAGCGAGTGGTGCGCGTTCGCCCCGTGGACGAGCCGCACACCGCCGCCGTGAGCCTCCCGCGCGAGGAGCAGGGCGAGTTGGTTGGACTCGGTGCCGCCGGTGGTGACGAGGGCGGCGGAACGGGGGCTTCGTGGGGCGGCGGAACGGGGGCTTCGTGGGGCGGCGTGGAGGGCGGGGGTGCCGATGACCGGGCGGGCCTGCGGGGCAGCGGCGGCTTCCCCGCAGACAGGGGTGTCGCGGGTCGGACCGGCCTGCGGGGCAGCGGCCCCGAGCGCGGAGGCATCGGGAGGCATACCCACCTGCGCGGCAACGGCCGCGAACCGAAGCGCGGAGGCATCGGGAAGCGGGGCGGTCCGCGGGGCAGCGGCGGCCACCTCGCAGGCGGGGGCGTCGCGGGCCGGACCCGCCTGTGAAGCGCTCGCAGCGGCCCGGGGCGCGGCAGCGTCGGGAGGCGAGCAAGCCTGCGTAGCGGCAGCCACCTCGGGGGCGGGGGTGTCGGGGGCCGGGCCCTCGTGGAAAGCGGTCGCGGTGCCTCGGGTGGCGGAGGGGGCGAGGAGCGCTCCGGGCTGGGCGGTGGGGGTGAAGACCTCTCGGGCGAGTGTGTCCGTCACCAGGGCTTCCAGCTCTGCCGCGCCGGGTGCCTGGTCCCAGGAGTCCAGGGACGGGTTGAGGGCGGAGGCGGCGAGGTCGGCGGCGGTGGCGAGGGCGAGGGGCGGGCAGTGCAGGTGGGCGGTGCACAGGGGGTCGGCGGGGTCGGCGGCGCCCTCGGCGAGGGCGCGGACGAGGTGGTGGAGGGCGTTCGGGTCGCCCCGGTCCGGCAGGACGTCACCGACCGCGGCCCGCAGGCGCGCGGCGACCGCCTCCGGGCCGCCCGACGGCAGCGGTCCCCCGCGCGCCCGGGCGCCCTCGGTCAGCGCGTCGAGGACGGTGTCGAGCAAGGGCCGCAGGGCGCGGGGGCCTTCCGGGCCTGAAGCGAGCGACGGCGGTGCGCTCATCGTGTCCTCCCGGGCGCTGGGCAAGAAGGACTTCCAGCTTGTACGCGGATGAGGCGTGGCGCCCGAAAAGCCCAACGACTGGAACCCGAAAGGGGGAACTCGCGTGCGGGGAAAGCGTGTCGGGGGTGGTGTGGCGGGAGTGGCGGAGTAGGGGGTCGTCGTCGCGGGTCCGTCGAACCCGGGCGGCCCGGGAGGCGACGACCCCCTCCGTGTCGCCGCGGCTAGGCTTCCTGGCCCTCCCGTACCCGCAGCGCCCGTGCCAGGTCGTCGAGTTGGTCGACGAGCTTGCGGCGCAGCGCGGGGATCGGCTCGCTGTCGCGCAGGCACTCCTCGCCCAGTCGGAGGGCGTCGGCGTCGACGGCGTGGGCGGGGAAGGCGTAGCGGCCCGCGGCGTCGGCGATGGCGGGGCCCCGCCGGGCGGCGACGGTGACCGCGTCGGTGTAGTAGCGCGGCACGTACTGCCGTACCAGTTCCGCCTGTTCGGGCTGCCAGAAGCCCTGCGCGGTGGCGGTGAAGAGGTAGTTGGACAGGTCGGCGGTCTCGTCCGTGGTGAACATGGCGGCCCAGGCCCGCGCCTTGGCCTCCTCGTCGGGCAGGGCTGCCCGGCAGCGGGCGGCGCCTTCCTGGCCGGTGGCGCTGGGGTCGCGCTCCAGTTCGGCGGCGATCTCCGCCTCGTCGACGGCGCCGAGGACGGCGAGGCGGCTCAGGACGCGCCAGCGCAGCTCGGGGTCGAGTTCGGGTCCGCCGGGCACGGTGCCGTCGGCCAGCCAGGCGGCGATGGTGTCGGGGTGGGCGGCGACGTCGATGAAGTGCCGTACGGCGATCAGTCGCAGGCCGGGGTTGTCGCCGTCCTCGGTGCGGCGGATGAGGTCGCGGCACAGGGCGGAGAGCGTGGCCAGGGCGGCGGGTCGCGTCTCGGCCGGGAGGTAGCGGTCGGCGACGGAGGCCGTGGCGAAGGCGAGGACGCCTTCGACGATGGCGAGGTCGGTCTCGTGCGGCAGGTGGGTGCGGGCGGTCTCCAGGTAGGCGCCGGGGGGCAGTTCGCCGTCGCGTACGGCGTCTCGCAGGGCGTTCCAGACGACCGCGCGGGTGAGTGGTGTGGGCAGGCCGGACAGGCTGGTGCGGACGGTCTGGAAGGACTCGGGGTCGAAGCGGACCTTGGCGTAGGTCAGGTCGCCGTCGTTGAGCAGCAGCAGGGCGGGGCGCTTGCCGATGGGCTGCGGGGCCGTGAGCGGTACGTCGAGGTCCAGGCGTTCGCGCAGCACGAGGTGGCCTTGGTTGTCACCGAGGTCCAGGTCGTACAGGCCGGCGGCGATGCGGTGGGGGCGGCTGCCGGTGTGGTCGACGGTGAGGGTGTAGGTGCCGTTCTCGCCGCGTGTGACGGCCGGGGTGAGGGTGTCGACGCCGGTGGTGCGCAGCCAGGTGTCGGCCCAGGCGTGGACGTCGCGGTCGGTGGCGGCGGCCAGGGAGTCGATGAAGTCGGCGAGGGTGGCGTTGGCGAACCTGTGCCGGGCGAAGTGGGTGTTGATGCCGGCGAGGAAGTCCTTCTCGCCGAGCCAGGCGACCAGCTGGCGCAGCGCCGAGGCGCCCTTGGCGTAGGAGATGCCGTCGAAGTTGAGCAGGGCCGCGGCGGTGTCGTCGACGGCTTCGGGGGCGACGGGGTGGGTGGAGGGTCGCTGGTCGGCGTCGTAGCCCCAGGCCTTGCGGGCGACGCCGAAGTCGGTCCAGGTGTCGTGGAAGCGGGTGGCTTCGGCGCAGGTCTGGTAGCCCATGTACTCGGCGAAGGACTCGTTCAGCCAGATGTCGTCCCACCAGCGCAGGGTGACCAGGTCGCCGAACCACATGTGGGCCATCTCGTGGGCGATGACCATGGCGCGGGTCTGGCGTTCGGTGTCGGTGACGGCGGAGCGGTAGACGAACTCGTCGCGGAAGGTGACCAGTCCGGGGTTCTCCATGGCGCCGGCGTTGAACTCGGGGACGAAGGCCTGGTCGTAGGAGTCGAACGGGTAGGGCTCCTCGAACTTCTCGTGGAAGCGGTCGAAGCAGGCGCGGGTGACCTCGATGAGTTCGTCGGCGTCGGTGTCGAGGTAGGGGGCGAGGGAGCGGCGGCAGTGCAGGCCGAAGGGCAGGCCGCGGTGTTCGGTGCGTACGGAGTGCCAGGGGCCGGCGGCGACGGCGACGAGGTAGGTGGAGATCAGCGGGGTGGGTGCGGCGTGCCAGTGGCCGTCGCCGAGGTGTTCGGTGATGCCGTTGGCGAGGACGGTCCAGCCTTCGGGGGCCTTGACGGACAGGTCGAAGACGGCCTTGAGGTCGGGCTGGTCGAAGGCGGCGAAGACGCGCTGCACGTCCTCCATGAACAGCTGGGTGTAGACGTAGGTCTCGCCGTCGCTGGGGTCGGTGAAGCGGTGCATGCCCTCGCCGGTGCGGGAGTAGCGCATGGCCGCGTCGACGCGCAGTTCGTGCTCACCGGGGGTGAGGTTCTTCAGGGGCAGCCGGTTCTCGTCCAGGGTCCGCGGATCGAGGGGTTGTCCGTCCAGCGTGACGGAGCGCAGCTCGGCCGGCTTGATCTCGACGAAGGTGTCCGTGTCCGCTTGGTCCGCGCGCTTGGTGAACTGGATGAGGGTGCGGGAGTCGAACGTCTCGTCCCCGGTGGTCAGGTCGAGTTCGATCGTGTAGCGGTGGACGTCGAGGAGACGGGCACGGATCTGCGCTTCGTCGCGCGTGAGTACGGACATGCAGGACATGCTGCCTGATGGCAGTCACGGCGCACAGGGGTGGATCAGTACGTACGTTATGTCCGGTCCGTGGCCGAGGTCTCGGCCGGGCTGTCGCGCTGCGGCGGGACGTGGACGTCGGGGTGGGGCAGGGCGGGGGCGGGGGCGGGTCTCTGGGTGCCGGGTTCGTCCTTGACGAGGGCGCGCAACTCTCGGACCTCCTGGGCCAGGGCGCGCTGGCGCTGGTAGGAGTCGTACAGGTAGCGGACCTTGGTGCGCAGCGCCCAGGGGTCGGTGGGTTTCATGACGAGGTCGGCGACGCCGAGCCGGAAGGCGGCGGAGGTCAGTTCGTGGTCGGCGCCGAAACCGGTGAGCAGGATCACGGGTATGTGCTGGGTCTGTTCCAGGCGCCGCAGGTAGCGCACCACGTCCAGGCCGCTGACGCCGGGCATGCGGACGTCCAGGAGCAGCAGGCCGACCTGTCCGCGGAGCACCTGCTTGAGCGCCTCGTCGCCGCTGGTGGCTCGGGCGAGCCGGTAGCCCAGCGGGGCCAGGGCGCTCTCCAGGGCGTACAGCGTGTCCTCGTGGTCGTCGACGATGAGGATCTTGGCATCCGACGGCATGGCCCGACGTCCCTCCCGCTTGGACATCCAGGGTATGTCCGGGGGCGCTGACGGGGAGTGCGTGTCAGCTGACATGGAGTGCACAGCGCAGCATGCCCGGCACGGGCCGCCGTGTCACTCCTTCGGGAGGGTTGCCCGGTTCATTTCGCCGTGGGCGCAGCGCCGTTGATCGTCTCCTCGGCGATGCTCTCGTGGTGCCGGATCACCTCGCCGATGATGAAGTTGAGGAACTTCTCGGCGAAGGCCGGGTCGAGTTTGGCGTTCTCGGCGAGGGTGCGCAGGCGGGCGATCTGCCGGGTCTCGCGGGCCGGGTCGGCGGGCGGGAGCTGGTGCTTGGCCTTGAGGTGGCCGACCTGCTGGGTGCACTTGAAGCGTTCGGCGAGCATGTGGACGACGGCCGCGTCGATGTTGTCGATGCTGTCGCGCAGCCGGGCGAGCTCGTCACGGACGGCGGGGTCGATGTCACCGCCGGACGGGTTGCTGGTGGTCATGGGGGTTCAGCCTACGGGAGCCTTGGTGAGCTGGTCGTTCCCGCCGATCGAGGGAGGACCGCGGGGGCCGGGGCGTGGGTGCTTCGGCTCGCCGGGGGCGGGGTGGCCCGGTGCGGCGGGGAAGCGGACGGGAGCCGTGCCTCAGCGGTGGGAGGGACGGGCGCCGGTCGCGGGGGCGAGGGCGGTGCCGACCCGGCGCCGGGCGACGGGCGCACGGCCCCGTGGGCCGGCGGCTGGGAACGGACGGTGCCCCGAGGCCGTGGCGGGGACACCGTCACGGTGTGGGGCGCCGGTGACGACCGTGTGGAACTACCGGGCCGGACAGGTGGGTTGGTGTGCGGTGGGCGGCTTCCGGTTCGGCCGTCACGGGACCGCGGGCCCGCTGCACTCGCCGTGCCCCCCAGCCCTGCGGCGCGGGAGGCGGTCGACGAGGCGCGGAGGCCGCGGGTACGGAAGACGGCCCGGTGCGGGGCCGGCGAAGCCGGTGCCCTCGTCCGCCGGGCCGTCTGACGCACCCCTGGTGCGGCGGTCGCCTACAGGGCGCTCGCCGCGCGGGCTATGTCCTTGGCGAAGTGGCTCACCTCGGTGTAGATGCCGGGCACGCCGGTGCGGGCGCAGCCGTCGCCCCAGCTGACTATGCCGACCTGGATCCACTTGTTCGCGTCGTCCTTGCGGAACATGGGGCCGCCGGAGTCGCCCTGGCAGGTGTCGATGCCGCCGCGCTGCCAGCCGGCGCACAGTTCCTCCTTCGACACCAGCCGGTTTCCGTAGTGGCGCTTGCAGGTGCGGTCGGCGACGAAGGGAACGGTGGCCTTGCGGAGCTTGGTCGTGCCCGTGTTGGCTCCTTCCTTCGTGTCGCCCCACCCGGCGATCGTGAACATGCCGCGGTTGTAGCGGTCAGTGGTCGCGATCTTCAGCGTCGGCTTGTCGATGGGCCGGGCGAGCTTGATCAGCGCCCAGTCCTTGCCCTCGCCGTTGTAGCCCGGGGCCATCTTGACCTTGGTCGACCTGACCTTGATCGCGGAGGACGAGTTGAGGTCGTTCACCCCGGCGGTGACGGTGATGCTGGTGTCGTTGCCGGACCCGTTCATGCAGTGGGCGGCGGTCAGGACGACGTCCTTCTTGTAGAGCGCCCCGCCGCAGCCCATCGACAGATGGACCATGAACGGGAACTCGCTCTGCGCGGCGGGCGTTCCACCGACGATGCGGGTGGACGCGGCGTTCGCGCTGAGGGGCTGGAGGGAGGCGACCGCGAGGGCGACGGCACCGACGGCCGCCGCTCTCTTGGCCAGGGTCATGCCGCTTCTCTTCGGCAGGCTGTGTGTCAACATACGTCCTTTCATGGCGTGTTGAGCGGCCCGCAGTATGAAGATCAGGTGGCATGTCTGACAAGGACCGATCTCACGTCCCGGGTGTGGAACCTCGCCGGGGAATTTCCCCTCCCCTCCCCGTAGAGTGGAATCGGGTTCAAGGCGCCTTGGGGGTACGGCCGTGGCGAACGGCGGACCGGTCCAGCACGGCTTCCCGCACCTGGAGACGGTGCGGGCCTCGATCACCGCGCTCTACCGGCGCCTGTCGTACGACACCATTCGCACGTTCGCGACCAGCGTGGCGCCGGCCGACGTGGCGTTCTGCGACACCGACGACCTGTATCTGGGCTCGCAGCGGGTGGCCCACGAACTGGTGCGGCACTACCGTCTCCCGGACGCCCGGATGATCGTCAGCTTCCGTGAGATGACGCATGCCGCGAACGTCGAACTCGCCGCCGGGCCCGAGTACTTCGTCGAGCTGAACGACCGTTTCCGCACCCATCGGCGCGACATCGGGGCGGCCCTCGCCCACGAGGTGATGCACGTGTACCTGCACCGCCTCGACCTGTCCTTCGCCGGCACGCGGGACAACGAGGTCCTCACGGACACGGCGACGACGTACCTGGGCGCGGGCTGGCTGCTCCTGGACGCCTACCGGGAGGACGCGGCCTCCTCGCAGAAGCTGGGGTATCTGACGCCGGAGGAGTTCGGGTACGTCCTGGCCAAGCGGGCGCTGGCCTTCGCCGAGGACCCGTCGGTGTGGTTCACCAGCCCGCAGGCGTACACGGCGTACGGCAAGGGCATGGCCGAGGCCCGCCGTGACGAGGAGCAGCCCCCGCTGACGGCGGCGGGGTGGGCGGGCCGCCGCCGCTACGCCCGCGATCGGCGCCACGCCCAGGACCACGGGGTCGGCCCCCGCCCAGGGGCGCCGTACGCCTTCACCCCGGACGGACACGGGCGGGGTCCGCTGCGGGTGTCGTTCCGCTGCCCGACCTGTCAGCAGCTAATCCGGGTGCCGGTGCGGGGCAGGGTCAGGGCGCGGTGCGGGTTGTGCCGGACGGTGCTGGAGTGCGACACCTAGGGTCTGTCGTTTGGATCATGCCTGCGCCAGGCCCTGGGCGGCGCCCGCCCGGTCAGTGGTGGTCGCCGCCGGTGATTTCGCGGTGTTCCTCCACCGTGGGCTTGGCGATGTACGCGGTCGGCCCGAACATGGCCCGCGCCAGCCTGGCCCGCACCCGGTGGGACGGTTTGATCCGGCGCCGGACGCCGTTCGCGTCGACGCCTGGGCCGGTCTCGTAGGGGTGGGGCTGCTCGTGCTGGGTGAGGGTGAACAGCTGCGCCTGCGAGAGCTGCTCGTGCACCTCGACGTACTCGCCCTGCGGCAGCCGTTTGATGGTGCCCGTCTCCCTGCCGTGCAGTACCTTCTCCCGGTCCCGGCGCTGGAGCCCGAGACAGATGCGCTTGGTGACCATGAAGGTCACGACCGGCGCCACGAACACCGCGATCCGCACGAACCATGTGATCGCGTTGATGGACAGATGCAGATGGGTGGCCACGATGTCGTTGCCGCCACCGATCAGCAGCACGGCGTAGAGGCTCAGCCAGGCCGCGCCCAGGCCGGTGCGCACGGGCATGTTCCGCGGCCGGTCGAGGATGTGGTGCTCCCGTCTGTCGCCGGTGATCCACGCCTCCAGGAACGGGTACAGGCCGATGGCCAGCAGGATCAGCGGGAAGAGCGAGAAGGGGATGAAGACGCCCAGTGCCAGGGTGTGGCCCCAGGCGTTGATCTCCCATCCCGGCATCACCCGGATCAGTCCCTCGGAGAAGCCGAGGTACCAGTCGGGCTGGGCGCCCGTGGTCACCAGGTCCGGCCGGTAGGGCCCGAACGCCCACACCGGGTTGATGCTGGCGATGCCGCCCATGATCGCCAGTACGCCGAAGACGAGGAAGAAGAAGCCGCCCGCCTTGGCCATGTACACCGGCAGGAAGGGCATGCCGACGACCGTTTTCTGGTCGCGGCCGGGGCCCGGGTACTGGGTGTGCTTGTGGTAGAAGACCAGGATCAGGTGGGCGACCACCAGCCCGAGCATGATCCCGGGCAGCAGCAGGATGTGGATCGGGTAGAGCCGGGCGATGAAGTCCTCGCCGGGGAACTCCCCGCCGAAGAGGAAGAACGCCACGTACGTCCCGACGATCGGGATGGACAGGATCGCGCCGTGGGCGAACCTGAGGCCGGTGCCGGAGAGCAGGTCGTCGGGGAGGGAGTAGCCGGTCAGGCCGGTGATGATGCCGAGCATCAGCAGGGTCCAGCCGAACACCCAGTTGAGCTCGCGCGGCTTGCGGAAGGCGCCGGTGAAGAACACCCGCATCATGTGCACGAGCATGCCGGCGACGAAGACCAGGGCGGCCCAGTGGTGGATCTGCCGGATGAGCAGCCCGCCGCGCACATCGAAGCTGATGTCGAGGGTGGACTCGTACGCCCTGGTCATCAGGACGCCGTTGAGGGGCTCGTAGGTGCCGTTGTAGACGACCTCGGCGGTGCTCGGTTCGAAGAACAGGGTGAGGTAGACACCGGTCAGGATCAGCACCAGGAAGCTGTAGAGACAGACCTCGCCCAGCATGAAGGACCAGTGGTCCGGGAAGACCTTGCGCATATTGGCCTTGGCCAGCGCGTACAGGCCGAGCCGCCCGTCGGCCCAGTCGGCGACCCGCTCGCCCCTGCCGGGCGGAGCCGACCGCCGTGTCGCCGCCTGCTCGTTCTCCGATCGTGCGCCGTGCATACGTCGTCGCCTCCCCGCCGGATCAACCACAGGGTGACACGGCCGTGCGCGGTCGGCCAACGGGGCGAGCAGCCGGGTGAGCGGCCGACGCGGGCCCCTGGGCGGGCGCTACCCCCGTACGATCCCCTGCGCCCGCGCCGCCACCAGCCACTTCGGGAACTCGCCGAGCAGGCGGTCGTACAACTCGGAGTCGGGGACCTTTTGCGGCTCGGGGCCGGCGTGGAAGAAGCCGGCGTTGTCGACGACCCGCTTGTCCGGGACGGACAGCTCGTCGAGCTTGCGCAGGTACTCGAACTGTCTGCTGCCGGGGTCCCCGAAGCCGATGAACTGCCAGAACAGCGGCAGCCGTGCCGCCTTGCACAGATACCGTTCCGCCGCGAGTTTGTTGATCGGCCCGCCGTCGGTCTGGAAGACGACCAGGGCGGGCTCCCGCGCGCCGCTGTCGAGGTAGTGGTCGATGACGGCGTCCATGGCGAGGTGGTAGCTGGTCTTGCCCATGTGACCGAGCCCGGCCACGATCCGCTCGATCCGCCCCATGTGGTCGGCCAGCGCGATCTCGGTCTCGGCGTCGACGTCGGTGGAGAAGAACACCACGGGCACGGTCCCGTCGTCGTCGAAGTGCGCCGACAGCCCGAGCACCCGGTCGGCGAGCGCCTGCACGCTGCCGTCCTTGTAGTACGGCTTCATCGAGCCGGAGTAGTCGACCACCAGGTAGACCGCGGCCCGCACACCGTCCAGCCCGTTCCTGCCGAGCGACACTCCGGCGCTCTTGTACAGGTCGACCAGCGCGGGCGCGGTCTCCTCGATCTTGCTGAGACTGATCGCGGCCATATGTCTCCCCCTCACGCCACTGATGCCTGCTGAGGTTACGTCACCTTTTGACCCCGCCTCTCCCCTCCTCCACCGGGGTTCGCTATTTTGATCGCCGCCGTCCCCACCGGCTCTTCGTTCGTCCAGTCCCCTAGGAGCCGGCTGTGGAACCCGAGTCCACCAAGCCCACCGAAGCCGTGGTCACCACGTGCTACCGCCACCCGAAAGTGGAGTCCCACGTCCGCTGCACCCGATGTGAGCGGTACATCTGCCCGGACTGCATGCGGGAGGCGGCCGTCGGCCACCAGTGCGTGGAGTGCGTGAAGGAGGGCGCCCGGTCGGTGCGGCAGGCTCGGACGATCGTCGGGGGCCGGATCTCGGCCACACCGCTCGTGACCTGTGTGCTCATCGGGCTCAACGCGCTCGCCTATCTGGCCGAGGTGGTGCGACCCGAGATCCTGGACCGGTTCGCGATGGTCGGCGCCCGGCTGATCGGCCCGGACGGCGCCTCCTACCTCTACGTGTCCGACCACCCGGCGGACTTCCAGGCCGACGGCCTGGTCGCCGGGCAGTGGGACCGGCTGCTGACCAGCGGGTTCCTCCACACGCCGCCCACGGAGGGCACGTTCGGGCTGCTGCACATCGTGATGAACATGGTGGCGCTGTGGCAGCTCGGCCGGATCGTGGAGCCCATGCTCGGCCGGATCCGGTACCTCGCGCTGTACCTGCTGGCCACCCTGGGCGGCTCGGTGGCCGAGCTGCTGCTCACCGAGGCGCACGTGGAGACGGTCGGCGCGTCCGGCGCGGTCTTCGGACTCGGGGCCGCGTACTACGTCCTGGCCCGCCGGGTCGGCGCCGACATGCGCCCCGTCAACCGTTTCATGGTGTTCCTGCTGCTGTGGCTGCTCCTCTCCGCGAGCCTCACCTCCTGGCAGGGCCACCTGGGCGGGCTGCTGACGGGAGCCGCGGTGACGTTCGCCTACGCGTACGCCCCGCGTGGCCCGCGCCGGACGCCGGTCCAGGCGGCGGCGTCGGTGGGTGTGCTGGTGCTGCTGGTGGTGGCCACCGCGGTGAAGGTGTCGGAACTGACGGGCGGAGGGACGGCCCAGTGAGACGTACGAGCATCCTGCTTTTCGCGGCGGTCCCCGTCGCGCTCACCGCGGGCGCCTATTTCCTCGTGCCCACGGACTCCGCCGAGAGCCCGGCGGCACCCACCGTCGCCACGGCGCAGCAGGCCGCCCGCCAGGAGGCCAAGAGCCGTGCCGAGCAGGAGCGGTCGGCGGACGACAAGCTGATCGCGAGCCTGCCGGCCGGGCTGGCCGCCCCGGCGAAGAGGGAGCTGGCGCACCGGCTCGTCTCCAGTGCCGAGAACTCGACGCTCAACTGGCGCGGCACCTACGGTTCCATCGAGGACCTCGACGACGGCCAGGGGTACACGGCCGGCACCATCGGTTTCTGCACCGGCACCCACGACCTGCTCGCCCTGGTCGACAACTACACCAAGGACCACCCGGACAACCGGCTCGCCGAGTACCTGCCGGCGCTGCGCGAGGTGGACGGCACCGACTCGCACGAGGGGCTGGACCCGGGTTTCACCGCCGCCTGGAAGGCCGAGGCCCAAAAGCCGGCCTTCCGCGCGGCCCAGGACGCCGAGCGCGATCGCGTCTACTTCGACCCGGCGGTCCGGCTGGCCAAGCTCGACGGCCTCGGCGCGCTGGGCCAGTTCGTGTACTACGACGCGATGGTCTTCCACGGCGCAGGCATCGACGAGGACGGCTTCTACGTCCTGCGTGAACGCGCCCTGCGCAAGGCTCAGGCCCCGTCCGAGGGCGGCTCCGAGACGGCGTACCTGGACGCCTTCCTCGACGTGCGCCGCGCGGCGATGCTGGCGAAGCGCCCGAACGCCGACACCACCCGCATCGACACGGCCCAGCGGCGGTTCCTCGCCGACGGCAACCTGCGGCTGCGGACGCCGCTGGTGTGGCAGGTGTACGGGGAGACGTACCGGGTGCCCTGAGGGCTGTCCGACGGCAAGGCGACGGCGCCTGCCCAGTCGTCCGGTCGGGGACTGTGGGGCAGGCGCCGTCAGTGTTCCGTACGCCGTTGTACGGGACGTCTTTCTGGGGTGTCAGACCATCAGCGCGCGGTCCGTCGGGCGGATCGGGGCGGGCAGTTCGCTCGCGCCGGTCAGGAAGCGGTCGACGCCGCGGGCGGCCGAGCGGCCCTCCGCGATCGCCCACACGATGAGCGACTGGCCGCGGCCCGCGTCACCGGCGACGAACACGCCGGGCACGTTGGTCTGGAAGTCGGCGTCGCGGGCGATGTTGCCGCGCTCGTCGAGCTCCAGGGCGAACTGCTCGACCAGGCCGTTCTCCCGGTCGGTGCCGGTGAAGCCCATCGCGAGGGTGACCAGCTGGGCGGGGATCTTGCGCTCCGTGCCCGGCTTCGGGGTCAGCTTGCCGTCGATGAACTCGACCTCGGTGAGGTGCAGCCACTGGACGTTGCCGTCCTCGTCGCCCTCGAAGTGGGTCGTGGAGACCGAGTAGACGCGCTCGCCGCCCTCCTCGTGCGCGGAGGTGACCTTGTAGAGCATCGGGAAGGTCGGCCACGGCTGGGAGACCGGGTTCCGCTCGTCGCCCGGGCGGGGCATGATCTCCAGCTGCGTCACCGAGGCGGCGCCCTGGCGGTGGGCGGTGCCCACGCAGTCGGCGCCGGTGTCGCCACCGCCGATCACGACGACGTGCTTGCCCTCGGCCGAGATCGGGGGCGCCACGAAGTCGCCCTCCTGCACCTTGTTGGCCAGCGGCAGGTACTCCATGGCCTGGTGGATGCCCTTGAGCTCGCGCCCCGGGACAGGCAGGTCACGGGCGGTCGTCGCGCCGGCGGCGATGACGATCGCGTCGTACCGCTTCTTCAGGTCGGTCGCCTTGAGGTCGCGGCCGATCTCGATACCGGTACGGAAGCGGGTGCCCTCCGCGCGCATCTGCTCGATACGGCGGTTGATGTGCCGCTTCTCCATCTTGAACTCGGGGATGCCGTAGCGCAGGAGGCCACCGATGCGGTCCGCGCGCTCGTACACCGCCACGGTGTGGCCGGCCCGGGTCAGCTGCTGGGCGGCCGCGAGACCCGCGGGGCCCGAGCCGATGACGGCGACCGTCTTGCCGGACAGGCGCTCGGGCGCCTGCGGGGCGACGTCACCGGTCTCCCACGCCTTGTCGATGATGGAGACCTCGACGTTCTTGATGGTGACCGGCGGCTGGTTGATGCCGAGCACGCACGCCGACTCGCAGGGAGCGGGGCACAGGCGGCCCGTGAACTCCGGGAAGTTGTTCGTGGCGTGCAGGCGCTCGCTCGCCGCGGCCCAGTCCTCGCGGTAGGCGTAGTCGTTCCACTCGGGGATCAGGTTCCCCAGCGGGCAGCCGTTGTGACAGAACGGGATGCCGCAGTCCATGCACCGGCTGGCCTGCTTGCTGATGATCGGCAGCAGGGAACCGGGGACGTAGACCTCGTTCCAGTCCTTCAGCCGGACGTCCACGGGGCGGGACTTGGCGACCTCGCGGCCGTGGTTCAAAAAGCCCTTGGGATCAGCCATTGGTCGCCGCCTCCATCATCTTCTCGGTGATCTCGGTCTCGGAGAGACCGGCTCGCTCGGCGGCGTCCTTGGCGGCGAGCACTGCCTTGTACGTGCTGGGGATGATCTTGCTGAAGCGGTCCACCGCGGTGTCCCACTCGGCCAGGAGCTTCTCGGCGACCGTGGAGCCGGTCTCCTCCTGGTGACGGCGCACCACGTCGTGCAGCCACTGCTTGTCGGCCTCGTCGAGAGCCTCGACGGCGTTCACGTTGCCGACGTTGACGTTGTCCCGGTCGAGGTCGATGACGTAGGCGATGCCGCCTGACATACCGGCCGCGAAGTTGCGGCCCGTCTCGCCGAGGACCACCGCGTGACCGCCGGTCATGTACTCGCAGCCGTGGTCGCCCACGCCTTCGGAGACGACCAGCGCGCCGGAGTTGCGCACGCAGAACCGCTCGCCGGTCCGGCCGCGCAGGAACAGCTCGCCGCCGGTCGCACCGTAGGCGATGGTGTTGCCCGCGATCGTCGAGTACTCGGCGAGGTGGTCGGCGCCCCGGTCGGGACGGACGATCACACGGCCGCCGGACAGGCCCTTGCCGACGTAGTCGTTGGCGTCGCCCTCCAGGCGCAGCGTGACACCGCGCGGGAGGAAGGCGCCGAAGGACTGGCCGGCGGAGCCGGTGAAGGTGATGTCGATGGTGTCGTCGGGCAGGCCCGCGCCACCGAACTTCTTCGTCACCTCGTGGCCGAGCATGGTGCCGACCGTGCGGTTGATGTTGCGGACCTTGACCTGGGCGCGCACCGGCTGGGCGTCGGTCGCGGAGTCCGCGGCCAGCGCGTCGGCGGCGAGCTTGATCAGCTCGTTGTCGAGCGCCTTCTCCAGGCCGTGGTCCTGCTCGATCAGCTGGTGGCGCACCGCGCCCTCGGGCAGCTCGGGCACGTGGAACAGCGGCTCCAGGTCCAGGCCCTGCGCCTTCCAGTGGTTCACCGCGCGGGTCACGTCGAGGGCCTCGGCGTGGCCGACGGCCTCCTCGATGGAGCGGAAGCCCAGCTCGGCGAGGATCTCGCGGACCTCCTCGGCGATGAACTGGAAGAAGTTCACCACGTACTCGGCCTTGCCGGAGAACCGGTCCCTGAGGGTCGGGTTCTGGGTGGCGATGCCGACCGGGCAGGTGTCGAGGTGGCAGACGCGCATCATGACGCAGCCGGAGACGACGAGCGGCGCGGTCGCGAAACCGAACTCCTCGGCGCCGAGCAGGGCGGCGATGACGACGTCGCGGCCGGTCTTCAGCTGGCCGTCGGTCTGCACGACGATGCGGTCGCGCAGGCCGTTGAGCAGCAGGGTCTGCTGGGTCTCGGCGAGACCGAGCTCCCAGGGGCCGCCCGCGTGCTTCAGGCTCGTAAGAGGCGAAGCACCCGTACCGCCGTCGTGGCCGGAGATGAGCACGACGTCCGCGTGGGCCTTGGAGACACCCGCGGCGACCGTGCCGACGCCGACCTCGGAGACCAGCTTGACGTGAATGCGCGCCTGGGGGTTGGCATTCTTCAGGTCGTGGATCAGCTGGGCGAGGTCCTCGATGGAGTAGATGTCGTGGTGCGGCGGCGGGGAGATGAGGCCCACGCCCGGCGTCGAGTGACGCGTCTTGGCGACCCACGGGTAGACCTTGTGGCCGGGCAGCTGGCCGCCCTCGCCGGGCTTGGCGCCCTGGGCCATCTTGATCTGGATGTCGTCGGCGTTGACCAGGTACTCGGAGGTCACGCCGAAGCGGCCGGAGGCGACCTGCTTGATCGACGAACGGCGCGCCGGGTCGTACAGGCGCTCCGGGTCCTCGCCGCCCTCACCGGTGTTGGACTTGCCGCCCAGCTGGTTCATGGCGATGGCGAGGGTCTCGTGCGCCTCCTTGGAGATGGAGCCGTACGACATGGCGCCGGTGGAGAAGCGCTTGACGATCTCGCTGGCCGGCTCGACCTCGTCGAGGGGGATCGGCTGCCGGTCGGACTTGAAGCCGAACAGGCCGCGCAGCGTCATCAGGCGCTCGGACTGCTCGTTCACGCGGTCCGTGTACTTCTTGAAGACGTCGTAACGGCCGGTGCGCGTGGAGTGCTGGAGGCGGAAGACCGTCTCCGGGTCGAACAGGTGCGGCTCGCCCTCGCGGCGCCACTGGTACTCGCCGCCTATCTCCAGGGCGCGGTGCGCGGGCGCGATGCCGCTGGCCGGGTACGCCTTGGCGTGACGGGCGGCGACCTCCTTGGCGATGACGTCGATGCCGACGCCGCCGATCTTGGTGGCGGTGCCGTTGAAGTACTTCTCGACGAAGGCCTCGTCGAGGCCGACGGCCTCGAAGACCTGGGCGCCGCGGTAGGAGGCGACGGTCGAGATGCCCATCTTGGACATGACCTTCAGCACGCCCTTGCCCAGGGCGTAGATCAGGTTGCGGATGGCCTGCTCGGGCTCGATGCCGGGGAGGAACGTGCCCGCGCGGACCAGGTCCTCGACGGACTCCATGGCCAGGTACGGGTTGACCGCTGCGGCGCCGTAGCCGATGAGCAGGGCGACATGGTGGACCTCGCGGACGTCACCGGCCTCGACCAGCAGGCCCACCTGGGTGCGCTGCTTGGTGCGGATGAGGTGGTGGTGGACGGCCGCGGTGAGCAGCAGCGACGGGATCGGCGCGTGCTCGGCGTCGGAGTGGCGGTCCGACAGGACGATCAGGCGGGCGCCGTTGTCGATGGCGGCGTCGGCCTCGGCGCAGATCTCCTCGATGCGCGCGGCGAGGGCGTCACCGCCGCCGGAGACCCGGTAGAGGCCCGAGAGGGTCGCGGCCTTCATGCCGGGCATGTCGCCGTCGGCGTTGATGTGGATGAGCTTGGCCAGCTCGTCGTTGTCGATGACCGGGAAGGGCAGGGTCACCGAGCGGCAGGACGCGGCCGTGGGCTCCAGCAGGTTGCCCTCGGGGCCCAGCGACGAGCGCAGGGAGGTGACGAGCTCCTCGCGGATGGCGTCCAGCGGCGGGTTGGTGACCTGCGCGAACAGCTGGGTGAAGTAGTCGAAGAGCAGGCGCGGGCGCTCGCTCAGCGCGGCGATCGGCGAGTCGGTGCCCATCGAACCGATCGGCTCGGCACCGGCCTTGGCCATCGGCGCGAGGATGACGCGCAGCTCTTCCTCGGTGTAGCCGAAGGTCTGCTGGCGACGGGTGACCGAGGCGTGGGTGTGCACGATGTGCTCGCGCTCGGGCAGGTCGGACAGCTCGATCTCGCCGGCTTCCAGCCACTCGGCGTACGGGTTCTCCGCCGCGAGCTGGGCCTTGATCTCGTCGTCCTCGATGATGCGGTGCTCGGCGGTGTCCACGAGGAACATCCGGCCCGGCTGCAGGCGGCCCTTGCGGACGACCTTGGCGGGGTCGATGTCGAGGACGCCGACCTCGGAGCCGAGGACGACGAGGCCGTCGTCGGTGACCCAGTAGCGGCCGGGGCGCAGGCCGTTGCGGTCGAGCACGGCGCCGACCTGGGTGCCGTCGGTGAAGGTGACGCAGGCCGGGCCGTCCCAGGGCTCCATCATCGTGGAGTGGAACTGGTAGAAGGCGCGCCGGGCCGGGTCCATGGAGTCGTGGTTCTCCCACGCCTCCGGGATCATCATCAGCACGGAGTGCGGCAGGGAGCGGCCGCCCAGGTGCAGCAGTTCGAGGACCTCGTCGAAGGAGGCGGAGTCGGAGGCGTCCGGCGTGCAGACCGGGAAGATCCGCTCCAGCTTGTCCTGCGGGCCGAACAGGTCGGAGACCAGCTGGGACTCGCGGGCGACCATCCAGTTGCGGTTGCCCTTGACGGTGTTGATCTCACCGTTGTGCGCGACGAAGCGGTACGGGTGGGCGAGCGGCCAGCTCGGGAAGGTGTTCGTCGAGAACCGGGAGTGCACGAGCGCGATCGCGGAGGCGAAGCGGCGGTCGGACAGGTCCGGGAAGAAGGGCTCCAGCTGGCCGGTGGTCAGCATGCCCTTGTAGACGATCGTGCGGGCCGACAGCGACGGGAAGTAGACGCCGACCTCGCGCTCGGCGCGCTTGCGCAGCACGAAGGCCTTGCGGTCGAGGGCGAGCCCCGTGCTGGCACCGTCCGTCACGAAGATCTGGCGGAACGCCGGCATCGTCGACCGGGCGGTGGCGCCGAGCAGTTCGGGTGCGACGGGGACCTCGCGCCAGCCGAGGACGGTCAGGCCCTCCTCGGCGGCGATCGTCTCGATGCGTGAGACGGCCTCGGCCGTGCCGTCCTCCGGCAGGAAGGCGATGCCGACGGCGTAGCCACCGGCCGCGGGCAGCTCGAACTCGGCCACCTCGCGGAAGAAGGCGTCCGGCACCTGGGAGAGGATGCCCGCGCCGTCGCCCGAGTCGGGCTCGGAGCCGGTGGCGCCGCGGTGTTCGAGGTTGCGCAGAACGGTGAGCGCCTGCTCGACCAGCGTGTGGCTCGCCTCGCCCGTGAGGGTCGCCACGAAGCCGACGCCACAGGCGTCGTGCTCGTTGCGGGGGTCGTACATACCCTGCGCAGCAGGGCGAGCATCCATGAACGACCAGTTCTGGCCATTCGCGGAATGCTGGGACGGCTGGCGCGGCGTACGCATCGGCTCTCCCGTCGTCGTCATGTGGCATGTGCAAAGTGCCGAGGGACGACGTTGGCCCTCTGCGTGATCGCAAAATTTCGTGCAGGTTACATGATGGAACGGTTCTCGGGAACCGGGATACTCCGTTCCAACATGTGGACGCCATGGGTGTGCGGCGGGGGTCCCGCGCACCTGGCCGAAAGTATGTGGGGACCGAGCGTGACAGGTCTGTGTCCGTCGATCCAGGGGCAGGGCGAGCGTCGTCGCCCACCCCGCGAGTGCGCCCCAGGCGTCATTGCCCACAGCGCTTACGGCTCATGCCCGGTGGTTAACCACTCGAAACCAGCGAGTAACGGCTACTTATGCGGCCCAACGCATAAGTTCCAGTCGCACTATCCTACGGCCGTTCCGAACAGGCTGCCCAGGGCGTACGTCACACCGGCCGCCGTGCCGCCGAGCGCCAGCTGCCGCAGCCCGCTGTACCACCAGGTCCGTGCGGTCACCCTGGCCACGACCGCACCGCACAGGAACAGGCCGAGGAGCGCGAGCAGCACGGCCGGCCACAGCGTGGTGGCACCGAGCAGATAGGGCAGCACGGGCAGCAGGGCGCCCAGCGCAAATGAGCCGAACGACGAGACGGCCGCGACCAGCGGCGACGGCAGGTCACCGGGGTCGATGCCAAGCTCCTCACGGGCGTGTATCTCCAGGGCCAGTTCGGGGTCACGGGAGAGCTGCCCGGCCACGGCCCGCGCGAGCTCGGGCTCCACACCCCGGGCCTCGTACAGGGCCGCCAGCTCGGCCTCCTCGTCCTCGGGGTGCTTTCTCAGCTCCCGCCGCTCGACGTCCAGCTCGGCCTCGACGAGCTCACGCTGCGAGGCGACGGAGGTGTACTCGCCGGCCGCCATGGAGAAGGCACCGGCGGCGAGCCCGGCGAGCCCGCTCAGCACGACGGTCTGGTGACTGACCGCGCCGCCCGCGACACCGGTCATCAGGGCGAGGTTGGAGACCAGCCCGTCCATCGCGCCGAAGACCGCGGGGCGCAGCCAGCCACCGTTCACATCGCGGTGCGTGTGGTTGTCACGGTGCGCCTCGTGCAGCGCCGCTTCGGTCTCGATGATGGCCATGAGGGTCTCCCGTTGAACTGAGGCAAGGCTGTCTTTAGACAGGTTCTACTCTTGGACAATACAAAATCTACTCCCGCTCATTCCGCCTCGCCAGCAAGGAAAGGCTGGGCTTACCTGCGGTTTTTCCGTAGAACGCTCATTCGTGTACAGGCCCGCACAGATGTCGACCGGGTGACTCTGGGGCGTCCGAGGCTCGGGTCAACCGCCGACGGTGGGACACATCCGCAAAGGGCTCCGCGCCCTGGGCGGAGCCCCCGGAGGAAGGCGCTGTATGGCATCGATCGCCTGCATCCCCTCGGTCCCGGTGCCCGGCGAGGCCGCCGAACTCCGCGCACGGGCCCGCGGCGCGCTCCTGGGCCTCGCGGTCGGCGACGCGCTGGGCGCCCCCGCGGAGAACATGAAGCCCTCCGAGATCCGTGCCCGCTGGGGCCGCATCACGGGCTTCGTCACCGACAACCCCTCCGGGACGGACGACACCGAGTACGCGATCTTCTCGGGCCTCCTCCTCGCCCGCCACGGCTCGGCCCTCACCCCGGCGCATGTGGAGGCGGCCTGGCACGAGTGGATCGCGGACCGCGCGGAGGGTCCCTTCCGCGGCGCGGGATTCAGTGAGCGAGGCACGCTGGAGAACCTCCGCCGGGGCCTCGCCGCCCCCATCTCCGCCCAGCACCGCCACGCCTGGAGCGACGGCCTCGCCATGCGCGCGGCCCCTTTCGGTGTCTTCGCGGCGGGCCGTCCGGCCGAGGCCGCCCGTCTGGTGGCGATCGACGGTTCGGTCAGCCATGACGGCGAGGGCATCTACGGCGGCCAGGCGGTGGCGGCGGGCGTGGCTGCCGCGATGGCCGGCGCGCCCACCATCGCCGTGGTCGCCTCGGCCCTCGCGGTGGTCCCGGACGACTCCTGGACGGCCCGCTCCCTGCGCCGCGCGGTCGCGGTCGCCCACCGCGGCGAACGCGCGGTGCGCTCCGCGGTCGTCATCGGCGGCTACCCCTGGACCGATCTGGCGCCCGAGGCGGTGGCGCTGGCCTTCGGGGCGTACGCGTCCGCGGACGGCGACTTCGTCCAGGCCGTGCTGACGGCGGTGAACATGGGCCGCGACGCGGACACCACGGCCGCGGTGGCCGGAGCCCTGGCCGGGGCGGCCCAGGGAGCCTCGGCGATCCCGACGGACTGGGCGTGTGCGATCGGCCCGGCGCGAGGCAGCTGCCTGCCCTCGATGGCCGGACACCATGTGCTGGACGTGGCGGAGCTTCTGGTGCCGGGGGAGGACGGCAAGTGGGGGGCGGGGGGATTCGTACCCGGCGAGGTCCGGGCCCGGCAGGAGCCTCCCCCGCGCGGCTCCTTCGCCCTGGCCGCGGCTGAAGAGGCGGAGGGCCGACCGTGACGCCGCCGGTCCCGTGGGACGAGGGGGCCGCGGCTGCGGCACCCCCGGACCCCGGCCCCGCAGCCCTGAAGGACCCGGCCGAGCCCGCGTCCACCGACGACGGGGCGCTGCCGCACGAGCCGCCCGCGCCCGGCGGGGCGAGCCGCACGCGTGGCGCCGGCGGGAGCCGGCAGGCCCAGGGCGAGGCCGGTCAGCGCGTCCTCGGCCTCCTTCTGGGCCTCGCCGCGGGCGACGCCTCAGGCTGGCCCGCCGCCCGCCACCGGGCCGCTCGCATGCCCGACTGGACCCGCCGCCTCACCCGCGAGCTGGACACGTTCGCCGAGCACAACGCGACGACCACCCTCCCCGTCCCCATCGCCCTGAACCAGCCTCCCGAACCCCTCCTCCTCGGCCCCTCGGACGACACGGAATGGGCGGCCTTCGCGGCCGAGGCGCTCCTGCGCGCCGGCGACGACACCGCCCTCGGCGACCTGAGCCGGGAGCGCCGCACCCGCACCGCGATCGACCTGACCTGGAGTGCCCTGGCCGACGAGATCGCCGCGGCGGCGGACCGCGCCCCGGAGATCGAGTCGGCGATCCTCCCCCTGCGCGCCCGTATCTCCGTCCGCGCCGGACTCGGCAACCTGGCCACCGGCCTGCGCCCGCCCGCGACCGGCCACGACAACCCGCACTACTTCGACGACGCGGCCTGCGTACGCGCCTGCGTCCTCGCCGTCGCCCACCCCGGGGACCCCCGCGGTGCCGCCGCCCTCGCCGAGTTCGACGCCCGCTACACCCAGGACGGCGACGGCGTGCACGGCGCGCGGGCGATGGCGGCGGCCCTCTCACTGGCCCTGACCGGCGCGGAGACCGGGGCCTGCGTCGACGCGGCCCTCGCCGAACTCCCCGAGGAGACGGAGATCGGGCGCAACGCCCGCCACGCGCTGAGGCTCGCGCGGGACGCCGACGGCGCGTTCGCCCTGATCCCCCTCCTCGAACACCAGATCGTCGACCACGTCTACAGCTACGGCATCGCCGCCGCCGAAACGGTCCCGGTCGCCCTGGCCCTCGCGGTCGCCGCGCACGGCCGTATCGCCGAGGCGGTGCCCGCCTCGGCGTGCCTGTCCCGGGTCGCCGACTCGGCACCCGCCCTGACCGGCGCCCTGACCGGCGCCCTGGGAGGTGGGGCGGCGATCCCGCCGAGCTGGCGCGACACCTGCCGCACCCTCTCGGGCTGCGTGCTCCCCCGGCTCACCGGCACCGACCTGGTGGAACTCGCCGGACTCCTCGAAGCCGCACAACCGGCCCGACCAGGAGGATGATTCGGGCATGACGCCCAAAGCAGAAGAAAACAGTGGCCCGCGTCTGGACGAGCGGATCACCGGCGCCCTGGTCGGCGCGGCGGTCGGCGACGCCCTCGGGGGCCCGGTGGAGGGCTACTCCCCCGACCAGATCCTGCAGCGCCACGGCGGCCGCGTCCACGGCATCGTCGGCCCCTGGAACGGCGACGCCTGGCGCACGGCCCGCCCCATCGCGCCGTACCACAAGGGCGACGGCCACGTCACCGACGACACCCTGATGACCCACGCGCTGATCCGCGTCTACGCCACGGTCCGCGACCACCTCGACGCGTACGCGATCGCCGACCACCTGGTCCCGGACCTGATGACCAACCCGCGCTGGATCCCGGAACTGGAGTCGGAGGCACTCCCCCTGCACCGGATCTTCCTCGCGGAGAAATGGCTGGTGGCCCGCCTCCACTACGGCCATGCGGACCCACGGGAAGCCGGCGTCGGCAACATCGTCAACTGCGGCGCCGCGATGTACATGGCCCCGGTCGGCCTGGTCAACGCGGCCGACCCGAGGGCCGCGTACACCGAGGCCCTGGACATCGCGGGCGCCCACCAGTCGTCGTACGGCCGTGAGGCTGCGGGTGTCTTCGCGGCGGCGGTGGCGGCGGCCTGCGCACCCGGGGCCACACCGGACTCGGTCGTCTCGGCCTGTCTGTCGCTGGCGAAGGACGGCACGAGGGCGGCGATCGAGAAGGTATGCGAAGTGGCGGGCGCCCACCGGGACTTCGAGTCGGCGCTGGCCCCCCTGCGGGAGGCGGTCACGCCCTACGACACGGTGGGCCCCGACTACCGGCAGCCCTCCCTGGGCGCCCGTCGCCCGTCCCGCCTGCACGCGATCGAGGAACTCCCCGTCGCGCTGGGGATGCTGGTGGTGGCCGACGGCGACTACCGCGCCTCGGTTCTGGGCGCCGTGAACTACGGCCGCGACTGCGACTCCATCGCGACGATGGCGGGCGCGCTGGCCGGCGCCCTCGGCTCCCCCGTCCCGGAGGACTGGTCGAAGGCGGTCGCGGAAGCCAGCCGTCTGGACCTGTGGGAACCGCCCCGCGCGCTGACCGAGGTGGCCAGGGAGATCCACGCCCGGGACGTACGCCGGCGCCGCGCCCATGAAACGGCCTTCACCGCACTGGAGGGCCGGGGATGCTCCGACTGACCTGGGTCCAGCCGGAGGACCTGATCGGCCACGAGTTGCGCCAGGCGGCCCTGGACGGCCGGGAGCCGTCGAGGATCGCGGAACGGTGGAAGGCGGCGGGCGGCCCGCAGGCCCCGCTGCGGGCGGGTGCGTCTTGCGAACCGGCGTCGAGATATCTGCGGACGCTGGCGGAGGACCTGCTGGACGAACTGGCGGACCTGCCGAGCCGGCTGGCGGAACAGGAACCCACCGACCTCGCGAAGATCAAGGCCTGCTGCCCGTCCTGGCCCGCGCCGGCGAGCGCACCCACAGCGACCGCGATCCCCGCTCCGGAGCGCTACGAAGCCGCCTGGCTGGGCCGCGCCGTCGGCTGCCTGCTCGGCAAGCCCGTGGAGAAGCTCCCGCTCGACGGCATCCGGCAACTCGCCCGAGCCACCGGCAACTGGCCCCTCAGCACGTACTTCACGGCCAAGGGCGTCCCCGAGGACCTCACCCGCCGCTACCCCTGGAACCGCCGCTCGGCCGCCACCTCCCTGGCCGAGAACATCGACGGCATGCCCGAGGACGACGACCTCAACTACCCCCTGCTCAACCTGCTGCTGCTGCGCGAGCACGGCAAGGGCTTCACCACGACCGACGTGGCCCGCCTCTGGCTCGACGAACTCCCCGCCGGCCGTACCTTCACCGCCGAACGCATCGCCTACCGCAACCTGCTCACCGGCATCGAACCCCCGCACACCGCCCGCCACCGCAACCCCTTCCGCGAATGGATCGGCGCCCTCATCCGCGCCGACGTGCACGGCTGGACCAACCCCGGCGACCCGGCCGCGGCGGCCGAACAGGCCCACCGGGACGCCACCTTGACCCACACCGCCAACGGCGTCTACGCGGCGATGTTCACGGCGGCGGTCATCGCACGGGCCGCGACGGCGACCGGCCCCCACGACATCCACGCCTGCCTGCGCACCGGCCTGACGGTGATCCCCGCGGCCTCCCGCCTGTCCCGGGCGATCCGCCACGCCGTCCGCCTCGCGAAGACCCACGAGGACTTCGACACGGTCGTCGACGAACTGCACGCCGTCCACTCCGCCACCCACCACTGGGTCCACGCGATCCCCAACACGGCCCTGATCGCCGCCGCGCTCACCCACGCCGACGGCGACTTCACGGGCTCCGTCTGCCGTGCCGTGTCCGGCGGCTGGGACACCGACTCGAGCGGCGCGACCGCGGGCAGCGTCGCCGCCCTCCTCACCGGCACCCCCGCCGCCCTCCCCGACCGTTGGACGGCCCCCCTCAAGAACCGCCTGGCCACCTCCGTCGCCGACTTCGACGGCAGCGGCTTCGACGCGCCGGCCCGGCTCACCCACCGACTCGCCCACGGTCGCACCCACTTGGAGGCCACCCGCCCATGACCGACATCGTCGTGCTCGGCAGCACGAACATGGACCTCGTCACCTACGTCGAGAAGGCCCCGCAGCGCGGCGAGACCGTGACGGGCCGGGAGTTCCGTACGATCCCCGGCGGCAAGGGCGCCAACCAGGCGATCGCGGCGGCCCGCGCCGGCGGTGACGTCATGATGATCGGCGCCGTCGGCAACGACGCCTTCGGCGCCCACCTGCGCTCCACCCTCGAACACTCCGGCGTGGACACCGACGACCTGCGCACCGCCGAGGGGCCCTCCGGCACCGCGCACATCGTCGTGGACGACGAGGGCGGCAACGCGATCGTCGTGATCCCCGGCGCGAACGGCACGCTCGACCACCTGAGCCCCGGCGACGAGGGCGTCATCGCCGCCGCCGACACCCTGCTGCTCCAACTGGAGATCCCGCTGGCCGCGGTCGTCGCCGGCGCCCAGGCGGCCCGCCGCCGTGGCGTCCGTACGATCCTCACCCCGTCCCCGGCCCAGCCGCTCCCGGACGAACTCTTCGCCGCCGTCGACCTGTTGGTCCCCAACGAGCACGAGGCCACCACGCTCACCGGCCGCACCGACCCCCGGGAAGCCGCCGTCGGGCTGCTCGACCTGGTGCCCGAGGTGGTCGTCACCCTGGGCGCGGACGGCAGTCTGTACGCCGCCCGCGGCGCCGAACCCCTGACCGTGCCCGCGCCGAAGGTCACCGCCGTCGACACGACCGGCGCCGGCGACACCTTCGTCGGCGCGCTCGCGGTGGCCCTGGGCGAGGGACGGCCGATGCCTCAGGCGCTGTCCTGGGCGGCGGCAGCGGCGGCGCTGTCGGTCCAGCGGGAGGGCGCCTCGGCGTCGATGCCCTACCGCCCCGAGATCGAGGCACGGTACGCGTCATGACCGAGGCGACCCGGACCGCGCAGGCGGCGCCCCGTACGACGCAGGCCGGCCCGGCCCCGCTGGCGGGCCTGCGCGTCCTCGACCTGGCCACCCTCTTCGCCGGCCCTCTCGCCGCCACGATGCTCGGCGACTTCGGAGCGGAGGTCATCAAGGTCGAGCACCCCGAGAAACCGGACCCCTCCCGCGGCCACGGCCCGTCGAAGGACGGCGTGGGCCTGTGGTGGAAGGTCCTGGGCCGCAACAAGCGCACGATCACCCTGAATCTTTCCAAGCCCGGCGGCCGCGCCACCCTGCTGCGCCTGGCCTCGACCGCGGACGTCGTCATCGAGAACTTCCGCCCGGGCACCCTGGAGAAGTGGGACCTGGGCTGGCCCGAACTCTCGGCCGCCAACCCCCGCCTGGTCCTCACCCGCGTCACCGGCTTCGGCCAGTTCGGCCCGTACGCCCACCGTCCCGGCTTCGGCACCCTCGCCGAGGCGATGAGCGGCTTCGCCGCGCTCACCGGCGAGGCGGACGCGCCCCCGACGCTCCCGCCGTTCGGCCTGGCCGACTCGATCGCGGCCCTCGCCACCGCGTACGCGGTGATGACGGCGCTGGCCGCCCGCGAGCGCGGCGGCGAGGGCCAGGTCGTCGACATGGCCCTCATCGAACCGATGCTCCTGGCGCTCGGCCCCCAGCCGACCTGGTACGACCAGCTCGGCTACGTCCAGGAGCGCACCGGAAACCGCTCCGCCAACAACGCCCCGCGCAACACCTACCGCACCGCGGACGGCACCTGGGTCGCGGTCTCCACCTCGGCCCAGTCGATCGCCGAGCGCGTGATGCACCTGGTGGGACGCCCGGAGCTGATCGACGAGCCGTGGTTCGCGACGGGCGCCGACCGGGCCCGCCACGCCGACGTCCTCGACCGCGCGGTCGGCGACTGGATCGCCCGCCACACCCGCGCCGACGTCCTCGCCGCCTTCGAGAAGGCGGAGGCCGCGGTGGCCCCGATCCAGGACGTGCGGGACGTGATGACGGACCCCCAGTACGCGGCACTCGACACGATCACCACCGTCGACGACCCCGAACTGGGTCCGCTGCGCATGCAGAACGTCCTCTTCCGGCTCTCCGCCACCCCCGGCACCATCCGCTGGGCCGGCCGCCCGCACGGCGCGGACACCGACGAGGTCCTCACCGACCTGGGCCTGACCCGCGCCGAACTGGCGGCCCTGCGTGAGGAGGGCGCCCTGTGAGGCCGTACCCCCTGACCTGGCTGTACGCCCCGGGCGACCGGCCGAAGGTGGTCGCGAAGGCCCTCACGGCCGGCGCGGACATCGTCGTGGTCGACCTGGAGGACGCGGTCGCCCCCGACCGCAAGGACTACGCCCGGGCGGCCACCGCCGAGCTCCTGTCCACCCCGCACCCGGTCCCGGTGCACGTCCGGGTGAACGCCCTGGACACTCCGCCCGCGGCAGCCGACCTCCGCGCCCTCGCCGCCCTGCCGGGCCTGTCCGGCCTGCGCCTTCCGAAGGTGACGGCGCCCGCGCAGATCACCCGGCTCGCCCAGACGACACCCGCGGCCGGCAAAGGCGCACCCGCGCTGTACGCCCTGCTGGAGTCGGCCCTCGCCATCGAGCGGGCGTACCTGATCGCCGCCGCCCACCCCGCCCTGCGCGGCATCAGCCTGGGCGAGGCGGATCTGCGCACCGATCTGGGGGTACGGGGCGACGCGGGCCTCGACTGGTCCCGCTCCCGCGTCGTGGTCGCGGCGCGGGCGGCCGGACTGCCCCCGCCCTCCCAGTCGATCCACCCGGACATCCGCGACCTGGAGGGCCTCGCCGCCTCCTGCGCCCACGGCCGCACCCTGGGCTTCCTGGGCCGGGCCGCCATCCACCCCCGCCAGCTCCCGGTGATCGAGCGGGCCTACCTGCCCACGGACGCCGAGCTGGAGCAGGCGGAGACGATCGTCAAGGCGGCCACGGCCCAGCGGGGCGCCCAGGCGCTGCAGGACGGGACCTTCATCGACGCGGCGGTGGTGGCGGCGGCGCGCAGGACCCTGTCCCTGGCCCACCGGACGTGACCGGCCCCTGACCCCGCCCGCACACGACGAGGGCGCCCGGATCAGTCCGGGCGCCCTCGTCGTCGTACCGCCGGGTCTCAGGTCTTCTTCGTCGACCCGGCCTCGTCCTTGGCGTCGCCCTTCACGTCGGCGTCGGCGTCGGCCTCGGCCTCGGCCTCACCGCCGGAGACCTCGCGTCGGTCGGAAGCCTTGCCGTCAACAGCCGTGTCGGCCGCGGCCGTCCGGTCGGAAGGCTCGTCACCGGAAGCCTTGCCGTCGGAAGCCTCGTCGTCGGCCCCGGCGTCGGAGGCACCCGGCTCGACCACGGGCTCGCGGCCGGGCCGCTTCTTCGCGGACACCACGATGTACGCCACCGCGAGCAGGAACACGATCAGCGCGGTCCAGACGTTCAGCCGCATGCCCAGGATCTTGTGGGCGTCGTCGACACGCATGTACTCGATCCACGCCCGGCCCGAGCAGTACGCGGCGACATACAGCGCGAACGCCCGCCCGTGACCCAGCTTGAAGCGGCGGTCGGCCCAGATCACCAGCAGGGCGACGCCGATGCACCACAGCGACTCGTACAGGAACGTCGGGTGGTACGTGCCCGGCACCCGTCCGTCCGTCGAGGAGGTGATCTCCAGCGCCCACGGAAGGTCCGTCGGCCGCCCGTACAGCTCCTGGTTGAACCAGTTGCCCCACCGCCCGATCGCCTGCGCGAAGGCGATGCCGGGGGCGACGGCGTCGGCGTAGGCGGGCAGCGGGATGCCCCGGCGCCGGCAGCCGATCCACGCGCCGAGCGCGCCGAAGGCGATCGCGCCCCAGATGCCGAGTCCGCCCTCCCAGATCTTGAAGGCGTCCACCCAGTCACGGCCCTCGCTGAAGTACAGCTGGTAGTCCGTGATCACGTGGTAGAGCCGGCCGCCGATCAGGCCGAACGGCACGGCCCACACCGCGATGTCGGCCACCGTGCCGGCCCGCCCGCCGCGGGCGATCCACCGCTTGTTGCCGAGCCAGACGGCTACGAAGACACCGATGATGATGCAGAAGGCGTAGCCGCGCAGCGGAATGGGACCGAGGTGGATCACCCCGCGCGACGGGCTGGGAATGTAGGCAAGTTCCATGGCAAGGTCGACGCTACCCTGCCGGGCAGGACCGATGGCAGGCGGCCCGGCTACGGGTCCATAACGGGCCGTGTCCGGGCCGCGACCCCGCCCGCCGGGGCTCAGCCCTGGGCGGCCGCCTCCACCATCTGCTTCAGCTTCGCCGGCGTCATCGTCTGGTCCTGGTAGATGTTCTTGTCGTTCAGCAGCACCGTCGGTGTACCGCTGAAGCCGCTCTTCTTGAACGCCTCGTTGGACTTGTCGACCCAGCTGTCGTGGGTGCCGTCCTCGACGCACTTGCGGAAGGCGGGCGTGTCCAGACCGTCGACCTTGCCCGCGAGCTGAAGGAGCTTGCCGTTCTCGGCGAAGGCGTCGTCGATCTCGGGCGGCTGGTTCCGGTAGAGCACGTCGTGGTAGGGCACGAACTTCCCCACGTCCTGGGCGCAGGCCGCGGCGTTCGCGGCGTTACGGGAGCCCGAGCCGCCCATGTTGCCGTCGATGATCGTCGCCAGGTGGTACCGGACCTTGAGCTTCCCGGAGTCCGTCAGCTCGTGGATCGTCGATCGGTACGCGTCCTCGAAGCTCTTGCAGGCCGGGCAGCGGAAGTCCTCCCAGATGGTGAGCGTCGACTTGGCGCTCTCCTCACCGACCGGGATCGCGAGGCCGTCCTTGCCCTGCGCCCCCGAGGGGCCCACCACCGGCCCCGACGCCTCACTGCCGTCGTCCTTGCCGGCGTTCGCCGCGACGACTCCGATCACCGCCGCGAGGCCCAGGACACAGACGACGCTCGCACCCACGATCAGCGCACGGCGCCGCTTGTCCGCGGCCTTCTGCTTCTCCCGCTCGACCGCCAGCCGCTCCCGGGCGGTCCGCTTTCCCTCAGGATTCTTTTCGCTCACACCCGCCAGAACGAACCGGGGAGGCGCAGCGCGCCTCCCCGGCCTCAGGTCCACCCGTTCGAGCGAGTCGTACGGAAGACCCTTCTTCCGACTACTTGCGACGTCCGGGTCGTGACGGTGGCTACGCCCGTGCGCGCACGCCCTTCGCCAGGTCGGCGGCGAGCGCACGCACGGCCTCGACGCCGGCCGCGTCGTCCGGCGCGTCCAGCATCCGCTTGACGAACGCCGAGCCGACGATGACTCCGTCGGCGAAGCCGGCGACCTCGGCGGCCTGCTCGGCGTCGGAAACGCCGAGTCCGACGCAGACGGGCAGGTCGGTGCCGGTGGCCCGGGTGCGCTCGACCAGGTCCTGGGCCTGCGCGCCGACCGACTCACGGGTGCCGGTGACGCCCATCAGCGAGGCGGCGTAGACGAAGCCGCTGCCCGCCGCGGTGATCTGGGCGAGCCGCTCGTCCTTGCTGCTCGGAGCCACGACGAAGACCGTGGCGAGGCCGTGCTTCTCGGCGTGCTCCCTCCACAGGGCGGACTCCTGGACGGGCAGGTCGGGCAGGATGCAGCCCGCGCCGCCCGCCTCCGCCAGCTCGGCGGTGAAGCGCTCGACGCCGTAGCGGTCGATGGGGTTCCAGTACGTCATGACGAGGATCGGCTTGCCGGTGGCCTCGTGCGCCGCACGGACCGTACGCATGACGTCCGCGATCTTGACCCCGCCGCGCAGGGCGATGTCGTCGGCGGTCTGGATCACGGGCCCGTCGAGGACGGGGTCGCTGTGCGGCAGACCCACCTCCATGACGTCCGCGCCTCCGTCGAGCACGGCCTTGATCGCCTCGATGCCGCCGTCCACGGTCGGGAACCCGGCCGGGAGGTAGGCGATGAGAGCGGAGCGTCCCTCGGCCCGGGCGGCGTGCAGGGTGTCGCTCAACAGCTGGATGTTGCCGCTCACTTGGCGTCCCCCTCGATCTCGGCGGCGTCGGTATCCGCGTCGGCGGGGACCTCGGCGTCGGTGTCGTACAGGCCGAAGTAGCGGGCGGCCGTGTCCATGTCCTTGTCGCCGCGGCCGGACAGGTTGACGACGATCAGGCCGTCCTTGCCCAGCTCACGGCCGACCTCCAGCGCGCCGGCGAGCGCGTGTGCGCTCTCGATCGCCGGGATGATGCCCTCGGTCCGTGACAGCAGGCGCAGGGCCTGCATGGCGGCGTCGTCGGTGACCGCGCGGTACTCGCCGCGGCCGCTGTCCTTGAGGTAGGAGTGCTCGGGGCCGATGCCGGGGTAGTCGAGACCGGCCGAGATCGAGTACGGCTCGGTGATCTGGCCTTCCTCGTCCTGCAGGACGTAGGAGCGGGAGCCGTGCAGGATGCCGGGCTCACCGGCGGTCAGCGTGGCCGCGTGCTCACCGGTCTCGACGCCGTGCCCGGCGGGCTCGCAGCCGATGAGGCGTACGTCCGTGTCGGGGATGAAGGCGTGGAAGAGGCCGATGGCGTTGGAGCCGCCGCCGACGCAGGCGATCGCGGCGTCGGGGAGGCGTCCGGCGCGCTCCAGGAGCTGGCGGCGGGCCTCGACGCCGATCACGCGGTGGAAGTCGCGGACCATGGCGGGGAAGGGGTGCGGGCCGGCGACCGTACCGAAGAGGTAGTGGGTGTGGTCGACGTTGGCGACCCAGTCGCGGAACGCCTCGTTGATGGCGTCCTTGAGGGTGCGCGAGCCCGACTTCACGGCGATGACCTCGGCGCCGAGCATGCGCATCCGGGCCACGTTGAGGGCTTGGCGCTGGGTGTCGATCTCGCCCATGTAGATGGTGCAGTCCAGGCCGAACAGCGCGCAGGCGGTGGCCGTCGCGACGCCGTGCTGGCCGGCACCGGTCTCGGCGATCACGCGGGTCTTGCCCATGCGCTTGGTCAGCAGGGCCTGGCCGAGGACGTTGTTGATCTTGTGGGAGCCGGTGTGGTTGAGGTCCTCGCGCTTGAGGAAGACGCGGGCGCCGCCTGCGTGTTCGGCGAAACGCGGGACCTCGGTGAGGGAGCTGGGACGGCCGGTGTAGTGGACCAGCAGGTCGTCGAGCTCTCGGGCGAAATCCGGGTCGTTCTTGGCCTTGTCGTACTCGACGGCCACCTCGTCCACGGCGGCGACGAGGGCCTCCGGGATGAACTTGCCGCCGAACGCGCCGAAGTAGCCGTCGGTGCTGGGGACCTGACCCTCCGGGTCGGGGATGAAGAAGTCGCTGGGCATGCGGATACCTCACGGTGAGTGTGTGAAAAAGACACTGATCGCCGTGGGGGCGGAGCCTGTCGTGCGATGTCAGGCCGGGTGCGGCCGGTCGCGCAGTTCCCCGCGCCCCTGGGGGGCGCGCTGCCATCGGCGGCCGTTGACCTGGCCGGGCTCGTCGCCGATGACGTACCTGACCCTGCGTCCGTGCACGCGGCGTGCCGGTGCGCGGCAGCCCCGGGGACGGCAGCCGCGCGCGAGGCGCTGGTGCCGGTCCACTGTGGTCACGGTGAGAGTCATCGGGGTCAGCCTAGCGGTGATCAGCCTCTGCCGTGGCGGAGTGCCGGGTGTTCGCCGGCCGCGACCAGGTCGGAGACGGCGGACTTGGGGTCCTTGCCGGTCACCAGGGACTCGCCGACCAGGACCGCGTCGGCGCCGGCGTTGGCGTAGGCGATGAGGTCGTGCGGGCCGCGGACGCCGGACTCGGCCACCTTGACGATGCTGCCGGGGATCTCCGGTGCCACCCGTTCGAAGGTGCCCCGGTCGACTTCCAGGGTCTTCAGGTTGCGGGCGTTGACGCCGATGACCTTCGCGCCCGCGTCCACGGCACGCTCCACCTCGTCCTCGTCGTGCACCTCGACCAGCGGCGTCAGGCCGATGGAGACCGCGCGCTCGATCAGCGACTCCAGGGCCGACTGGTCGAGGGCCGCGACGATCAGCAGCGCGAGGTCGGCGCCGTAGGCCCGGGCCTCCCACAGCTGGTACGACGTGACGATGAAGTCCTTGCGCAGGACCGGAATGTCCACGCGGGCGCGGACCGCCTCCAGGTCGGCGAGCGAGCCGCCGAAGCGCCGCTGCTCCGTCAGCACGGAGATGACGGCCGCGCCGCCCGCCTCGTAGTCGGCGGCGAGCCCGGCCGGGTCGGCGATCGCGGCCAGCGCGCCCTTGGAGGGGCTGGAGCGCTTGACCTCGCAGATGACCTTGACGCCGTCGCCCTTCAGCGCGGCGACCCCGTCCTTGGCAGCGGGAGCCTTCGCCGCGCGCTCCTTGAGCTCGTCGAGGCTGACGCGCGCCTGCCGCTCCGCGAGGTCGGCACGGACTCCGTCGATGATCTCGTCGAGCACACTCACGCGAGCGGCCCCCTTCCAGACGGTTGACTGTGAAAGCGGTTCAAAACCTATGGTCTCTGCGATGGTATCCGGAGCTGGGCGTAGGCCCCGCATCCGGTTGACGCCGGTCCCAGTACCTGGACGTTTCCCCGTCGATCAAGGGTGCAGCCAGCCACCGAACGGCAGGTTCCGGACAACCGTGAAGACCAGCAGCAACGCGCCCGCCGCCCACAGCTGTACCGGACCCGGTTCCGGCCTGAACGGGCGCCCGCGCACCGCCCTGACCAACCAGACGGTCCACAGCACGGCGAAGAGCACGTAGCCGGCCACGGCCAGGGCGTTGTCCTGGAGTGCCGCGAGGACGTCCCCGTGGACGACGGCGTGCGCGCTGCGCAGTCCGCCGCAGCCGGGGCAGTAGATGCCGGTGTAGCGCAGGAGGGGGCAGGCCGGGTAGTGGCCGGGTTCGTTCGGGTCGACGGTCCCCACGTAGGCGAAGGCGCCGACGACGGCCGCGAGGACCCCCGCCGGAACCGCCACGCGCCCCACCAGGGCGCCGGCACCGGGCCGGGCCGCCCGCTCGCTGTCGGCGTTCACGTCATGCATTGTGCCCCCGCACACGCATGAGGGGCGCCCCACGGCATCCCAACGGCGCCGGGTCGCCCCTCAGGTCGAAGTCGTTCGCGGAAGTCGCGCGCCTCAGCTCTGCGCGGGCGCGGTCTCGCGCTCGTGCGTCGTGAGCAGCGCCTCGTGAGCGTCCTTCGGCTGCCCCATGCCCATCGCCCTCATGATCCAGCCGACGACACCGCCGATGACCACGACGCCCATGCCGGCCCAGAAGCCCGCGGGCTGGTCCATCACCATGAAGGCTCCCGCGACGCAGAAACCGATGAAGGCGATCGAAACACCGGTCCAGGCGGCCGGGGTGTGACCGTGGCTGCTGCCCGCCATTGCTTGCTCCTCATTGCTGTGTACGTGTGTACGTGGGTGAGCCGGTCGCTCGCTGTCATTGTCCCGCACGCCCGCGCGTGCGGTGATCGGGGGTCGTGGCGCGCCCCCGGGTGTCTCCCGGGTGTCTCCCGGGTGTCAGGCCCCGGTCGGGTCCTCGCCCCGGTCGAGGGCCTTCCAGAGCTCCTCCGGGCGGTCGGGGTCGGCGGCGCGGGCCGTGCGGCGCGGGCGGGGGGCGCCGCCGCGCTCGTAGCGGCCGGACATGGCGGGCCACAGCCGTCCGTAGCGCAGGGCCAGCAGCCCGGCGAGCAGGATGAGGACGCCGCCGACGGCCGCCACGTACGGCCAGGCGGTGTGGGTGAGGGCGTCGACCGTGGCCGCGGTGTCGCCGGAGGTCCGAGCGGCCTGCTCGTCGAGCGCGGAGCTGTCGGAGGCGCCGAGCAGGGCCGCGGCGACGATGCCGGCGCCGGAGAGGGCGAGCAGGCCCGCGACGGCGAAGCGGCCGGCCCGGCGGACGGCGAAGACGGCGACGAGCGCGGCGAGCCCCACTATGGCCAGGGCCGCGGGGACGCCCGTGACGTCGCTGCCCTTGGCGGTCAGGGGGAACGGGCCGCCGGCCACCGTCACGGTGCCCGCCGACCAGCGCTGCCGGGTGGCGAGCAGCGCGACGGCCGCGCCGAGCGCACCGCACAGCAGGGTGAGGGCGAGACTCGTGCGGCCGGCCCGGGCGCGGCCGGGGGCTTCGGAACGGGGGTGAGGTACAGCAGTCACGTACTCCACTATCACCCGAACCCCGAACGATCAGTCACCCGGGGTTCGGGTGGGCCGGACCCGCGCCCTCCGCCTGGCGGCCACCCGGGCTCCCGCACGGCGGCCACCCGGGCCCCCGCCGAGGGGCCACCCGGGTTCACGCCACGCGTCCGCCCGGGTTCACCCGAGCCGGTTCGCCGTGTGGACGGCCCGCAGGACCGCCGCCGCCTTGTTGCGGCACTCGGTGTCCTCGGCGACCGGGTCCGAGTCGGCGACGATGCCCGCGCCCGCCTGGACGTACGCGGTGCCGTCACGCAGCAGGGCCGTACGGATCGCGATGGCCGTGTCGGAGTCGCCGGCGAAGTCGAGGTAGCCGACGCAGCCGCCGTACAAGCCGCGCCTGGACGGTTCCAGTTCGTCGATGATCTGCATCGCGCGCGGCTTGGGGGCGCCGGAGAGGGTGCCGGCCGGGAAACAGGCCGTCAGGACGTCGAAGGCCGTACGGCCCGGCGCCACCCGGCCCGTCACCGTCGAGACGATGTGCATCACGTGGGAGTACCGCTCGATGGACATGAAGTCGACGACCTCGACCGAACCGGGCTCGCAGACCCGCCCCAGGTCGTTGCGGCCGAGGTCGACCAGCATGAGGTGCTCGGCGCGCTCCTTGGGGTCGGCGAGCAGTTCCTCGGCGAGGGCCTGGTCCTCCTGCGGGGTCGCCCCGCGCCACCGGGTGCCGGCGATGGGGTGCACCATGGCCCGCCCGTCCTCGACCTTCACCAGCGCCTCCGGGGAGGAGCCGACCACGTCGAAGCCGTCGAAGCGGAACAGGTACATGTAAGGCGAGGGGTTGGTGGCCCTGAGGACCCGGTAGACGTCCAACGCGCTTGCCGTGCACGGCGTTTCGAAGCGCTGGGAGGGGACCACCTGGAAGGCCTCCCCCGCCCGGATGCGCTCCTTGATGTCCTCGACGGCCTCCTGGAAGTCCTCGCCGCCCCACAGCGCGGTGTACTGCGGGATTTCGGACGGCGGCAGCACCGCCGGCGGCTGGGCGACCGGGCGGGAGAGGTCGGCCTCCATCGCGTCGAGGCGGGCGACCGCGTCCGCGTGGGCCTCCTCGACTCCGGTGTCGAGGTCGTTGTGGTTGATCGCGTTGGCGATCAGCAGGACGGAGCCCTCCCAGTGGTCCATCACGGCGAGGTCGCTGGTGAGCAGCATGGTCAGCTCGGGCAGCTTCAGGTCGTCCCGCTCGCCGGGGCCGATCTTCTCCAAACGGCGCACGATGTCGTAGCCGAGGTAGCCGACCATGCCGCCGGTGAAGGGCGGCAGATTCAGGTCGTGGGCGAGGTCGCGCGGGGTGTGCAGGGCCTCGATGGTGGCGCGCAGGGCGGCGAGCGGGTCGCCCTCGACGGGGACGCCCACGGGCGGGGTGCCGAGCCAGTGGGCCTGGCCGTCGCGCTCGGTCAGGGTCGCCGCGGAACGGACGCCCACGAACGAGTAGCGAGACCATTGAAACGCGGTGCGGCCGTTCTCCGCGGACTCCAGCAGGAAGGTCCCGGGGCGTTCGGCGGCGAGCTTGCGGTAGAGGGCGACCGGGGTGTCGCCGTCGGCGAGGAGCTTTCGGGTGACCGGGATGACGCGGCGGTCTTTGGCCAGCTTGCGGAACGTCTCAAGGTCCATGGCGGGTGACCTTACTGATCCCGGCCCGGGACGGCGCCCTCGCCGTCCTTGAGCAGCACGTCGACGTCGAAGCAGGTACGCGCCCCGGTGTGGCAGGCGGCGCCGACCTGGTCGACCTTGACGAGCACGGTGTCGGCGTCGCAGTCGAGGGCGACGGACTTGACCCACTGGAAGTGGCCGGAGGTGTCGCCCTTGACCCAGTACTCCTGGCGGCTGCGCGACCAGTAGGTGCAGCGGCCGGTGGTGAGCGTGCGATGCAGCGCCTCGTCGTCCATCCAGCCGAGCATCAGCACCTCTCCGGTGTCGTACTGCTGGGCGATGGCGGGGAGGAGCCCGTCCGCGCTGCGCTTGAGGCGCGCGGCGATCTCGGGGTCCAGCCGGCTGGGCTGACGGGGCGTGCTCGTGGTCATGCCTGCCATTGTGCCGCGCGCGACCGACAACGCTGGGTGACCGTCCACTGGGCGGACCCGATACGTGGTCGTAGGCTTACCTCATGTCGACCTTCGCCAAGCGTGAACGACTTCTCCTCGCCGACCTCTTGGAGGCCGAGGGGCCCGACGCCCCCACCCTCTGCGAGGGCTGGCGGACCCGTGATCTCGCCGCCCACGTGGTCGTGCGCGAGCGCCGTCCCGACGCTGCCGCCGCCCTGCTGATCAAGCAGCTCGGGCCGCGCCTGGACAAGGCGATGGAGGAGTTCACGGCGAAGCCGTACGAGGAGCTGATCCAGCTGATCCGTACCGGCCCACCGCGTTTCTCGCCCTTCCAGCTCAAGCAGATCGACGAGGCGTCGAACACGATCGAGTTCTACGTCCACACGGAGGACGTCCGCCGCGCCCAGCCGGACTGGACGCCACGCGAACTCGATCCGGTCTTCCAGGACGCCCTCTGGTCGCGCATGGAGCGCACGGCCCGCCTGATGGGCCGCAGCGCGCCCACGGGCCTGGTGCTGCGCCGCCCGAACGGCCAGACGGTCGTGGCCCACCGGGGCACACCGGTCGTCACGGTGACCGGCGAGCCGTCGGAGCTGCTGCTGTTCTCCTACGGCCGCCAGAGCGCCGCCGACGTCGAACTGGACGGCGACAAGGAGGCGATCGCCCGGCTGCACGAGTCGAAGCAGCTGGGGATCTGAGGGGTCACCTCGGCAGCTGTGCGCGCCGCAGGTCGCGCACGCACAGGGCGATCACCCCGCCGAGACCGCAGACCGCCGCGCTGACCACGAAGACCGGCCCGGTGCCCCAGGCCCCGACGGCCGCGGCGGACAGCGGCATGCTCAGCGGGGCGAAGCCGAGGCTGACCAGCGAGGAGACGGCGGTGACGCGGCCCAGGTACGCGGGGTCGGCCTGGGTCTGGAGCAGGGCGCCGCACACGGCCCCGCTGAGTCCGGCGAGCGCTCCGATGAGCAGGGCCACGCCGACGGCGCCGACGACGGTGGGGACGAAGGCGAGGCCGCCGATCGCGACCGACCCGGCGACGATCGCGTACGCCGCCACGTGCCCGGCGTGCGGCAGGTGCCCGCGCACGGTCAGCAGCAGGGAGGCGGCGCCCGCTCCGACGCCGAAGGCGCCGAGCACCCAGCCCATCCCGGAGGCACCCCAGCCGCGCTCGTCGGCGAGCAGGGTCAGACCGACGTTGAGCGGGCCGACGAAACCGAGGTCTCCGAGGGCGATGACCACCATCAACGGGGCCAGCACCGGGTGCCGGCGGATGTAGCCGAGGCCGGCCGTCAGGTCGCGCCAGGCAGTGCCCTTGTGCGGGGCGGCCGCGTCGTCGGCGGGCAGCTCCCGCACCCGTACGCAGACCAGCAGCGGCACCGACACGGCGATCAGCAGGCCCGCGAGGGCGAACGCGGCCGCAGCGCCGCCGACCGCCACGGCCAGCCCGCCGAGCGGGCCGCCCACGACGCTCGCGAAGCGGATGCCGAGCCCGCGCATGCCCTGCACGCGCGCGAGTTGCCCGCGGCTCGTCACGCGCGCGGGCAGGGCCCCCACGGCCGGCATGAACACGGCGTCGACGGTGCCGAAGACGAGGGCCAGCAGGGCCAGCGGCCACAGTCCGGGCGTGGTGAGGAACAGCAGCGCCGCGACCGCGAGCACGGCCGCGCAGCGCACCACGTCACTGCCTAGGACGACCCTGCGGGGCCCCAGCCGGTCGGCGATCACTCCCCCGCCCAGCAACAGCAGGGCCCTGGGCAGCGCGCTCACCGCCATGACCACTCCGGCCTGCGCGGGCGATCCGGTCTGGACGGCCGCCCAGGACAGGGCGATGTAGTAGACGCTGTCGCCCATCATCGAGGCGGTGTAGGCGGTGAGCCAGCGCAGGACGTTCCCGTCCCGGTGAGCGGGCAGCTCGACGACGTCGGCCGCAGCTGTGAGCGTGGCGGTCACGGTGTCATGTCCTCTCGGGCGTCTCAGGCGCGGAACGGGAAGGTGTACGTGTGCACCGCGACGTTCTCGCGGCCCTCGGTGCCGCCGGCGGCTTCGGCGGCGCGGCCCTGCTCGTCGTACCTGCGCAGGACGGCGAGCAACTCCTGGTTCAGCTCGGCCAGTTCATCCGCCGTGAGACGCAGGTTGGACTCGGTGGACGAGGCGACCCGGTTCCACTCGGGTGACCAGTGGGACCGCTGGTCGAGCCAGCGCCGGTACATGTCCGTGCGCTGTTCGGCGAACAGCCTGCTCGCCGCCGTGTGCGCGGCGGCCTTCTCGGGGGCGTCGCGGAAGTCCTCGTCCCGGATGCTCACTCCGTCCGAGGCGGGCTGCCACCACCGCTCGCGGCCGTCGGCGCTCTGCGGCTCGGCCTCCTCGATGAGCCCGTGCTCGGCGAGTTTGCGCAGGTGGTAGCTGACCAGGGAGACCGCCTCGTCGACCTGCTCGGCGAGCTGGGAGGCGGTGGCCACGCGTCCGATCGTCAGCGCTCTGAGCAGGTTCATCCGCAGGGGGTGGGCAAGCGCCTTGAGCGTGCCCAGGTCCTTGATCCGGCGGTCTCTCTCCTTGCCCGTCATGCCCCGACCCTAGATACAAAAGAAAACTTGCACAATATCCTTTGCGCAATTTTCCTTTCGCTTCTTGCCATGGCAAAGCCCCGGCCACCCTCGCGGCCGGGGCTCGGTCGCCTCTCACCTCACGGGGTGCCCGGCGGCCCGCAGCGCGTCCTTCACCTGGCCCATCCGCAGATCCCCGAAGTGGAACACCGAGGCCGCCAGCACCGCGTCCGCCCCCGCCTCGACGGCCGGAGCGAAGTCGCCGAGCTTGCCGGCGCCGCCGGAGGCGATCACCGGGACCGTCACGTGCTTGCGCACCGCCCGGATCATCTCCAGGTCGTAGCCGTCCTTCGTGCCGTCCGCGTCCATCGAGTTGAGCAGGATCTCGCCCGCGCCCAGCTCGGCGGCGCGGTGCGCCCACTCGACGGCGTCGATGCCGGTGCCCTTGCGGCCCCCGTGGGTGGTGACCTCGAAGGACCCCGACTCGGTACGGCGCGCGTCGACGGACAGGACCAGGACCTGACGCCCGAACCGCTCGGCGATCTCGCGGATCAGATCGGGGCGGGCGATGGCCGCCGTGTTGACGCCCACCTTGTCCGCGCCCGCGCGCAGCAGCCTGTCCACGTCCTCGGCCGTGCGGACACCACCGCCGACGGTCAGCGGGATGAACACCTGCTCGGCCGTGCGGCGCACCACGTCATAGGTCGTCTCCCGGTTGCCCGACGAGGCGGTGATGTCCAGGAACGTCAGCTCGTCGGCGCCCTCGGCGTCGTACACCTTGGCCATCTCGACGGGGTCGCCCGCATCACGCAGGTTCTGGAAGTTGACGCCCTTGACGACCCGGCCGTTGTCCACGTCCAGGCAGGGGATGACTCGGACCGCCAGGGTCATGAATCCACGGCTCCTCTAACGTCCTGTGAATGCTTCTATTTCCACTTCGACCAGGATGCGCGGGTCGACGAAACCCTCCACGACCAGCAGCGTCGCCGCCGGGCGCACGGAGTCGAACAGCTCCTTGTGCGCCCGGGCGACCGCTTCGACGTCCCGCTGGTGGGACAGGTACATCCGGGTCCGTATCACCGACTCGGGCCCTAGCCCGAACTCGGCGATCGCCTCCAGCGCGCCGGTGAAGGCCACCTTGGCCTGTTCGTACGGGTCGCCCTCCCCGTACAGCACCGGCCCCTTGAAGGACGTGGTGCCCGCCACCAGCACACGGTCGCCCGCCGCGACGGCACGCGCGAAACCGAAGGACTCTTCCCAGGGACTTCCGCTCTGCACACGCCGTACGGCATCGGACGTCATGACGACACAGCCTCCAGGGCCTCTTCCAGGGTGAACGCCTTCGCGTACAGGGCCTTCCCGACGATGGAGCCCTCGACACCGAGCGGAACGAGCTCGGCGATGGCCCGCAGGTCGTCCAGGGACGAGACGCCGCCGGAGGCGACCACCGGGCGGTCCGTCGCCGCGCAGACGTTCTTCAGCAGCTCCAGGTTGGGGCCCTGGAGCGTGCCGTCCTTGGCGATGTCGGTGACGACGTAGCGGGCGCAGCCCTCTTTGTTGAGGCGGTCCAGCGTCTCGTAGAGGTCGCCGCCGTCGCGGGTCCAGCCGCGGCCGCGCAGGGTCGTGCCGCGCACGTCGAGGCCGACGGCGATCTTGTCGCCGTGCTCGGCGATGACCTTGGCGACCCACTCGGGGGTCTCCAGGGCGGCCGTGCCGAGGTTCACGCGGGTGCAGCCGGTGGCGAGGGCGGCGGCCAGGGAGGCGTCGTCGCGGATGCCGCCGGACAGCTCCACCTTGATGTCCATCGCCTTCGCGACCTCGGCGATCAGCTCGCGGTTGTCGCCGGTGCCGAACGCGGCGTCCAGGTCGACCAGGTGCAGCCACTCGGCGCCCGCGCGCTGCCAGGCGAGGGCGGCCTCCAGCGGGGAGCCGTAGGAGGTCTCGGTGCCGGACTCGCCGTGCACGAGGCGGACGGCCTGGCCGTCGCGGACGTCGACGGCGGGGAGGAGTTCGAGCTTGGCCATGTCTCTACAGGGTTCCGATCCAGTTGGTGAGCAGCTGCGCTCCGGCGTCGCCGGACTTCTCGGGGTGGAACTGCGTGGCCCACAGGGCGCCGTTCTCGACGGCGGCCACGAAGGGCTTGCCGTGCGTGGACCAGGTGACCTTGGGGGCGGTCATCGCCGGGTTGTGCGTCTCCAGGTTCCAGTCGTGGACGGCGTAGGAGTGCACGAAGTAGAAGCGCGCGTCCGCGTCCAGGCCGGCGAACAGCTCGGAGCCGGCCGCCACGTCCACGGTGTTCCAGCCCATGTGGGGCACGATGTCGGCCTGCAGCGGCTCGACGGAGCCCGGCCACTCGCCGAGGCCCTCGCTCTCGACGCCGTGCTCGATGCCGCGCGCGAACAGGATCTGCATGCCGACGCAGATGCCCATCACGGGACGCCCGCCGGACAGCCGCCGCTCCACGACCCAGTCGCCGCGGGCCTCCTTCAGCCCCTGCATGCAGGCGGCGAAGGCGCCGACGCCCGGTACCAGCAGGCCGTCGGCGTTCATCGCCTTGTCGAAGTCACGGGTGATCTCGACGTCGGCTCCCGCGCGCGCGAAGGCGCGTTCGGCCGACCTCACGTTGCCGAAGCCGTAGTCGAAGACCACGACCTTCCTGGTGCTCAATTCCACACCTCCAGCCGCATGACGCCGGCGACGAGGCACATCGCGGCGCCGATGGAGAGCAGTACGACGAGGCTCCTGGGCATCTGCTGCTTGACGAAGGAGATGATCCCGCCGACCAGGAAGAGGCCGACGACGATCAGGACGGTCGACGTGCCGTTCACAGGGCACCCTTCGTGGACGGAAGGATGCCGGCCGCGCGCGGGTCGCGCTCGGACGCGTAGCGCAGTGCCCGTGCCAGGGCCTTGAACTGGCACTCCACGATGTGGTGGGCGTTGCGCCCGTACGGGACGTGCACGTGCAGCGCTATCTGCGCCTGGGCGACGAAGGACTCCAGGATGTGCCGGGTCATCGTGGTGTCGTACTCGCCGATCATCGGCGCCATGTTCTCGGGCTCGGTGTGCACGAGGTAGGGGCGGCCGGACAGGTCGACGGTCACCTGGGCGAGGGACTCGTCCAGCGGGACCGTGCAGTTGCCGAACCGGTAGATGCCGACCTTGTCGCCGAGGGCCTGCTTGAAGGCGGCGCCCAGCGCGAGGGCGGTGTCCTCGATGGTGTGGTGCGAGTCGATGTGCAGGTCGCCCTCGGTCTTGACGGTCAGGTCGAACAGACCGTGCCGGCCGAGCTGGTCGAGCATGTGGTCGTAGAAGCCGACGCCTGTCGACACATCGACCTTGCCGCTGCCGTCGAGGTCGATCTCGACGAGCACCGACGTCTCCTTGGTGACCCGCTCCACGCGTCCTACGCGGTTCATGTGCTCTGCTCCTTCTTCAACTCACGTACCGCGTCGAGGAACGCGTCGTTCTCTTCGGGGGTTCCGGCGGTGACCCGCAGCCAGCCCGGCACGCCGTTGTCCCGGACCAGGACGCCCCGGTCGAGGATCTGCTGCCAGACGGCGTGGGCGTCGTCGAACCGTCCGAACTGCACGAAGTTGGCGTCCGAGGCCGTGACGTCGTAGCCGATGGCGAGCAGTTCGCTCACCAGCCGGTCCCGTTCGGACTTCAGCTGCTCGACGTAGCCGAGCAGCGTGTCGGTGTGCTCCAGCGCGGCGAGGGCGGTCGCCTGGGTGACGGCCGACAGGTGATAGGGCAGCCGTACCAGCTGCACGGCGTCGACCACAGCCGGGTGCGCGGCGAGGTAGCCGAGGCGCAGGCCGGCCGCGCCGAAGGCCTTCGACATCGTCCGGGAGACGACGAGATTCGGCCGGCCCTCGATGAGCGGCAGCAGCGAGTCGCCGTGGCTGAACTCGACGTACGCCTCGTCGACCACGACCATCGACGGCTTCGCCGCCTGCGCGGCCTCGTACAGCGCGAGGACCGTCTCGGCCGGGACCGCGGTGCCCGTGGGGTTGTTGGGCGTGGTGATGAAGACGACGTCCGGCCGGTTCTCGGTGATCGCCTTCTCGGCGGCGGTGAGGTCGATCGTGAAGTCGTCGTTGCGCGGGCCGGAGATCCATCCGGTGCCGGTGCCGCGCGAGATGAGGCCGTGCATCGAGTACGACGGCTCGAAGCCGATCGCCGTACGGCCCGGTCCGCCGAAGGTCTGCAGCAGCTGCTGGATGACCTCGTTGGAGCCGTTCGCCGCCCAGACGTCGGCCGGCCCCACCTCATGGCCGGAGGTCCTCGTCAGGTACTCGGCGAGCCTGGTGCGCAGTTCGACGGCGTCCCGGTCCGGATAGCGGTTGAGGTTGCGCGCAGCCTCACGCACGCGCTCGGCGATCCGTTCGACCAGCGGCTCGGGCAGCGGGTAGGGGTTCTCGTTGGTGTTCAGCCGTACGGGGACGTCCAGCTGGGGCGCGCCGTAGGGGGACTTGCCGCGCAGCTCGTCCCGTACGGGGAGATCGTCGATACCGAAAGTCACTTACCGGGCACCTTCCAACCGAACCTTGCCTTGATCGCCGCGCCGTGCGCCGGCAGGTCCTCCGCCTCCGCCAGCGTCACCACGTGGTGCGCGACCTCGGCCAGCGCGTCCTTGGTGTAGTCGACGATGTGGATGCCGCGCAGGAAGGACTGGACCGACAGGCCCGAGGAGTGGCAGGCGCAGCCGCCGGTGGGCAGCACGTGGTTGGAGCCGGCGGCGTAGTCGCCGAGCGAGACCGGCGCCCAGGGGCCGATGAAGATCGCGCCGGCGTTGCGGACCCGGTCGGCCACGGCGGCCGCGTCGGCCGTCTGGATCTCCAGGTGCTCGGCACCGTAGGCGTCGACGACCTTGAGGCCCTCGTCGACGCCGTCGACCAGGACGATCGCGGACTGCCGGCCCTTGAGGGCGGGGACGATCCGGTCGTCGATGTGCTTGGTGGCCGCGACCTGCGGCTCCAGCTCCCTGTCCACCGCGTCCGCGAGCTCCACGGAGTCGGTGACGAGGACGGCGGCCGCGAGCGGGTCGTGCTCGGCCTGGCTGATCAGGTCGGAGGCGACGTGCACCGGGTCGGCGGTGGCGTCGGCGAGGATCGCGATCTCGGTCGGACCCGCCTCGGCGTCGATGCCGATCTTGCCGGTGAAGTAGCGCTTGGCGGCGGCGACCCAGATGTTGCCGGGGCCGGTGACCATGTTGGCGGGCGGGCAGGACTCTGTGCCGTGGGCGAACATCGCGACGGCCGTGGCGCCACCGGCGGCGTACACCTCGTCGACGCCGAGCAGCGCGCACGCGGCGAGGATCGTCGGGTGCGGAAGCCCGCCGAACTCGGCCTGCGCCGGGGAGGCGAGGGCGATCGACTCGACGCCTGCCTCCTGGGCCGGGACGACGTTCATGACCACGGAGGACGGGTAGACGGACCGGCCGCCGGGTGCGTACAGCCCGACCCGGTCGACGGGCACCCACTTCTCGGTGACCGACCCGCCCGGTACGACCTGCGTGGTGTGCGTCGTACGGCGCTGCTCGCGGTGGACGAGCCGGGCGCGGCGGATGGACTCCTCCAGGGCCGCGCGTACGGCCGGGTCGAGTTCCTCCAGGGCGCGCGTGAGCGCCGCGGGGGGCACCCGCACCTGGTCGAGTGTGACGCCGTCGAACTTCTCGGCGAAGTCGATCAGCGCCGCGTCGCCCCGATGATGCACGGCCTCGCAGATCGGACGCACCTTCTCCAGGGCGGCCGAGACGTCGAAGTCGGCTCGGGGCAGCAGGTCGCGCAGGGCGGGGCCCTCGGGGAGGGCGTCGCCGCGCAGATCGATTCGGGAGATCACGGACTCAATTCTCTCAGACGCGGGTCGCGGACCGTCCGCGCGTTCCAATGGCTGATACGCGGCGTCCGCGGAACCCGGAAGATCCGCTTCACGTCTAGTGTTCGGGGCGTTACCCAGCGGGCATGAACAGGTGTACGAGGCAACGACTCGCGAGTAGCCGGGGAGGAAGGGAAAACCGTGACCGAGGGGGCCGGCATCCCGTGCGGGGATCTGCCGGACGGCCTGAGCGCGGCGGAGGCCGGCATGTGGCAGGCCTTCCGCAACGGCAGCGTGTACGACCTGAGCAGCGGGGACACGGTCGTCGACGATCCGCACGGCGGACACCCCTGGGGCGACGAGCGGACCGTGCGCGCCCGGATCGTGTGCTGGCTGCTGCTGGACGGGCCGCCCGCCCTCGCGGGCCGGGTGTCCGCGCTGAAGCTGGTCGGCGTGCGGATCAGCGGCACGATGGACCTCGCGGGCGGCACCGTGGTGCCGTACGTCGAGATGCGCGGCTGCCGCTTCGACAAGGAGGTCCGGCTGCCGGAGGCCCGCTTCACGACCGTACGGATGGTGGACTGCGCGGTGCCGCGTCTGGAGGCCGCCCGCGTGCACACCGAGGGCGACCTGCATCTGCCGCGCTGCCGCTTCCACAACGGGGTACGGCTCACCGACGCCCAGATCGGCACCGACCTGCTGCTCAACCAGGCGATCGTCTACCGCGACCGCAGCGGTCGCTCGATCGCCGCGGACGGCATCACCGTGGGCCAGGACCTGCAGGCCGAGATGCTCGAGTCGCACGGCGAGCTGAGTCTGCGCGCCGCCACCATCGGCGTGTCGCTGAGCATGCGGGGCGCGAGGCTCGTCAACCCGTACACCCGGCTCGCGCTCAACGCCCCCCAGCTGACCGTCGGGCGCACGCTGTACCTGACGCCGGCCGGTGTCGGCAGTCCGATGCTGAGCGGCCGCACCCCGGCGCGCGGGACGCGCATCCAGCGCTTCGAGTGCCAGGGCGGGGTGCGGCTGGACGACGGGCGGTTCGGCGACGCGGTCGACCTGGAGCGGGCCCGGTTCGCCTTCACCGACGAGCAGGAGCTGTCGCTGCGCCGCATCCAGACACCCGAGCTGCGCTTCCTCGGGGAGCGGCCGGAGCGCGGCGGGGTGGTGCTGTCGGGGGCACGGGTCGTCAACCTGATGGACCGGGCGGACGCCTGGCCGGGCCCCGGCCGGCTGCACATGGGCGGCTTCACCTACGAGAACCTGGTGCCGCGCGGCCCGTTCCCGCTGGAGCAGCGGCTGGAGTGGGTGTCCGCCGCGACCGCCGAGTACACCCCGGAGCCGTACGAGCTGCTGGCCACCGTGCTGCGGGCCGGCGGCGAGGACGAGGACGCGCGCGAGGTCCTGCTCGCCAAGCAGCGCCGCCGCCGCGAGACCCTGCCGCTCGCGGCGAAGCTGTGGGGCTACGCGCAGGACTGGACGGTCGCCTACGGCTACCGGCCGGGCCGCGCGGCGGTGTGGATGGCGGTGTTGTGGGCGGCGGGTTCGCTGGCGTTCGCGCGCGCCGCGCCTCCGCCGCTCAAGGGCGGCGAGCATCCGGCCTGGAGCCCGGCCCTGTTCACCCTCGATCTGCTGCTCCCGGTGATCGACCTGGGCCAGGTCGGGTTCTGGCAGCTGAGCGGCGGCCGGCAGTGGCTGGCCGCCGCCATGATCCTGCTCGGCTGGATACTGGCGACCACCGTGGCGGCGGGGGCGACACGGCTGCTGCGACGGAGCTGACACCGCCGGGTCGCGAAGACCGGTGACGTCGCCGGGCTGAACTCATGAATGTCCGACAGTGGTTGAACACTTGACCTTTTACTGCTTCTTGACCCATCCGGATACAACTTTTCATGGGTTGCCCGTTCCCTCTGGCGCGGGCGCGACCACCCGTCTTTCAATGGTCGGCACCATGGCTCTGCTGCTCCCGTTCGGCCGCACCCCCCGGACGCCAAGGACCGTAGATCACCCGGCCGACGGGCTCCCCGCCGACTCCGAGGTGCTCCTCGACGCGCCCGACGACCACCTGGGGCCCGCGCTGGTCGCGGCCGGACGGGGCGCCTACGACGCCGCCGCCGAACTTCTCGCCGCCACCCGGGCCCGTTCGCGGTGGGAGTGCCGGGACGGATATGTACTGCGCCTCGCCGCCTTCGCGCGCTCGCGGCCGGAGTGGCTGCAGAGCTGGAGCGCCGCCGCCCCGCACGACCCGGACGCGCTGCTGGTCAAGGCCCAGCTCGCGGTGGACCGCGCCTGGCAGTCGCCGGCCCGGGCCGAAGTGCTGCGCGGCCTGAGTCCCCTGATCACGGCCGCCGCCCGCGCCGACGACCGTGACCCGGTGCCCTGGCGGATCGCGCTGGACCACGCCCGCGGCTCGCGTGCCGGGCACACCTACTTCGGGGAGGTGTGGGAGGCGGCGCTGCGCCGGGCCCCGCTGCACTACGGCTGCCATGTGGCGGCCCTGCGCTATCTGGCCTCGTCCTGGCACGGCTCCCACCGGGAGTGCTTCGACTTCGCCGACCGGGCCGCACAGGACGCCCCCGCGGACTCCCTCGTGCAGGCGCTGCCCACCCGGGCCGCCTTCGCCTACCTCACCGACGGCTGCGGTCCGGGCGTGCCGCCGGAGCGCCTGGACGAGGCGGCCGACCGCGCGATCGCGCTGTCCGCCCGCTTCCCGGCGGCCGACCTGTGGCCGGCCGCGGTCCGCAACAAGCTGACGTACGTCCTGGTGCGGCTGGGCCGCTGGGAGGACGCCCTGGAGCAGCTGCGCCTCATCGGCCCCTACGCCACGTCCTTCCCGTGGAACCGGTTCTCGCAGGACCCGCTCGACGGGTTCCTTCGGGTGCGCGAGGAGGTGCGGCTCCGCGCGACGCGAGCGGCCGGAGCAGGGGCCGGCCATCCACGAAATGGGCACCCCGAACGCGTTCACCCCGGTGACCACTAGGCTTTGGCGCCGTGACCGTCCGCCTTCCGCTCTTTCCCCTGAGCTCGGTGCTGTTCCCGGGACTCGTGCTGCCGCTGAACGTCTTCGAGGAGCGGTATCGCGCCATGATGCGCGAACTGCTGAAGACCCCCGAGGAGGAACCGCGCCGTTTCGCCGTGCTCGCGATCCGCGACGGCCACGAAGTGGCCCCGAGCGCGCCCGGCATGCCGGACCCCACGGCTGTGCCCGAACGCGGCCCCGCCGCCGGCTTCGGCGAGGACCCCGTCAGGGCGTTCCACCAGGTGGGTTGTGTGGCGGACGCGGCGACGATCCGGGAGCGGGCCGACGGCACCTTCGAAGTGCTGGCCACGGGGACGACCCGCGTCCGTCTGCTCTCGGTGGACGCGTCGGGCCCGTTCCTCACCGCGGAGTTCGAGGAGCTGCCGGAGGAGCCGGGCGACGAGGCGGGGGCTCTGGCGGAGGGGGTGCTGCGCGCGTTCCGCCAGTACCAGAAGCGTCTGGCGGGTGCCCGCGAGCGCTCCCTGTCCACCACGGCCGACCTCCCGGACCAGCCCGCGGTCGTCTCCTACCTGGTGGCGGCCGCGATGATGCTGGACACGCCGACCAAGCAGCGCCTGCTCCAGGCACCGGACACCGCGTCCCGGCTGCGCGACGAACTGAAACTCCTTCGCGCCGAGACCTCGATCATCCGTACGCTGCCGTCGCTGCCGGCGTCCGACCTCACGCGCGGGCCCACGAGCCTCAACTGAGCGGCGGGCGCACGCGGGACACGAGGGCGGAGCCGGGAAAGTCGGGAAGGTCGGCGGAGTTGGCGGGCATGGCGAAGAAGTCGAAGAAGCAACAGCAGCAGTCGGGCGGCACACCCGCGACGGTCGCCCTCACGGCGGCGGGCGTCGCGTACACGACCCACTCCTACGACCACGACCCCACCCACCCGTCCTACGGCGAGGAGGCGGCCGAGGCGATGGGGGTGTCACCGGACCGGGTGTTCAAGACCCTGGTGGCGGACGTGGACGGAAAGCTGACCGTGGCGGTGGTACCGGTCGCCGGCCAACTGGACCTCAAGGCCCTCGCGGCGGCGGTCGGCGGCAAGCGGGCGACCATGGCCGACCCGGCGCTGGCCGAGCGCACCACGGGCTACGTCCGGGGCGGCATCTCCCCCCTGGGCCAGCGCAAGAAGCTCCCGACGGTCCTGGACGCGTCGGCCCTGGCCCACCCCACGGTCTGTGTCTCGGCGGGCCGTCGCGGCCTGGAGGTGGAGCTCTCCCCCGCCGACCTCAGCGCGCTCACCGACGCGACCCTGGCCCCCATCGGGCGTGCGTGACCCCTCGACGAACCCCGCGCCCTCGGTTAAGTACCAGGGACATGTCGAAGAAGACGCGGAAACGCAAGTGGCGCATCAAGAAGGGCCGCTCGAACCACGGACGCCGCCCGGCATAGATCACCGGCCGCCTCCAGGGGGCGCCGCCCCCTGGCAGGGCCCCGGCCGACGGTGCCGACGCGCGACGCGGCGCGACCCCTACGCCGGCGGCGGCCCGTACGGCCCCTGCTGCGGCTGCCCCTGCGGATGCTGCTGATACGGATCAACCTCGCGAGGCCCGAACAACCCGGTCAGCCCCAGATGCACCATCAGGGCGGCCAGCGGCCACGCCAGCCACGCCCCCTTGGCCCCCAGCTTCAGCGGAGCGGAGAACGTCACTCCCTTGCCCGCATCCTTCGCGTGGGCGATCACGTCCCCCGTGGGCCCGAGCCACACCCCGACCCGCCAGGCCAGCAACGACCCGAGAAAGCCCCCGACAGCCAGCGCCACCACCAACGGCACGCCCCCGCGCCGCCGCCAGAGGAACACCGCGACCGCGCTGACCAGCCCGAACGCGAGCGCGAGCAAGGTGAACGTGCCGTCCACCCCGATCGCCTGCTCCCCCTCGGTGTCCTTGAAGTAGACGACCCAGCTCTTGCCGACGACGTCCCCGACCAGGGGCACGCTCGGCGCCAGCCACCACCACAGCACCCCGAGCAGCGCCCCGGCCAGGGCGACCAGCACCCCGACGACGGCGGCCTCGCGTACTTCGGTCTTCATACCGGGACCGTCCTGTCCGTACGAGCCGGATATGCCGTACGCGTCGGGGGAACCGTGCGGTCCGGGCCCGCCGTACGGGCCCTGTGCGCCGTGACCGGCGCCCTGCGGTACGGAAGCCGTGTGCCCGGCGCCGGGCGGCTGCCAGGCCTGGTTCGAGGACTGGTCACGCGGCGGCGGAGGAGGAGTCAGCGGAGCGGTCACCCTGCCATCGTGCCAAACAGCCTTGTGCGGCGCGTCACCGGACGGCCGCCCGGCGGTACGCCCAGGTGGCGACGGCCAGCGAGACCACGCCGACCACCCCGCACACCGCCAGGTCACCGAGGACGAAAGCCCAGTCGGGCCGCTCCCCGAAGGTCCGGGCGAAGGCCTCCACGCCGTACGTCGACGGCAGCAGATCCCGCGCGAAGCGCACCACGTCCGGCATCCGGTCGGCCGGCAGCACGCCCAGCAGCAGCGCCGCCGACATCCCCAACTGCCCGAGCAGCGTGGCCAGTTCCGGCCGGGGCGCGAGCAGCCCGAGCGCCGCCCCCAGCCCCGCGAGCGCAGCCCCGGCGAGCGGGATCACCGCGACGAGCACCCACAGATGCGCCATCGGCAACCCGAACAGCACGCACCCGAAGACGGCCGTCACCACGGTCCCCGGCACGGTGAAGGAGGCGTACGCCCCCGCCGCCCCGAGCACCACCGCCGCGGGCGGCACCGGCAGCGTGGCGTAGTGGTCGAGCCCGCCACTGGCCCGCAGCTGCCCGAAGTACTGCGCGAGCAGGTTCAGCGCGACGAAGGCGACCACGAGGACCGAGGACCCGGCGACCACGGCCTGCGCCTCGGCACCGCCGTCCACGACCCCGCGCATCAGGATCATGATCCCGATCGACTGGAAGGTCGCCACGAACAGCAGCGGGATACGCGCCACCCGGGCCCGGGACAGCTGCGCCCGGTACACGGCGCACAGCGACGGCCACAGCCGCGCACGCGGGCCGAGCTCGGCCACGACCGGGCGGGTCGACTCGTCCACGGCCAGGGCGCTGCCCGGCAGAACCTCGGCGGGTACGACACTCACGTGGCGCTGCTCCCTTTCACACGGGGGATCACTGGGGAGACGGCCCTGTTCCGTCGGGTGGCCCTGGCCCTGTTCCGCACGGACACGGATACGGATACGGATGTCTGCGCGCTCAAGCCTTCACCAGCCCCTGCTGCGCCGCCCCGCCCAGAGCCAGGTACACGTCCTCCAGGCTGGGCGTGGCGAGCGTGAAGTCGTCCAGCGCAGCGAAGGCGGCCCCGCCGGTGACGGTGGCGACGACCGCGCGGGCCTCCTCGGGGGCCAGCCGCAGCGTCCAGCGCCGCCCGGACTCCACGACCCGGTCCCGCAGCGCGGCCACCTCGGGCACGTCCAGGGGTGCCCGGTCCCGCCACAGCAGTTCGACCCGCACCTCTCCGGCGACTCTTTCCTTGAGCCCGGACGGCGTGTCACAGGCGATGACGCGGCCCCGGTCGAGCACCGCGACCCGGTCGAGCACGGTCTCGGCCTCGATGACGTTGTGGGTGACGAGCAGCACGGTCGTGCCGTGCTCGGCGCGCCGCCGGTCCACGGCCGACCACACGGCCCGCCGTGCGACCGGGTCCATCGCGGTCGTCGGCTCGTCGAGCACCAGCAGCGGCCGCTCACCGACCAGGGCGGCGGCGAAGCAGGCCAGCCGCCGCTGCCCGCCGGACAGCTTCCTCAGGGGCCGCCCGGCGAGGGGCGTGAGCCCCAGCTCGTCGAGTACGGCGTCCCGCTCGTCCCGCGCCCGCCGTACGTCCAGGCCGCGCAGCCGCCCGGTGGTCTCGGCGGCGAGCGAGACGGTCAGCTCGTCGAGGGCGGTCGACTCCTGCCCGAGGTAGGCGAGGATGCGTGCGGCCCGCTCCGGGTGGCGCACGATGTCGTGCCCGAGGATCTCGACGCTCCCGGTGTCGGGCCGCATCAGTCCGGTGAGCTGCCGGACGAGGGTGGTCTTCCCGGCGCCGTTCGGGCCGAGCAGCCCGAAGATCTCGCCGCGCCGGATGTCCAGCCGTACGTCGTCGGTGGCCCGGACCTCGGGCGTTCCCGGCGCCCCGCGCCGCCCCCGCACGGCCGGATAGGTCTTCGTCAGCCCGCGCACGGCGCACACGACATCACCACTGTGCCGATGTGCCTGTGTCACGCGCGTACTCACAAGGAACGAGACTACGGGGTCCGGAACCCGCGGCCGCCCTCGGGTCCGACCAGTCGGCACAATTCGACCGCTCGCGAGGCGCTCAGTCCCCGGCGGAGGCGTGCTCCGCCGCCGTCCGCACATCGATCTCCCGCCAGAACCCGGCCCGGATCGCGTACCGGTCGTGCTCGTCGATCTGGTCGTCCTTGTGCGCGAGCAACCCGAACCGGGCCGCGTACCTGAGCAGCTCACCGTCGATGCGGTGGGGGATCCGGGGATACATCCCGGACAGCCGCTGCAGATGGCCCTGGTCGCTCAGCCGCTCCATCCAGCGCCGCGCGAAGACCTGACCCACCTCGAACGGATCGCCGCCGACCGTCGTGATGTCCTCCTCCCGGTCGGCCCACCGCTGCTCCGCCGTGGTCAGCTGCGCGAGCGTCGGCATGGAGGCCGCCTCGGGCGACTCGCCCGCGACCCCGGGCCGGTCGACCCATCCCTTGTCGGAGGACCAGCGCAGCGTCGCGCTCGCCGGGGGCTGGGCGGGCTGCACACCGGGCGCGCGCAGGGCGGCGAGGTCCTTCGGGGTGGGCACGCCCTTGGGTGCCGGCACCCGCTCCTGCGTGCCGTTGCCGGAGGCGGCGACCGCCGGGGCGTGCTCGCCCTCCTCGGCGGTCCGCTCGGGCGCCGAGGCGAGCGCGGAGTCGGGCAGCGGCGCGGACAGGATCGCGGCGATCTCGGGCCGGGGCGCGGGCGGCGGCGCGCACACCCCGGTGAGCTCCTTGGCGCGTACGGCCTTGGTGATCCACGTGCGGTCCAGCACGCGCCGCTCGTCGGCTTCGGCGACCAGGTCCTCGGACTGGTTGTAGTCGCCGTCGGCGGCCTGCACGGCCCACAGGTGTACGGCGACGCCGTGCTCCTTGGCCGCCATCATCCCCGGCAGCAGATCCCCGTCGCCGGTCACCAGCACCACGTCCGAGCAGGCGCGGTTGCGGGCCAGCTCGGTGAGCTCGGCGTGCATCGCGGCGTCCACGCCCTTCTGCGCCCAGCGGCCGTCGCTGCGGGTCAGGGCGCCGAGCCGGACGGTGACCCGGGGCATCACGCGGAGCCTGCGGTGCTCGGGCTGGGGGACGCGGTCGGGGGCACCGTCGAACCAGTAGATGCGCAGCAGGGGCTGCTGCGTGTCGGACTCGGCACGTTCACGCAGGCCCTGGATGAGGGCGGTGTGGTCGACAGTGATCCGCGACCGGGAGGGCTCCCCGGCGAGGAGGCTGGCGGCGGCCCCCAGCAGATACCCGGCGTCCACCAGGACGATGCAGCGGTCCACGCGACTCACCCTCTTCCTGGGAGGTTTGCTTCGGGCTTCCTTCGAGTCTGCCCGACCGCGCGGGGGTTAACGGGCCGAACTCGATCTTCGGCGTGGCGTTTCGGGGCATCGCCGCGACGGCGCGCCATGCCTCGCGCCCCGACAACCGGCGTTACACACGGTAATTATCCGAAATGCAGTCTTTGTCAGCCTATGTGAATCTGGTCCCGGCCCTGGCCCCTAGATCCCCCACAGGAGGCATCACCATGGCCAAGAACAAGAAGCAGGACCGGAAGCAGCCGCAGTCCGCACGTGGCGGGCAGCAGGCCGCCCAGCAGACCCTGCTGGAGCCGCAGCCCGAGCAGCACGCCACGCCGGTGACTCCCGGCGACATGGCCCGCAAGGGCCGGCAGAAGCGCTTCGGTCACAACTGACATCTGCATAACGGGTTGTTGAGACCCAGGCACACGAAGAGGGGCGCACCCGTGCGGGTGCGCCCCTTGCGCGTGTGTGCCGCGCCGTCGCTCAGCCGGCCAGGCAGGACGGCCCGAGCAGCACCTTGAGGTCACCGAACAACGCCGGATCGGGCTTCACCCGGTGCCGGTCCAGCCGCAGCACCGTGGTCTTGGTCGGACCCTGGAGCCTGATGCGGACCTCGCTCTCGCCCTTGTGGTGGCTGAGGATCTCGCCGAGGCGGCTGACCATCGGCGGGGTGACCCGGGTGGCCGGGATGGTGAGGACGACGGGCGCGTTGGTGCCGGCGTTGGACAGGTCGGGGACCTGGAGCTCCATCGCCACCAGCCGCGGCACGTCCTCACGCTTGTCCAGGCGCCCCTTGACGAACACCACGGCGTCCTCGACGAGTTGGGTCGACACGAGCTGGTACGTGGCCGGGAAGAACATGCACTCGATGGATCCGGCGAGGTCCTCGACGGTGGCGATCGCCCAGGCGTTGCCCTGTTTGGTCATCTTGCGCTGGAGGCCGGAGATGATGCCGCCGATGGTCACCACGGCACCGTCCGCGTGCTCGCCGCCCGTCAGCTGGGCGATGCCCGCGTCGGCCTTGTCGGACAGGACGTGCTCCAGACCGAAGAGCGGGTGGTCGGAGACGTACAGACCGAGCATCTCCCGCTCCTGGGCGAGCAGATAGGTCTTGTCCCACTCCTCGTCGGTGAACTGCACGTCGAGCCCGAAGCCGGGCTCGTTGCTCTCCTCCTCGCCCATGCCGCCGAAGAGGTCGAACTGGCCTTCGGCCTCCTTGCGCTTGACCGCGACCACGTTGTCGATCATCGGTTCGTACTGGGCGGTGAGGCCCTTGCGGGTGTGGCCCAGCGTGTCGAACGCGCCCGCCTTGATCAGCGACTCGGTGGTGCGCTTGTTGCAGGCGGCGGCGTCGATCTTGTCGAGGTAGTCGGGGAAGGAGGCGTACTTCCCCTTGGCCTTGCGGGCCTTGATGATCGACTCGACGACGTTCGTGCCCACGTTGCGGACGGCTTCGAGGCCGAAGAGGATCACGTCGTCGCCCTGGGCGGCGAAGTTGTGCACCGACTCGTTGACGTTCGGCGGGAGCACCCGGATGCCCATGCGGCGGCACTCGTTGAGGTAGATCGCCGACTTGTCCTTGTCGTCCTTGACGGACGTCAGCAGCGCGGCCATGTACTCGGCGGGGTGGTTCGCCTTCAGGTAGGCGGTCCAGTAGGAGACCAGGCCGTACGCGGCCGAGTGGGCCTTGTTGAAGGCGTAGCCGGCGAAGGGGACCAGCACGTCCCACAGGGCCTGGATGGCCTCGTCGCTGTAGCCGTTCTTGCGGGCGCCGCCCTGGAAGATGACGAAGTTCTTCTCCAGCTCCTCGGGCTTCTTCTTGCCCATCACACGCCGGAGGATGTCGGCCTCGCCAAGCGAGTAGCCGGCGATGATCTGGGCGGCCTTCTGCACCTGCTCCTGGTAGACGATCAGGCCGTAGGTGACGTCCAGGACCTCCTTGAGGGGCTCTTCGAGCTCCTTGTGGATCGGCGTGATCTCCTGCTGGCCGTTCTTTCGAAGGGCGTAGTTGGTGTGGGAGTTCATGCCCATCGGGCCCGGGCGGTACAGGGCCGACACGGCGGAGATGTCTTCGAAGTTGTCCGGCTTCATCAGCCGGAGCAGCGAGCGCATGGGGCCGCCGTCGAACTGGAAGACGCCGAGGGTGTCGCCGCGCTGGAGCAGTTCGAAGGTCGTGGGGTCGTCCAGCGGGAGGCTGAGGAGATCGATGTCGATCCCCTTGTTGGACTTCACCATCTTGACGGCGTCGTCCATGATCGTCAGGTTGCGCAGGCCGAGGAAGTCCATCTTCAGCAGGCCGAGCGACTCGCAGCTCGGGTAGTCCCACTGCGTGATGGTCACGCCGTCGGTGTGCCTGACCCAGACGGGGACGTGCTCGGTGATGGTCTCGCTGGACATGATCACGCCGGCGGCGTGCACACCCATCTGCCGGACCAGGCCCTCCACGCCGCGCGCGGTGTCGATGACCTTCTTCACATCCGGTTCGTTCTCGTACATCCCGCGGACCTCGCCGGCCTCGCTGTAGCGCGGGTGACTGGGGTCGGTGATGCCGGAGAGCGGGATGCCCTTGCCCAGGACGTCGGCGGGCATGGCCTTGGTGATGCGGTCGCCCATCGCGTACGGGTAGCCCAGCACCCGTGCGGAGTCCTTGATCGCGTTCTTGGCCTTGATGGTGCCGTACGTGCCGATCATGGCGACCTTGTCGGCGCCGTACTTCTCGGTCACGTACCGGATCACCTCGACGCGCCGGCGCTCGTCGAAGTCGATGTCGACATCGGGCATCGAGATGCGCTCGGGGTTGAGGAACCGCTCGAAGATCAGGCCGTGCGGGATGGGGTCGAGGTCGGTGATGCCCATGGCGTAGGCGACGATCGAGCCGGCCGCGGAGCCTCGGCCGGGGCCGACGGCGATGCCCTGCTTCTTGGCCCACATGATGAAGTCGGCGACGACGAGGAAGTAGCCGGGGAAGCCCATCGAGATGATGGTGTCCATCTCGTACTCGGCCTGCTTCTGGCGGTCCTCGGGGATGCCGCCCGGGAAGCGGCGCTCCATGCCGCGGCGGACCTCCTCCTTGAACCAGGTGACCTCGGTGTAGCCCTCCGGGATGTCGAACTTGGGCATCAGGTCGCGTTTCTCGAACATGCCCGTGGTGTCGACCATCTCGGCGACCAGGAGCGTGTTGGCGCAGCCCTGCTGCCAGGCGTCCGAGGAGTCGATGGCGTACATCTCGTCCGTGGACTTCAGGTAGTAGCCGGTGCCGTCGAACTTGAAGCGGTCGGGGTCGGAGAGGTTCTTGCCGGTCTGGATGCACAGCAGCGCGTCGTGGGCGCCGGCCTCGTGCGCGTACGTGTAGTGCGAGTCGTTGGTGACCAGCGGGGGGATGCCGAGCTTCCTGCCGATCTCCAGCAGGCCGTCGCGGACCCGGTGCTCGATGTCGATGCCGTGGTCCATCAGCTCCAGGAAGTACTTGTCCTTGCCGAAGATGTCCTGGTAGTCGGCGGCGGCCTTCAGGGCCTCCTCCTCCTGACCCAGGCGCAGGCGTGTCTGCACCTCGCCCGAGGGGCAGCCCGTGGAGGCGACGATGCCCTCGGACCACTGGGCGATCGTCTCCTTGTCCATACGAGGCCACTTCTGGAGCCAGCCCTCGGCGTAGGCGTCCGAGGACAGCCGGAAGAGGTTGTGCAGGCCCGTCTTGTTCACGGCCCACATCGTCTTGTGGGTGTAGCCACCGGAACCGGAGACGTCGTCCCGCTTCTGGTGCGGCTGGCCCCACTGGATCTTGCGCTTGTTGCGCCGGGACTCGGGGGCGACATACGCCTCGATCCCGATGATCGGGGTGATACCGGCCTTCTGCGCGGAGTGGAAGAAGTCGTACGCGCCGTGGAGGTTGCCGTGGTCGGACATGGCGATGTGCGTCATGCCCATCTCGTTGCACGCGTTGAACATGTCCTTCAGCCGCGCGGCACCGTCCAGCAGCGAGTACTGGGTGTGGACGTGCAGGTGCGTGAACGGCGGCTTCGACACGGTTGCGGCCTCCAAGGCGAACAGTTCTCGACGTGATCCGGACCAGATACCGACGCAGTGCGGACAGTCTGGGGGACAGCGTCGAAGTCTATGCCTCGGCACTGACACTCGGCCCGCTTCCCCGCGTACCTTCATGCGAAGCAGGCGGGCACTCCCTCGCACGTCCGTACGTTGCCTGAGTGGGGAGAGGCTCCGCCCCCCATGTCATGCACCACCTGCACCAGGAGGCACCCAGCGATGTCGGTCCCCCAGCTCAACGACGAGCAGCGCGGCGACGAGATCCTCGCCGTCTTCGACACCGCCTTCGGCGAGCTCCTGGCCGCCGACCCGGCCGCGTTCCGCGTGAAGTTCCGGAAGATGGCCGCTTCGGCCTTCGCGTTCTACCGCGGCACGGCGTGCCTCTTCTACCACGACCTCGACCCGGAGAAGCGGGGCGGACCGTACCTGGACGAGCGCACCTCGCGCGTGTGGATCCACGGCGACCTGCACGCGGAGAACTTCGGCACGTACATGGACGCCAACGGCCGGCTGATCTTCAACGTCAACGACTTCGACGAGGCCTACGTCGGCCCCTTCACCTGGGACCTCAAGCGCTTCGCCGCCTCGATCGCCCTCGTCGGGTACGCCAAGGCCCTCGGTGACGAGCAGATCAGCGAGCTGGTGCGCATCTACGCCGCCGCCTACCGCGAGCGGGTGCACGCCCTGGCGACCGGTGCCAAGAGCGACGAGGTGCCGCCGTTCACGCTGGACACCGCCCAGGGCCCGCTCCTGGACGCGCTGCGCGACGCCCGCGCGCTGACCCGCTTCGGGCTGCTGGACTCCATGACCGAGATCCGCGACTTCGAGCGCCGCTTCGCTCCCGGCGGCGGCTCCATCGAGCTGGACGCGGCGACCCGCTACAAGGTGCTCGCGGCCTTCGACGGCTACCTGGAGACGCTGCCGGACGCCTCGCTGGCCCGACCGGACTCCTACCGGGTGAAGGACGTGGTCGGCCGCCGCGGGATCGGCATCGGGTCGGCCGGGCTGCCGTCCTACAACATCCTGCTGGAGGGCCACACCGACGCCCTGGAGAACGACGTCGTGATCTACATCAAGCAGGCCCAGACCCCGGCCGTCTCGCGGCACATCACGGACCAGGCGCTGCGCGACTACTTCCAGCACGAGGGCCACCGCACGGTGATCTCCCAGCGCGCCCTCCAGGCGAACGCCGACCCGTGGCTGGGCTGGACCGAGCTGGACGGCGCGGGGCAGCTGGTCGCCGAGGTCTCGCCGTACGCGGTGGACCTGGACTGGGGCGACATCGACGACCCGGAGGAGATCGCGGCGGTCGTCGCCGACCTCGGCCGGGCGACGGCCACGATGCACGCCGCGGCGGACGACACCTCGGGCGAGTCGCTGGTGCCGTTCTCCACCGAGCGGGCCATCGACGCGGCGATCGCGGGCGACGAGGAGGGGTTCGCGGAGCTCCTGGTCGACTTCGCGCACGGCTACGGCGCACGCGCGCGTGCCGATCACCAGATCTTCGTGGACCTGTTCCGCAACGGCCGGATCCCGGGTCTGTGACGGAAAGGCCGCATCCCGTCGGCATCCGGCCGCTCACAGGCACCCTTTAGGGGTCTCTTACAGGCCCCCATGACACACTCTCCACACCATGGACATATCCGGGACCCCGCTTCGAGCCGTACGCGCGGCGCTGTTCACGTCACTCGTCGTGACGCTCAGCACCGCGTCGCACGTGCTGCTCTCGCGGGCGCCCCTGCCGTTGAACACGGTGGCCCTCCTCGCGGCCGCCGTGTTCGTCCTGGCCTACGCGCTGGCCGGCCGTGAGCGCGGCTTCGGGCGGATCGCCGCCCTGCTGATCCCGCTGGAGCTGGCCGCCGACACGATCCTCACCACCGGCCAGCACGTCTGCTACGGCAAGGCGGGCGGGCCGGTCGCCGGGCCGCTGGCCTCGGTCGGCTGGGACGTGCTGTGCGGCGACGGCACCCAGGTCGGCACCCCGCTGGCACAGGTCACCGGCACCGACCCCGACAAGCTCGGCGGTCTCCTCGCCCACGCCGACCCGGCGACCGCCTGGTTCCTGCTCGGCGCCCACGTCGGCGTCGGCCTCGTCGCCGCCGCGTGGCTGCGGCGCGGCGAGCGTGCGCTGGCCCAGCTGCTGCGGGCCGTGACCGCGACGACGTTCCGCCCGCTGCTGCTGGCGGTCGCGGCCGTCACCGTACGGCTGGTCCGGCCGGCGCGTCCCCTGCCGCGCCCTGCCCGCCGCACGACCACCGCCCGCAGCCTTCTCCTCGCGCACTCCCTGGGCCGGCGTGGACCGCCGTGCTCGTCCGCCGTCACCTTCGCGTGACCGGCGATCGAGCACACAGACCACCCCTTACGTACTCCGCACACACAGGTGTGCGCGTCCCCATGGAGATCACCAACATGAGCAAGCGGAACAGCCAGGCGGCGAAGACGGCGGCCCGGGAGCGGCTGCGCGCCGAGCGCGAGCGCGAGGCGAAGCGCGCGAAGGTCAGGCGGCAGGTCATCGTCGCCCTGTCGGTCGTCGGCGTGCTGGCGGCCGCGGGCGGCGTCGGCTACGCCATCGTCCAGGCCAACAAGCCCAGCCACTGGGAGGCGCTGACGGACGCCAAGGTCGTCGCGCCGGCCAACACCTCGGGCACGAACGGCACGACCGTCGTCATCGGCAAGGACAGCGCCAAGAAGACCCTCAAGCTCTACGAGGACCCGCGCTGCCCGGTCTGCGCCTCCTTCGAGCAGGCCGCCGGCGCCACGGTCGACAAGGACGTCGAGGAGGGCAAGTACAAGCTCCAGTTCGTCGGCGGTACGTTCCTCGACGGCGACGAGATGAAGGACGGCGAGATCGGCGCCAACGGCGAGGGCTCCAAGAACGCGATGAGCGCCCTGGGCGCCGCGCTGAACGTGAGCCCGGAGGCGTTCCTCGACTACAAGACGGCGCTGTACTCGGCGAAGTACCACCCGGCGGAGTCGGAGGACAAGTTCAAGGACGACGACTACCTGATCGAGATCGCGAACACCGTCCCCGCGCTGAAGAACAACACCAAGTTCGAGAACGCGGTGAAGAAGGGCACGTACGACGCCTGGGCGCTGCAGATGTCGAAGGCCTTCGACACCAACAAGGACGGTGTGACGGGCACCCCGAGCCTCGTCCTGGACGGCAAGCTGCTCAAGACGTCCAACCCCAACCAGCCGTGGACGGCGGCTGAGTTCACCAAGGCGGTGGACGCGGCCCTCAAGGGCTGAGCCGGCCTCCGGCCGCAAGCTGTGCCGGACTTCGGCAAAAGAGCGGGCGAACTTTCGCCGGTTCGCCCGCTCTTGTTCATACCGCTCAGTAACCTGATCGGCTGTGACCAGTCGATACAGATCACCTGAGCAGCTCGACTCCCTTGCCCCTCGCCGCCGTACGGTCGTCAAGGCCGCGGCGGCGACGGCTGTCCTGGCCGGCCCGCTCGCGGCCGCGCTGCCCGCCCGTGCCGCCGACGCGGCACCGGCCTTCCTGCACGGCGTCGCCTCCGGCGATCCGCTGCCCGACGGCATCCTGCTGTGGACCCGGGTGACACCGGCACCCGAGGCGACCCCCGGCTCCGGGCTCGGCCCGGACACCGAGGTCAGCTGGATCGTCGCCCGCGACAAGGCGTTGACGATCATCGTCGCCAAGGGCTCGACCACCGCGACCGCCACCTCCGACCACACCGTCAAGGCCGACATACGCGGCCTGGAGCCGGCCACCGACTACTGGTTCCGCTTCTCGGCCGGCGGCATCGACTCCCCGGTGGCGCGCACCCGCACCGCGCCGGCGGCGAACGCCTCCCTCGCGGGCCTCCGCTTCGGTGTGGTCTCGTGCGCCAACTGGGAGGGCGGCTACTTCTCCGCGTACCGCCATCTCGCCGCCCGCGGCGACCTCGACGCCTGGCTGCACCTGGGCGACTACATCTACGAGTACGGCACAGGCGAGTACGGTACGCGCGGCAAGGTCGTACGGCAGCACACGCCCACCCACGAGATCCTCACCCTCGCCGACTACCGCGCCCGCCACGGCACGTACAAGACGGACCCGGACCTGCAGGCCCTGCACACGACGGCCCCCGTCATCGCGATCTGGGACGACCACGAGATAGCCAACGACGCCTGGTCGCAGGGCGCCGAGAACCACACCGAGGGCGCGGAGGGCGTCTGGGCAGCGCGCCAGGCCGCCGCCAAGCAGGCCTACTTCGAGTGGATGCCGGTGCGCCCGGCGATCGCCGGCACCACCTACCGCCGGCTGCGCTTCGGCAAGCTCGCCGACCTCTCACTGCTGGATCTGCGATCCTTCCGCTCCCAGCAGGTCAAGGTGGGTGACGGCGAGGTCGACGACCCCGAGCGCACGCTCACCGGCCGGGCCCAACTGGACTGGCTGAAGGCGGGGTTGCAGTCGTCCGACACCACCTGGCGGCTGGTGGGCAACTCCGTGATGATCTCGCCGTTCGCCATCGGGTCGCTCTCCGCGGAGCTGCTCAAGCCGCTCGCCAAGCTGCTGGGCCTGCCTCAGGAGGGCCTCGCCCTCAACGCCGACCAGTGGGACGGCTACACGGACGACCGCCGCGAGCTGCTGGCCCACCTGCGCTCGAACGCGATCCGCAACACCGTGTTCCTGACCGGCGACATCCACATGGCGTGGGCCAACGACGTGCCGGTGAACGCCGGCACGTACCCGCTGTCCGCCTCCGCCGCCACGGAGTTCGTCGTCACGTCGGTCACCTCCGACAACCTCGACGACATCGTCAAGGTCCCCGAGGGCACGGTCTCCGCGGTGGCCGCGCCGGTCATCAGGGCGGCCAACCGGCACGTCCACTGGGTCGACACCGACCGCCACGGCTACGGCGTCCTGGACATCACGGCCGAGCGCGCCCAGATGGACTACTACGTGCTCTCCGACCGCACGAAGGCGGACGCGACCTCGAAGTGGGTCCGTTCGTACCGCACCCGCAGTGGCACGCAGAAGGTCGAGCGGACCTACGACCCCGTGTAAGAGCTGCGCCCCAGCGTCGATTTTCGGCCAAAGCTGGCCCGATCGCCAACCGTGAACCGGAGATCACATCGCTACGGCGGGTGGTGTGAGCGACGTCCGAATTCGGACACACCACCCGCCCGGACGGCGGAACCTGTTACGCCGAGATCTCGCACTCCAAACGGTTGATCATTCACTTACCCCAATCACCCCTGTTTGCCGGGTAATTGATTGGGCTTGATCGATTCTCTTCGGACATGGGCATGTCCACGTAATGTCCGGGCGGCGGCCAGGAAGACCCCTGTCCGCTCTCCCCAACGCATCAGCCAGGAGTCAGCATGCGTGCACTTGCCCGGATATCACCCCGAACACGCAGACGTGTTCTCGCCACGGCCGCGATGGCCGGAACCCTTGTGCTCACTCCGCTCTCGGCCCCCACCACACTCGCGGCGGCCAAGGCTCCGGCCACCGACTGCGTCGAGGAGGCCGGCAACTCCGCGGCCCGCGAGGCCCACCCCGGACACGGCGGCGAGTCCGTCGCCGAACCCAACGAGATCAGCGCCGCCAAGGCCCAGGCGATGGACGCCGATCTGCGCAAGAAGCTCGACAAGCTCCCCGCCACCGGCAGCCGCAGTCTCGCCGCGGCCGCCTCGACCACCATCCCGGTCTACTTCCACGTCATCCACGACGGCGACACCGGCCGGCTCAGCTCCACCGACATCGACGCCCAGATGAGCGTCCTGAACTCCGCCTTCGGCGGCCAGGGCACCGGCAACACCGACTCCGGCTACCGGTTCACCCTGGCCGGCACCGACTACACCGACAACGCGGCCTGGTACAACGTCGGTTACGGCTCGCCGGAGGAGAAGGCGATGAAGTCCGCCCTGCGCGAGGGCGGCGCGAGCGCGCTCAACATCTACACCGCCAACCTCGGCGACGACCTCCTCGGCTGGGCCACCTTCCCCAGCTCGTACAAGTCCAGCCCGTCCATGGACGGCGTGATGCTTCTCGACGCCTCGCTGCCGGGCGGCTCGGCCGCCCACTACAACGAGGGCGACACGGCCACCCACGAGGTCGGCCACTGGATGGGCCTGTACCACACCTTCCAGGGCGGCTGTAACGGCAACGGCGACTACGTCGACGACACCCCGGCCGAGAAGAGTGCCGCCTACCAGTGCCCCGAGGGACAGGACAGCTGCACCCGCAAGGCGGGCGTGGACCCGATCCACAACTTCATGGACTACACCTACGACTCCTGCATGTACCAGTTCAGCGCGGGCCAGGTGACGCGCATGCAGCAGAACTGGGCCGCGTACCGGGCCGCCGGCTGAGGCTAGAGGGCCTGAAGGAAACCGAGCGCCACCCGCCAGGTGGCCTCGGCTGCCTCCTCGTCGTAGTCGGGCAGGTCGGGGTCGGTGTAGAGGTGGCCGGCCCCGGCGTACCGGTACACCTCCACGTCGGCGCCCGCTCTGCCCATCTGGAGGTACCAGGCGCTGAGCCAGTCGTCCGTCTCGAACGGGTCGGGCTCGGCGACGTGCAGCTGTACCGGCAGATCGTCCACCGAGGCGTTCGGCGCGATGTCCGACGTGCCGTGCAGGAGCAGCAGGCCGCGCGCCTTCTCGTCGCCGAGTGCGAGGGTCTGGGCGATGGAGGCACCGAGCGAGAACCCGGCGTACACCAGTCCTCGCTCGGAGTAGGGCGCGGCGGCGAGCACGGCCCGCTTGAGCAGCTCGTCCTTGCCGATCCCCTCGCTGAACTCCATGCCGTCCTCGACCGTCTCGAACGTGCGCCCCTCGAAGAGGTCCGGCGTCCACACCTCGTGTCCGGCGCCGCGCAGCCGGTCCGCGGCCTGGCGCACCGCGGGCCTGAGGCCATAGGTCGAGTGAAAGAGCATGATGTTCATGAAGCCATGGTGCCAGCCGGGTACGACAGCACCGTGACCACCGCCTCACCCACTCACATGTTCATGACCCCCCTTGGCTGGTTACGTTCGTTGGCATGGAGAACATACTCCGCCCGCTGATCGTGATCGGCGGCTCGGTTCTGCTCACCCTGATCATCGGGTGGGCCACCGACCGCCTGTTGCGCAAGGCCGACGACCGGCACAGTGAGACCCCGCTGTGGGGTCTGCTGCGCCGCGCCCGCATCCCCTACCAGCTCGTTCTGTGCACGGCCCTGCTCAGAGGGTCGTACCACGAGGCCGACCTGCTCCCCCAGCACCGGGTCGCCGTCGGCCGGGTGCTGACCCTGGTACTGATCGGGGCGGCGGCCTGGCTGGCGATCCGGATAGCGGCGGCCATCGTGGAGACCTCGTACAGCCGCTACGCCCGCGTCCACCGCGACGCGGCCCGTGTGCGGCGGGTGCGCACCCAGGTGACCCTGATCATGCGTGTGGTGTCGGCGGTCGTCGGCGTGGTGGCGGTGGCGGCGATGCTGCTGACGTTCCCCGCCTTCCGCGCGGCCGGTGCCTCGCTGCTGGCCTCGGCCGGCATCCTCGGCATCGTCGCCGGTGTCGCGGCCCAGTCCACCCTGAGCAACATGTTCGCCGGGTTCCAGATCGCCTTCGGTGACATGGTGCGCCTGGGGGACACGGTCGTGGTGGACGGCGAGTGGGGCACGGTCGAGGAGATCACCCTGACGTTCCTGACGGTGCGGACGTGGGACGAGCGCCGGATCACCATGCCGGTGTCGTACTTCACCGCGAAGGCGTTCGAGAACTGGTCCCGCGGCGGCGCCCAGATGACCGGCACCGTCTTCCTGCACGTCGACCACTCGGCACCGATGGAGAAGATGCGCGACAAGCTCCGCGACGTCCTGCGCACGTGCCCGGCCTGGGACGGGCGGGACTACGGCCTGGTCGTCACCGACTCGACCCCGAGCACCATGGAGGTGCGGGCCCTGGTGACGGCGAAGGACGCGGACGACCTGTGGACGGTCCGGGTCACGGTGCGCGAGGAACTGATCCGCTGGCTGGCCGACGAGCACCCGTACGCACTGCCGCGCGTCAACGCGGCGGACGCGGCCCTGCCGCCCGGCTTCCCCACCCCCGCTCGGATACCGGCCCGCCGCGCCTTCCAGCACGACCACCAGCCGGCGGCGCGTCCGGAGCGACCCTGACCTTCGGCGCGGCTGCTCCTCAGTGGCCGCGCTCGGCGCCCCCGTTGACCTGGATGACCTGCGAGGTGATGTGCCCGGCGGCGTGGGACGCCAGCCAGTGCAGGGTCGCGGCCACGTCACCCGGCGTACCGGCCCGCCCGGTCGAGGTCTCCGCGACGAGCCGGGCGCGCCGCTCGTCGTCCATGCCGTCGCCGAAGAACTCGGTGTCCTCGACGAAGCCGGGCGCCACCACGTTCACGGTGATGCCGCGCGGCCCCAACTGCCGGGCCAGATCGTGGGCGTACGGATGCAGCGCCGCCTTGGACGCCGCGTACGCCCCGCTGCCGGAGCCCCGGAACGCGGCGATGGAGCTGAGGAACAGCACCCGCCCTCCGGGGTCGGCGAGCCGGTCCTTGAGCGCCTCGGTGAGCAGGGCCGCCGTCAGGGTGTTGAGGCCGAAGTTGAGGGTCCAGTTGTGCAGGACGACGTCGAGGGGCTCGTCGCTGTCCACCTTGGGCTCCAGGTATCCGGAGCCGCCCGCGCTGTGGATCAGCACGTCCACGGTGCCGAACTCCGACGCCACGAACCGCTCCACGCCCCGCACACCGCGAGGCTTGCTCAGGTCCGCCGCGTAGGTGAGCGCGCCCGGCACACCGGCCTGCTCCAGCACCTCGGCGCGCCGCCCGAGCAGCAGCACCTGATCCCCGTCCGCCGCGAACAGCTGTGCCGCCGCGAGCCCGATTCCCGTACCCCCACCACTGATCACCACATTGCGAGCCATGATCAGAGCCTACGAAGGGACCGTCCGCGAAAGCCACCTCACCGCAGACTGCGCACGTCCAAATGCCGCAGCACCCGGTCCACCACCTCCGGATCGGCCCCCGGCTCACTGCGCGCCGCCACGATCTCGTGCCGCGCCGCGCTGAGCATCTCGCCCTGGATCCGCCGCACCCGCTTCAGCCGGCGCGCACGGTGCTGATGCGCCTCCTTGCGCTCCTCCTCGCCCAGCTCCGGGCTGATCCGCACCCCGATCTCGAACGCCCGTCGCAGCATCTGCTCGGACAGCTCCTCGGGCAGCTCCTCGACGGACTCGATCTCCCGCAGCCTGCGTTTCGCCGCCGTGGCCGCGCGCACCGCCAGCTGCTTCTCGAACTCCTTCTCCCGCTCGCTGTCGGCGCGCACCCCGAGCCGTTTCACCAGCCATGGCAGGGTCAGTCCCTGCGCCACCAGCGTCGCCATGATCACCCCGAACGCGATGAACACGATCTCGTCCCTGTCGGGGAAGGGGGCCCCCGAGTCCGTCTTCAGCGGAATGGCCAGTGCCAGGGCCACCGAGGCGACACCGCGCATCCCCGCCCACCACATCACGACCGTCTCGCGCCAGCTCATCGGGATCTCCTCGTAGTCCCGCTTGGCGTGCATCCGTTTGGCGAGCCAGGTGGCCGGCAGCAGCCACAGCAGCCTGACCAGGACGACGACCACGGCCACCGCCACCGCCCAGGTGAGCATCTCGCCCCACCGCCCGGACGCCGTCCGCACCGCGTTGTGCAGTTCGAGCCCGATCAGGCCGAACGCGACGCCGGTGACGAGCGTGTCGACGATGTCCCAGAAGGTGTGCCCGGCGAGCCGGGTCATCACGTCGTCGGGATCGGTGCCGTACTCGGCGAGGAACAGGGCCGTGACCAGCACGGCGAGGACACCGGAGCCGTGGAGTTCCTCGGCCATCACGTAGGAGGCGTACGGCACCAGCAGCGTGAGCCCGATCTGGAGCGTGGCGTCCCCCAGCAGGTCCATCAGCTTGTTGGCGCCCCATCCCAGAGCGAGCCCGACGGCCAGCGCCACCACGGCGGACAGCACCAGGTCGAGTCCGGCCTGCCACGGCGAGAAGGTGCCGCTCACGGCGGCGGCGATCGCCACGTGGTACAGCACGATGGCCGTCACGTCGTTGAAGAGGCCCTCGCCCTCCAGGATGGACACCATGCGCCGCGGCAGACCGAGTTGCCCGGCGACGGCGGTGGCCGCGACCGGGTCGGGCGGCGCGACGAGCGCGCCCAGGGCGAACGCGGCGGCCAGCGGTAGCCCGGGCACGATCGCGTGGGCCACGGCGGCCACGCACATCATCGTGACGAAGACCAGCGCCACGGCCAGCAGGAGGATGGGCCGCACGTTGGCCGCGAACTGCCGCCAGGAGGTTCGACGGACGGCGGCGTACAACAGCGGAGGCAACAGCAGCGGAAGGATCAGATCGGGTGGGACCTCGACGTTCGGCACGAACTCCAGCAACGCGAGGACGATCCCGAGCAGCGTCATCAGCACCGGCGCCGGCAGCCCGAAGCGGTCCCCCACCGGGACACTCACCAGGGCCCCGAGCAACAGCACGAACAACAGGGCCAACTGATCCACGGTCACCGCTCCGGGAAGGTCGACGTTCACACGACAGGTCCCCAGCCTGCCACGCCGCAATCCTCACCAGCGCTTATGAGCCCGGTTACAGAGTGCGCCGCATCGCCCGGTGCGGCATCCCGGCGTCCGGGAACTCCGGCCCGTACGCCACGTACCCCAGCCGCTCGTAGAACCCCAGCGCCTGCGTCTGCGCGTGCAGATCCACGGCTGCGAGCCCACGCGCGCGTGCCGCCTCCTCGATGGCCCGCACCAGGGCCGCCCCCACGCCGAGCCCGCGGGCCGCCCGGGTCACGGCGAGCCGCCCGAGCGAGCCCACCGCCGGATCGCCGTCGGTCTTCGCCGCGGCCGCCTCCCCGTGCAGCAGCCGTCCGGCCCCCAGCGGTACGCCGTCCTCACCGATCGCCAGGACATGCACGGCGTCGGCGTCGTGGGCGTCGTACTCGATCTCCTGCGGGACGCCCTGTTCGACGACGAAGACCTCCTTGCGCACCGCGAAGCAAGCCTCGCGGTCGGCGGGGTCCTCGGCGACCCGCACGGCGTACGAGGGGCCGGGCGGGACGCTCATGCCCAGGTCTCCTCGCGGACCTGGTCCAAGGCCTTCTGCAGGTCGGCCGGGTAGTCGCTCGCGAACTCCACCCACTGGCCGTCCCCGGGGTGCTCGAAGCCGAGCCGCACAGCGTGCAGCCACTGGCGGTTCAGCCGCAGCCGCTTGGCGAGGGTCGGGTCGGCGCCGTAGGTCAGGTCGCCGACGCAGGGGTGCCGGTGGGCGGCCATGTGGACACGGATCTGGTGGGTGCGGCCCGTCTCCAGCTTCACGTCGAGCAGCGAGGCCGCGCGGAACGCCTCGATCAGGTCGTAGTGCGTGATCGACGGCTTGCCGTCGGCGGTGACGGCCCACTTGTAGTCGTGGTTGGGGTGGCGGCCGATGGGCGCGTCGATGGTGCCGCTGGTCGGGTCGGGGTGGCCCTGGACGAGCGTGTGGTACCGCTTGTCGACCGTGCGCTCCTTGAACTGGCGCTTGAGCGAGGTGTACGCGTACTCGGACTTGGCGACGACCATCAGCCCGGAGGTACCCACGTCGAGCCGGTGCACGATGCCCTGGCGTTCGGCCGCGCCGGACGTCGAGATCCGGTACCCGGCCGCGGCGAGACCGCCGATGACCGTGGGCCCGGTCCAGCCCGGCGACGGATGGGCGGCGACCCCGACCGGCTTGACGATCACGACCACGTCATCGTCGTCGTGCACGATCTCCATGCCCTCGACCGGCTCGGCGACGACCTGCACGGGCGCGGGCGCCTGCGGCATCTCCACCTCCAGCCAGGCGCCGCCGTGCACCCGCTCGGACTTCCCGACCACCGAGCCGTCGACCGTGACCTTCCCCGCCGCGGCGAGTTCGGCGGCCTTGGTACGGGAGAAGCCGAACATGCGGGAGATGGCGGCGTCGACGCGCTCGCCCTCCAGGCCGTCGGGCACGGGCAGGGTACGGATCTCGGGAATCGTGCTCACCCGTCGAGTATGCCGGACGGGTGAGACAGTCCCGTACGGAGTCCGTGGACAACCCCTGACAGGCACCGCGCGGGCACCTCGCGGGCCTCAGTCCTTGTGGACGGTCCCGTCGGGGTCCAGACCCTTGAACGACAGCAGCACGATCAGGATGCCGCCGCACACGATGGCCGAGTCGGCGAGGTTGAACACCGCGAAGTGCTTGGGCGCGATGAAGTCCACGACCGCGCCCTCGAAGACGCCCGGCGAGCGGAAGATCCGGTCGGTGAGGTTGCCGAGCGCACCGCCGAGCAGCAGGCCGAGCGCGATCGCCCAGGGCAGGCTGTACAGCTTGCGGGCGAGCCGGGCGATCACCACGATCACGGCGGCGGCGATCACCGTGAAGATCACGGTGAAGGCCTCACCGAAGCCGAAGGCCGCGCCCGCGTTGCGGATCGCCTCGAACTTCAGCCAGTCCCCGATGATCTCGATCGGCGGCTGGTGCTCCAGCTTCTCGACCACGATGATCTTGCTGACCAGGTCGAGGAGGTACGCGAACGCCGCGACCCCGAACAGCACGGCGACGCGACGCCTGCCGCGGGGCCGCTCGGCAGTGGCGGCCGACTCGTCCGCGCCGGACGACTCGCCCGACGCCGCGCTCCCGACGCCGTCGGCGTCCTTCGCGTGCTCGTCGGACCGCTCCGACCCGGCTCCCGCCGCCCCTGGGGTGTCCGGCGTACCGATGATGCGCTCCGCCTCTGCCACGTGAGTCCCTCAACCTAGGTACCTGACTGAGGACGAGAGTACGGCACGTCCCGGGGCGCCCGCGTACCGGTCAGTACCGTCGTTCCTGCTTCTGTTTGCACTCGACGCACAGGGTCGCGCGCGGGAAGGCCTGCATGCGCGCCTTGCCGATCGGGTTGCCGCAGTTCTCGCACAGGCCGTACGTGCCGGCGTCCAGCCGTTCCAGTGCCCGCTCGGTCTGGATGAGCATCTCGCGCGCGTTGGCGGCGAGCGCCAGCTCGTGCTCGCGCGTGATGTTCTTGGCGCCGGTGTCCGCCTGGTCGTCGCCGGCGCCGTCCCCGGAGTCCCTCATCAGACCGGCGAGGGACTGCTCGGACGCGGTGATCTCGTCGCGCAGCCGGGTCTCCTCCGCCTGCAGCTCGGCCCGCGCCTCCTCGACCTCCTCGGGGGTCCAGGGGTCCTCACCGGGGCGCACCGCGAGGTCGCCGGGCTCCGCCGCGGCGAGGCGTGCCTTGGGAACGGCGGTCTTCGCCGCCGTGGCCGTGCCAGGAGTCTTCTTCGCAACCACCGTCGTGGCTCCCGTCTGCTCCGCGGCCTGCGCCGCGCCCACCTTCTTGGCCCTGCTCTCGACGGCCCGCTCCCGGGCCGTCCGCTCCACACCCACACGCTTCTCGGCCGCGCTCTTCCTGCCCGCGCGCCCCTTGGAGGCCCCCTTCGCGGAGGCGTCCTTCTTCACCCCGGCAGCCTTCGTGCCGACCGCAGCCTCTGCGGGAGCCTCCTGCCCTGCTGCACCGTCATCGACGGCGATCATCGCCGCCTTCTTCACCGCACCTTCCTCGGCCACAGCCTTCGCAGCCACGCTCTTCTTGCCCACGCCCGCCTCGGCCACGCTCTTCTCGGCCACGCTGTTCCTGCCCACGCCCGCCTCGGTGCTGCTCGTCCTGGCCGCGCTCGTCTTCGCCGTGCCCTTCCTCCCCGCGGCCTGCTCCCCCGCGGCCCTCCTCGCCGCAGGCCCCTGAGCCGCCGTCCCCTTGTCTGCCGTCGCCCCGGCAGCCGTCCCCTTCCGCGCGGCCTTCCTGCCCCGGGCAGCCACCCCGACCGACCGCCCCCCGGCCGCCCTCTTCGAAGGCGCGCCCTCGGCGGCAGCCACCCCGCTCGACACGGCCTTCCCAGCCGTGCCCTTCTGCCCCTTCCCCTCCTCGCCCACACCTTCCTCTGCCGCACCCACCTCGACCGCACCCGCCTCGGCAGCGGTCCCGGACACGCCCGCCTTCCCCCTGCCACGCTTGAGGGCAGCAGCCTTCACCGCCGCGGTCCTCGTGGCTCCGCCCCTCTGCACAGCCGCCTCGGAGGCCGCCTTCCTGGCGGCCGCGGCCTTCTTCCGCTCCGGCTTCCCCTTCGCCGCGGCCCCCTTCGCGCCCGTTCCCCGCGATCCAGCTTCCTTACCCTCAACAGCCGCGGCCGACTCCCCCGCCCCACCCCCGACGGCTCCCCGAACCGTCTTCACCGGCTTCCCGCCCCGCGCATCTGCGGAACCCGACCGCGCGCGCTTCTTCCCCACCACATCCTTGGCCGCACCGCCGGAGGCGTCCGCATGGGTGGACCGGCCCGACGCCGACTGCTGTACGGCGGTCTTCTTCGCCACCATGCCGCGGCCCCTTCACATATTGTGATCTTGCTCGCGAATCGTGCTGGGACGATAAATCGACTTGAGTCCCGCGGCAACGGGGCACACCGCCCGATTCGCCCGCCTCGCGCATGTCGCGCGGGGGACCTGCATGCGTTGTGCCCAGCTCCCCGCCGGGTATGCAGCCAAGTCGGACGTCCCAGAATCCGAACACACGTACCGCGCCATTAGGGTCATCTCGGTATGAACGCGGCACCGTCCCCCACGTGCCGGAAATCCGGTCGGCCGCTGTCGCCACGGCGCCGTACACTGGGCGAAGCGAAAAGCGTGGATGGGGACGAGTAGCGGCGTACGCAGCCCAGAGCGACCCGGGGACGGTGGAAGCCCGGGGGCGAGCGCGACGTGAAGATCACCCCGGAGCCGCCGGAGGAAAGCCCCGCGAGGCGAGTAGAACCGGCATCGCGACCCCAATGAGGGGGCTCACCGACGCACACCGTCGGCGGGCCAAGGAGGGTGGTACCGCGGGAGCGCGCCGAAACCGGCGTACGGAAAGACACGGCTCTCGTCCCTCCGGACGGAAGGCAGCAAGTCCGCCGGAGGAAGCCCGCTGATGACATCGCCGACGTACCGCCAGGTGCCCGCCCAGGTCGACCTGCCCGCACTGGAGCACGCCGTGCTCGACTTCTGGCGCGAGCAGAAGATCTTCGCCAAGAGCCTGGAGCAGTCCCAGGGCCGCCCCGAGTGGGTCTTCTACGAGGGCCCGCCCACCGCCAACGGCATGCCCGGCGCCCACCACATCGAGGCCCGCGTCTTCAAGGACGTCTTCCCCCGCTTCCGCACCATGCGCGGCTACCACGTGGCCCGCAAGGCCGGCTGGGACTGCCACGGCCTCCCGGTCGAGCTGGCGGTCGAGAAGGAGCTCGGCTTCAGCGGCAAGAAGGACATCGAGGACTACGGCATCGCGGCGTTCAACGCCAAGTGCCGCGAGTCCGTGCTCCGCCACACCGACGCCTTCTCCGACCTGACGACCCGCATGGGCTACTGGGTCGACCTCGACGACGCCTACGTCACGATGGAACCCGAGTACATCGAGTCCGTCTGGTGGTCGCTCAAGGAGATCTTCAACAAGGGCCTGCTGGTCCAGGACCACCGTGTCGCCCCCTGGTGCCCCCGCTGCGGCACCGGCCTGTCGGACCACGAGCTGGCGCAGGGCTACGAGACGGTCGTCGACCCGTCCGTGTACGTCCGTTTCCCGCTCACCTCCGGTCCGCTCGCCGGCGAGGCCGCGCTCCTGGTGTGGACGACCACGCCCTGGACCCTGGTCTCCAACACGGCCGTGGCCGCCCACCCCGAGGTGGATTACGTCGTCGCGACGAAGGGCCCGGAGGGTGCGGAGAAGCTCGTCGTCGCCGAGCCGCTTCTCGCCAAGGCCCTCGGCGAGGGCTGGGAGACCACCGGGCAGTCCTTCACCGGCGCCGAGATGGAGCGCTGGACCTACCAGCGCCCGTTCGAGCTGGTCGAGTTCCCGGAGCAGGCGCACTTCGTCGTCAACGCCGAGTACGTCACGACCGAGGACGGTACGGGCCTGGTCCACCAGTCCCCCGCCTTCGGTGAGGACGACCTCAAGGTCTGCCGGTCGTACGGCCTGCCGGTGGTGAACCCGGTCCGCCCGGACGGCACCTTCGAGGAGGACGTCCCGCTGGTCGGCGGCGTCTTCTTCAAGAAGGCCGACGAAAAGCTCACCGAGGACCTCCAGCAGCGCGGTCTGCTCTTCAAGCACATCCCGTACGAGCACAGCTACCCGCACTGCTGGCGCTGCCACACCGCGCTCCTCTACTACGCGCAGCCGTCCTGGTACATCCGTACGACCGCCGTCAAGGACCGTCTGCTCGAAGAGAACGAGAAGACCAACTGGTTCCCGGACACGGTCAAGCACGGCCGCTTCGGCGACTGGCTGAACAACAACATCGACTGGGCGCTGTCCCGCAACCGCTACTGGGGCACCCCGCTGCCGATCTGGCGCTGCGAGGACGACCACCTCACCTGCGTCGGCTCCCGCGCCGAGCTCACCGAGCTGACCGGCGCCGACCAGTCCGGCCTGGACCCGCACCGCCCGTACATCGACGACGTCACCTTCTCCTGCCAGAAGGACGGCTGCGGCAAGACGGCCACGCGCGTGCCGGAGGTCATCGACGCCTGGTACGACTCGGGTTCGATGCCGTTCGCGCAGTGGGGCTACCCGTACAAGAACAAGGAGCTCTTCGAGAGCCGCTACCCGGCGCAGTTCATCAGCGAGGCGATCGACCAGACCCGCGGCTGGTTCTACACGCTGATGGCGGTCGGCACGCTGGTCTTCGACAAGTCGTCGTACGAGAACGTCGTCTGCCTTGGCCACATCCTCGCCGAGGACGGCCGCAAGATGTCCAAGCACCTGGGCAACATCCTGCAGCCGATCCCGCTGATGGATCAGCACGGCGCGGACGCGGTCCGCTGGTTCATGGCGGCCGGCGGCTCCCCGTGGGCGGCCCGCCGGGTGGGCCACGGCACGATCCAGGAGGTCGTCCGCAAGACGCTCCTGACGTACTGGAACACGGTCGCCTTCCAGGCCCTGTACGCCCGTACGTCGAACTGGGCGCCGTCCGAGGCCGACCCGGCCCCCGCCGACCGCCCGGTCCTGGACCGCTGGCTGCTGTCCGAGCTGCACGCGCTGGTGGACCAGGTCACCCAGTCCCTCGAGGCCTACGACACCCAGCGCGCCGGCAAGCTGCTCTCGGCGTTCGTCGACGACCTCTCGAACTGGTACGTCCGCCGCTCGCGCCGCCGCTTCTGGCAGGGCGACAAGGCGGCGCTGCGCACCCTCCACGAGGTCGTCGAGACGATCACCAAGCTGATGGCCCCGCTGACCCCCTTCATCACCGAGCGGGTCTGGCAGGACCTGGTCGTGCCGGTGACCCCCGGTGCCCCCGAGTCGGTCCACCTCTCCGCCTGGCCGCAGGCCGACCTGTCGGCGATCGACCCGGAGCTGTCCCAGCAGATGGTCCTGGTCCGCCGCCTGGTCGAGCTGGGCCGTGCCACGCGCGCGGAGTCGGGCGTCAAGACCCGTCAGCCGCTGTCCCGTGCCCTGGTGGCGGCCGCCGGCTTCCCGGCCCTCGACCCCGAACTGCACACGCAGATCACCGAGGAGCTGAACGTCTCGTCGCTGGCGTCCCTCTCCGAGGTCGGCGGCAGCCTCGTCGACACCACGGCCAAGGCCAACTTCCGCGCGCTCGGCAAGCGGTTCGGCAAGCGCGTCCAGGACGTGGCGAAGGCCATCGCCGACACGGACGCCGCGGCGCTGTCCCTTGCCCTGCGCGAGGGCACGGCGTCGGTGGAGGTCGACGGCGAGACGGTCGCACTCGCTCCCGACGAGGTGATCATCACCGAGACCCCGCGCGAAGGGTGGTCGGTGGCGTCCGACTCCGGCGCCACGGTCGCCCTGGACCTGGAGATCACGGAGGAGCTGCGCCGTGCGGGCCTGGCCCGTGACGCGATCCGCCTGATCCAGGAGGCCCGCAAGAACAGCGGCCTCGACGTGGCCGACCGGATCGCCCTGCGCTGGACGGCGACGGACGAGGCGACGATCGCGGCGCTGAGCGAGCACTCCGGGCTCATCGCCGAGGAGGTCCTGGCAACGGACTTCGCCCAGGGTGAGGCGGACGACAGCTACGGCTCCCCGTTCGAGGACGAGGGCCTGACCCTGACGTTCCGCCTCCGCAAGGCGTAGCCAGGCTCGGACGTACGACCGAAGGCCCGGGAGCACCGAAAAATCTTGGTGCTCCCGGGCCTTCGGCGTTGCGTACGTCGGACACGGCGCCCATGGCCGAACAAACGCCGCAAACTCAGTGCACACACGTAACACAAGGGCGGGGCCCCGGATCACAATCCGGGGCCCCGCCCTGAACGCTGCCGACGCCTACGGCGTACTACCAACCGTCAGTTGTCGTCCTCGTCGATGAGGAACCCGCGCATCGGCGAGGGAGCCTGACCCATCGGCGACGGACCCTGCGGACGCACAGGCGCCATCGGCTGGGTCATCGCCGGCGACATCTGCTGCTGACCGCCGTAGGAGGGAGCAGCCGGAGACGGGGCGCCGCCCATCGTCTGGTTGCCGCCGTACGACGGGGCACTCGCACCGGCCGGAGCCATGGAAGGCGCCGGGGACGGCGGGAGGGATGCCGTGGCCGGGGTGCGCGGCGGGGCGAGCGAGTCGTCCGCCTGGGTCTCCAGCTGACGCAGCTGGGACTCCAGGTAGGACTTCAGCCGCGTGCGGTACTCGCGCTCGAAGCCGCGCAGGTCCTCGACCTTGCGCTCCAGCGTGGCGCGGGCGGACTCCAGGGAGCCCATCGCGACGCGGTGCTTCTCCTGCGCGTCCCGCTCCAGGGCGTCCGCCTTGGCACGGGCGTCACGCTCAAGACCCTCGGCACGCGAACGCGCCTCGCCGACGATCTTGTTGGCCTCGGAACGGGCCTCCGCGATCGCCTGGTCGGCGGTCTGCTGCGCCAGCGACAGAACGCGCGCGGCGCTGTCGCCGCCGGGGCCGCCCTGACCGGGACCGCCCATCGGGCCACCCATCGGACCGCCCATGGGGCCGCCCATCTGCTGCATGGGGGGCTGGCCCATCGGCCCCGGACCCTGGCCCATCGGACCGGGGCCCTGAGGGCCACCCTGACCGCCGGGGCCGGCGGGCAGCTGCGGGGCACCGCTCGGCAGCTGGGGCGGACCACCCATGGGGCCACCCATCTGCTGCTGCGGCGGGCCCGATATCCCGGCGGGGACGGGAGCCCCGGGACCGCGCATGCCCTGCTGAGGCATGCCGCCCTGCTGCTGGTCCTGCGGTCCGCCGGGACCCTCCGGCGGCTTGCGCATGTTCTGCTGGTTCTGGGCAGCAGCACGCGTGGCCGCGGCCAGTTTGGCGCGCAGGTCCTCGTTCTCGCGGAGCAGGCGGGTCAGTTCGGCTTCGACCTCGTCGAGGAAGGCATCGACCTCGTCCTCGTCATAGCCTTCTCGGAGGCGGACGGTCGTGAACTGCTTGTTCCGCACGTCCTCGGGGGTCAACGGCATCTCTTCACCTCAACGTAGTCGTCGGCAGTCGGCAAGACCGTATCTGTCACACCGCTCACATCGCGCTCCGTACGAGCGTGATCAGGATGTAGACGATGATCATCAGTACGAAGAAGGACAGGTCGAGCGCCACGCCCCCGAGACGCAGCGGCGGGATAACCCGCCGCAGAAGCTTCAACGGTGGATCAGTGACAGTGTAGGTGGCCTCCAGAACGACCACCATCGCCTTGCCGGGTTGCCATGAGCGGGCGAACTGGAAGACGTAGTCCATGACCAACCGGAAGATGAGCACGATGAGGAAGACCATCAGCGCGATGTAGAGAACCTGCAGGACCACGCTCATGACTGGTGCTTCCCTCTCCCCTGTTCGTGCGGTTCTTACCGGTGGTGCGTCTCAGCTCTGGTTGAAGAACCCGCCCTCTGCGATGCGGGCCTTGTCCTCCGCCGTGACATCGACGTTAGCAGGAGACAACAGGAACACCTTCTGGGTCACCCGCTCGATGCTCCCGTGAAGACCAAACACCAAACCGGCCGCAAAGTCGACAAGTCGCTTCGCGTCTGTGTCGTCCATCTCAGTCAGATTCATGATCACCGGGGTGCCCTCACGGAAGTGTTCCCCGATGGTACGGGCCTCGTTGTAGGTTCGCGGGTGAAGCGTGGTGATCCGGTAAGGCTCTCGTTCCGACACGACCTTGGGCATGATCACCGGTGCGTTCTTCTCCAGACTTGCGCGTTCTTGTGTGATGGATGCCACGGGCGCGATGCGCGCGGGGCGGCTGGATTCCGCGGCTAGCGAAGTCGATCGAGCGACCGGCTCACGCGGTGCGGGCGGCTGTACGATTCGCACCTCTTCGTCCCTTTGGGACTGATGTGCACTGTGCGACTGGTGCGACGGCTCGTGCCGTCGGTGTTCCCGCTCCGGCTCCGGGTCCAGTTCGGGCTCGAAGTCGTCATCGGGGTCGAACCCCCGGCCGTCGTACCCATCGTCCTCCACGAGGCCGAGGTAGACCGCCATCTTGCGCATCGCGCCGGCCATTCTCTGAGTCCTCCGCTCTGTGGTGGATCGACTGCCAAGTGCCCGCGATCCACGCGGTCGTTAGCCCGCCTTTCGGCGACATTGACCATATTTTCTGCTGTGGTCCGACTTCTTGGCGACGTTACCCGAGCCTGGGGCGGACTCCGAGTACCGCAGTGCCGACGCGCACATGTGTCGCACCGGCCGCCACGGCCTCTTCGAGATCCGCACTCATCCCAGCCGACACCATGTTCGCAGCCGGATGGATTCGGCGCAGGTCGGTCGACAAATCCACCAACCTCTCGAACGCCGCCTGTTGGCGCCCCGCGTACTCCCCGGTGAGCGGCGCGACGGTCATCAGCCCGTCGAGCCGGAGCCCCGGTGACCGGGCCACGAGATCGGCCAACTCCCCGATCCCGCCCGGCGCCACACCACCCCTCTCGCCCCGCGCGCTCTCTCCCGCGTCCAGGGCCACCTGGATCAGGCAGCCCACCTCGCGCTCCTGACGGACGGCCTCCTTCGACAGGGCCGTCACGAGCCTGGAACGGTCGACGGACTGCACGAGATCCGCGTAACCGACCACGGACCGCACCTTGTTGGTCTGCAGCTGACCGACAAAATGCCACGCAAGGGGCAGATCCGAACAAGCAGCGGCCTTCGGTGCCGCGTCCTGGTCGCGGTTCTCGGCGACGTGCCGTACGCCGAGCTCCGACAACATCCGCACATCGCTCGCGGGGTAGGTCTTGGTGACCACGATCAAAGTGACCTCTGCACGGTCACGTCCGGCCGCATCACAGGCCGCGGCGATGCGGTGCTCCACTTTCGCCAAGTTCGAGGCGAGTTCGCCCTTACGGTCGTTCATGTCCATTCAGTCCAGCCAGACGTAGCCCGCGAGTCGACCGGTGGTGCGGTCGCGGCGGTACGAGAAGTGGTCGCTCGACTCGCGCGTGCACACCGGTGACTGCTCCCGGTCGCCCACCCCGAGCCTCGCGAGCTGGGCGTGCACTCCGGCGGTCACATCCACCGCCGGCGTACCCCAACTCGTCTCGGCGTACGCCGACGGCTCGACGGCGGCCACTTCGGCGCGCATCGCCTCCGGCACCTCGTAGCAACGGCCGCACACGGCGGGTCCGGTGCGGGCGACGATCCGGGCGGGGTCGGCGCCCCGTTCCGTCATCGCGCGTAGCGTGGCCGGTACGACCCCGGCGACCATGCCGGGGCGGCCGGCGTGGGCCGCGGCGATGATCCCGGCGACCGGGTCGGCCAGCAGGACCGGCACACAGTCGGCGGTGAGGACCGCGAGAGCCAATCCCCGCTGTGCCGTGACCACGGCGTCGACCTCGGGCACCGGACGATCACTCCACGGCCCGTCGACCACGGCGACGCCCGTCCCGTGCACCTGGTTCATCCAGACCACCCGGGCCGGGTCGAGCCCGAGCGACTTGGCGGCGAGCTCGCGGTTGGTGATCACGGCGTCGGTGTCGTCACCGACCGCCCCACCGAGGTTGAGCTCCTCATACGGAGCGGCGCTCACCCCGCCCCACCGGTCGGTGAAGGCGAAGTGCGCGCCGCTCACGGTGTCGCGCTGTCCTATCACGTCAGAAGGATCACTTAAGGAAGTCCGGGACGTCCAGTTCCTCGGCCGCGCTGTCGGCGTAGGTCCGGGACGGCGGGACCGGCGGGGCGACCGGGATGTCGGCCACCGGGTCGGCCGGCGGCGCCGGCTCGGGGTCCTCCTTCGGCGTGACGCTGCCGAGCGAGCCGAAGGTCGGACGGCTCTCCGGCTGCCGTACCGGAGTCGGCTCCTCGCGGCGGGGCGCGGAGGAGGAACCGGAGGACGAGGTCGAGCCGAGGACGTTGTCCCGGCGGGCCGGCGGCTGGCCGCCGTCGAAGCCGGCCGCGATCACGGTGACCCGGACCTCGTCGCCGAGGGCGTCGTCGATCACCGCGCCGAAGATGATGTTGGCCTCGGGGTGGGCGGCCTCGCTGACCAGCTGGGCCGCCTCGTTGATCTCGAACAGGCCGAGGTCGGAGCCGCCGGAGATGGAGAGCAGGACACCGCGGGCGCCGTCGATGGACGCCTCCAGCAGCGGCGAGGAGATCGCCATCTCGGCGGCGGCCACGGCGCGGTCGTCGCCGCGGGCCGAGCCGATGCCCATCAGGGCCGAACCGGCCTCGGACATGACGGACTTCACGTCCGCGAAGTCGAGGTTGATCAGGCCCGGGGTGGTGATGAGGTCGGTGATGCCCTGGACACCGGAGAGCAGGACCTGGTCGGCCGACTTGAACGCGTCCAGCACCGAGACCTGGCGGTCCGAGATGGACAGCAGCCGGTCGTTCGGGATGACGATGAGGGTGTCGACCTCTTCGCGGAGCTCGGCGATGCCGTCCTCGGCCTGGTTGGCGCGGCGCCGTCCCTCGAAGGTGAACGGGCGCGTGACCACGCCGATGGTGAGGGCGCCCAGGGAGCGCGCGATGTTGGCCACGACGGGCGCCCCGCCGGTGCCGGTGCCGCCGCCTTCACCGGCTGTCACGAAGACCATGTCGGCCCCCTTGAGGACCTCCTCGATCTCCTCGCGGTGGTCCTCGGCGGCCTTGCGGCCGACGGCCGGGTTGGCTCCGGCGCCGAGTCCGCGGGTGAGTTCACGGCCGACGTCCAGCTTGACGTCGGCGTCGCTCATCAACAGAGCTTGCGCGTCGGTGTTGATGGCGATGAACTCGACGCCCTTGAGACCGACCTCGATCATCCGGTTGATGGCATTGACACCACCGCCGCCGACACCGATGACTTTGATGACTGCGAGGTAGTTCTGCGGTGCTGCCACGTCGAAGGCCTCTCGCCTCGAGTTACGGGTCGTCGGTCCACGGGAAGCGCTCTGCCTTCGCGAACCGGCGACTGATGCCGAATGGGACGGTCCGTAGCGCCGACCCGAACCCTAACCCTGAAGTTTAGGGTTACCAGTGTGTCTGTTCCTTGAAGTCTTCTGAACAGGACACTAAGTCGACAAGTGGCGCACGTTCAACGAACACGCCGAACCTCCCGTTTTTCTTTTCACCCTATGTGATCAGCCGTGTCGCTGCCCAACCAGGGTGCTGGCCTGCTCGAATGTGCGTCAACTCCCCGCTGACGCGGGGGCGGTGGGAACGCTGACGTCGAAGTACCGCGCATCCGGCGAGGCTTTCATGAGAGCGGTGAGCGTGCGAGCCTTCGCGGCACCCTTCTCGCCACTCCCCCAGGCCACGGTTCGACCGTCGCTCAACTCCAGCGAGATGTCGTCGTAGGAACGGACCTTGACGACCAGGGTGTGACGTGCGACGACCGCCGGAACGGCGCCGGCGACCCGCACCGCCTCACGCACCAGACGCCGCTCGCCGAACCGGCGCAGGCTCGCGGCTGCGGAGCTGGACCGAGCCGGCGTCAATTCCAGTGCGGGCACGCCTTTCGGAGGCTCAGGAACCGTGGCGAATCGGACACCTTCATCGTCCACTTCGACGAACTTTCCGCCGCTTTGGACAATCAGAACCGGAGTACGCTCCATCACTTTCAAACCGATTCCATGTGGCCAGGAACGGACCACATCAACCGCGTCAATTCGGGGCAATTTCCGGCGCAATCGTGCCTCGATCGCATCGGTGTCGACGGAGACCAGCGGTGCCCCGACCGGGACGTCGGCCGCCTCCCGGACCTGAGCGGGGGTCAGCACGCGGGTGCCGGACACGGACACACGCTCGACGCGCAGCCACTGGGAGCCGTACAGCAGCCAGACGGAGCCCACGCCGAGGAGTGCGAGCACCACCGCAAAAATGATCATCGTACGAAGGCGTGGCAGCCTCAACCTCCGCCGGGGAAGGGGCGGGTCGGACGACTCCTGCTGGCGTTCACCGCGCTCGGCGGTCGTCGGTCCGGCCACGCTCCCTGCCCTCCGTCATACGGTTACTGGCGGCGGTGCGAGGCGATCGCCTCGTACACCATGCCGACGAGCAGGTCGTCGGCGTCCCGGCGGCCGAACTCGCTTGCCGCGCGGGACATCTCGTACAGCCGGTGCGGGTCGGCGAGCACGGGCAGGACGTTCTGCTGCACCCACTCGGGGGTGAGGTCCGCGTCGTCGACCAGCAGCCCGCCGCCGGCCTTGACCACCGGCTGGGCGTTCAGCCGCTGTTCGCCGTTGCCGATGGGCAGCGGGACGTAGGCGGCCGGGAGTCCGACGGCGGAGAGTTCGGCGACGGTCATCGCGCCCGCACGGCAGAGCATCATGTCGGCCGCGGCGTACGCGAGGTCCATCCGGTCCAGGTAACTTACCGGGATATAGGGGGGCATTCCCGGCATCTGCTGCACATGCGGCAGTTCGTTCTTCGGGCCGACCGCGTGCAGGATCTGGATGCCGGCCTGCTGGAGCCACGGCGCGACCTGCTGGACGACCTCGTTGAGGCGGCGGGCGCCCTGGGAGCCGCCGGAGACCAGCAGCGTCGGCAGGTTCGGGTCGAGCCCGAACATCGCACGGGCCTCGGGGCGCACGGCGGCCCGGTCGAGGGTCGCGATGGTCCGGCGCAGCGGGATGCCGATGTAGCGGGAGTTGCGGAGCTTGCTGTCCGGGGTGGAGACGGCGACCTGGGCGGCGTAGCGCGAACCGATCTTGTTGGCCAGGCCGGGGCGGGCGTTGGCCTCGTGGATGACGATCGGCACACCGAGGCGCTTGGCCGCGAGGTAGCCGGGCAGGGCCACGTAACCGCCGAAGCCGACCACGCAGTCCGCCTTGGTGCGCTCCAGGATCTGCTCGGTCGCCTTGATCGTGCCGCGCAGCCGGCCCGGGACGGTGATCAGCTCGGGCGTCGGCTTGCGCGGCAGGGGTACTGCGGGGATCAGCGCGAGCTCGTAGCCCCGCTCGGGTACGAGCCGGGTCTCCAGGCCGCGCTCCGTGCCCAGGGCCGTGATCCCCACGGTCGGGTCCTGCCTGCGCAGGGCGTCCGCGAGGGCGAGCGCGGGCTCGATGTGGCCGGCGGTCCCCCCACCGGCGAGTACGACATGCACCGAAATTCACCGCTCTCCGGACGAACGCGCCGCCGAGGCACGCCGTCGCATCGTGTTCCATCTCCGAGGCTCCCGGCCGGAGCCGGAGCCTCCCGCACGCTTTTTACCAAAGCGGGGTTGCCGCATAGAAAGCGCCGCCCGCGCAGCGGGCTCGTCACGCGCGAAGGCGATCAGCAGCCCGATGGCGAACATGGTCGGCAACAGGGCGGAACCACCGTAGGAGAACAGCGGGAGGGGGACGCCGGCGATCGGCAGCAGACCGAGCACCGCACCGATGTTGACCACCGCTTGCGCGGTGATCCAGGTGGTCACGCCTCCCGCGGCGTACCTCACGAAGGGGTCCTCCGTGCGTCCGGCCACGCGGATACCCGCATAGCCTAGAGCCGCGAACAGGGCGAGCACCGACAGCGTCCCCGCCAGGCCCAGTTCCTCACCGGTGACGGCGAAGATGAAGTCGGTGTGGGCTTCGGGTAGTTGGCCCCATTTCTCCACACTCGCACCGAGCCCGGAACCGAAGATCCCGCCCGAGGCGAGCGCGTAGATGCCGTGCACGGCCTGCCAGCAGGAGTCACCCGGACCGGGGTCGGTGGCACCGAGGCACTGCAGGCGGGCCATGCGGTTCTCACTGCTCTGGATGAGGAGCACGCCGATCGCTCCCGCGACCGACAGCACCCCCACGAACAGCCGGGTCGGGGCCCCGGCCAGCCACAGCAGGCCGAACAGGATCGCCGACAGGATGATCGCGGTGCCCATGTCGCCGCCGAGCATGATCAGCCCGAGCAGCATGAAGGCGACCGGCACGAGCGGCACCAGCATGTGCTTCCACTGCGACAGCAGCCTCTTGTCCTGCTTGCGGGCGATCAGGTCGGCGCCCCACAGCACGAGCGCGAGCTTGCCGAACTCGCTGGGCTGGATCTGGAAGGAGCCGCCGAGGGCGATCCAGTTCTGGTTGCCGTTGACCGCGACTCCTATCCCGGGCACCTGCACCAGTGCCATCAGGAAGACGGCACCGGCGAGGATCGGGTAGGCGAGCGCCCGGTGCAGCTTCACCGGCATCCGGGAGGCGGCGAACAGCAGACCGGCGCCGATCACCGCGGCCAGGAGCTGCTTGCGGAAGAAGTACGACCCGCCGAGCGACATCTGCAACGCGGTGATCTGCGAGGCCGAGTAGACCATCACCAGGCCCAGCACCGTGATCAGCAGGCTGCCGCCGAGGATCAGGTAGTACGCGGTCAGCGGCCGGTCCCAGGCCCGGTTCGCACGTGTGTAGAACCGTCGTACGGCGTTGTCCCCCGGTGGCCTGGCAGCCACCGGGCGCCGGACGGCCCGCTGTGCGGGAGGGCCCCCCGTACGGCTACCGGGCATCCGCGCTCACCGCCTCACCGTGGGAGTACGTACCGTCCAGCCACTTCCGAGTCACGCGTCCCTCCACATTACGGCGGGGGTCCCGTAGCACCCGCAGTGGCCGAGACCCGGCGTCAGGCGCCCGCGCCGAGTTCGCGAACCGCCTCCGCGAACGCGTCACCGCGCTGGTTGTAGTTGGCGAACATGTCCATCGAGGCACAGGCGGGGGCGAGGAGCACCGTGTCACCGGGCCGGGCGAGCCGCTTCGCCTCCTGGACTGCCGCGAGCATCGCCCCAGTGTCGGTCCGGTCGAGGTCGACGACGGGTACTTCCGGCGCGTGTCGCGCCAGGGCTTCACGGATGAGGGCGCGATCCGCGCCCATGAGCACGGCTCCGCGCAGCCGCTTCGCCGCCTTGGAGACGAGTTCCTCGAAGACGGCGCCCTTGGCGAGGCCGCCCGCGATCCAGACGATGGAGTCGTACGCCGCCAACGAGGCTTCCGCCGCGTGCGTGTTGGTGGCCTTGGAGTCGTCGATGTACGCCACGCCGTCCACGTCCGCCACGTGCGCGATGCGGTGGGCGTCCGGTGTGAAGGCCCGCAGGCCGTCCCGTACGGCCTTGGCGGGCACCCCGTAGGCCCGGGCGAGGGCCGCCGCCGCCAGGGCGTTGGCGATGTTGTGCGGGGCCGGCGGGTTCACGTCGGCGACCTCGGCGAGCTCCTGGGCGTTCTTGTGCCGGTTCTCGACGAAGGCGCGGTCGACCAGGATGCCCTCGACGACACCGAGTTGGGACGGGCCGGGGGTGCCGAGGGTGAAGCCGATGGCCCGGCAGCCCTCCTCGACGTCGGCCTCGCGGACCAGGTCCTCGGTGGCCTTGTCGGCGACGTTGTAGACGCAGGCGACGCGGTTGCCCTCGTAGACACGGCCCTTGTCGCGGGCGTACGCCTCCATGGAGCCGTGCCAGTCGAGGTGGTCCGGGGCGAGGTTGAGGACGGCGGCGGAGTGGGCGCGCAGGGAGGGCGCCCAGTGCAGCTGGTAGCTGGACAGCTCCACGGCCAGGACGTCGTACTCCTCGTCGCCGAGCACCGCGTCCAGGAGCGAGACCCCGATGTTGCCGACGGCCGCCGTGCGCAGGCCCGCCGCCTTCAGGATCGAGGCCAGCATCTGGACGGTCGTGGTCTTGCCGTTGGTGCCGGTGACGGCCAGCCAGGGCGCGGCGTCGGGGCCGCGCAGCCGCCACGCCAGTTCGACGTCGCCCCAGACGGGGACGCCGGCCTGCTCGGCGGCGGCGAACAGCGGCTTGTCCGGCTTCCAGCCGGGCGCGGTCACGATCAGCTCGGTGCCGTCGGGCAGGGTCGCCCCGTCGCCGAGGCGGACGGTGATGCCGAGCGCCTCCAGTTCGGCCGCCTGGGCACGCGCGCGTGCGTCGTCCCCGTCATTGACGACGGTGACCTCGGCGCCGAGGCCGTGCAGCACCTTGGCCGCCGGGATCCCGGAGACGCCGAGCCCGGCGACGGTGACGTTCTTTCCCTGCCAGTCGGTCACTTGTCCGCTGCCCATCCCGCGTAGAAGAGGCCCAGTCCGACGATCACACAGATGCCCTGAATGATCCAGAAGCGGACCACGACGAGTACTTCGGACCAGCCCTTGAGTTCGAAGTGGTGCTGGAGTGGCGCCATGCGGAAGACGCGCTTGCCGGTGAGGCGGAAGGAGCCGACCTGGATGACCACCGACATGGTGATGAGCACGAACAGGCCGCCGAGGATGGCGAGCAGCAGCTCGGTGCGCGAGCAGATCGCGAGACCGGCGAGCGCGCCGCCGAGGGCCAGCGAACCGGTGTCGCCCATGAAGATCTTGGCGGGCGAGGTGTTCCACCACAGGAAGCCGAGGCAGGCGCCCATCAGCGCGGAGGAGACGACGGCGAGGTCGAGTGGATCACGGACCTCGTAGCAGGCGTTGGGGTTGGGCAGGATCTGCGCGTTGGCGCAGGACTCCTGGAACTGCCAGACGCCGATGAAGGTGTAGGCGCCGAAGACCAGCACGGAGGCACCGGTGGCGAGGCCGTCCAGGCCGTCCGTCAGGTTCACGCCGTTCGACATGGCGAGGATCATGAACAGCGCCCAGACGACGAACAGCACCGGGCCGATGGACCAGCCGAAGTCCTGCACGAAGGAGAGCTTGGTGGAGGCCGGGGTGTTGCCCCGGTTGTCCGCGAACTGCAGGGAGAGCACCGCGAAGGCGATACCGCCGAGCAGCTGGCCGGCCATCTTGGCCTTGGCCCGAAGACCCAGCGAACGACGCTTGACGATCTTGATGTAGTCGTCCAGGAAGCCGACCAGACCCATGCCGGCCATCAGACCGATCACCAGGATGCCGGAGAAGGTCGGCGGCTTGCCCGTGATCAGCTTGGACAGGAAGTACGCGGCGATCGTCGCCAGGATGAAGGCGATACCACCCATGGTCGGCGTACCGCGCTTGCTGTGGTGCTCGCGCGGGCCGTCGTCACGGATGTACTGGCCGTAGCCCTTGCGGGCCAGCAGCTTGATGAGCAGCGGGGTGCCGACCAGGGTCAGGAACAGACCGATGACCCCGGAGAACAGGATCTGATTCATCATCGGGCGGCAACCTCACCCTCGGTACCGCCCGCGAGCAGCGCCTCGGCGACGCGCTCCAGACCGACCGAACGGGACGCCTTCACGAGTACGACGTCCCCCGGGCGCAACTCGCTGCGCAACAGGTCGACCGCCGCCTGTGCGTCGGACACGTGCACCGACTCCTCACCCCACGAACCCTCGTTATATGCGCCCAGTTGCAGCCAGGACGCTTCCCTGCCCCCGACCGCGACGAGCTTGCTGACGTTGAGCCGGACGGCGAGCCGTCCGACCGCGTCGTGCTCGGCGAGCGCCTCGTCCCCGAGCTCGGCCATCTTGCCGAGCACCGCCCACATACGGCGTCCCTTGCCCATGGCCGCCAGCGCGCGCAGGGCTGCCTTCATGGACTCGGGGTTCGCGTTGTAGGCGTCGTTGACGACCGTCACGCCGTCCGGGCGCTCGGTGACCTCCATCCGCCAGCGGGAGAGGGAGCCCGCCTCGGAGAGCGCGGTGGCGATCTCTTCCGCGGACATGCCCAGCTCATGGGCGACGGCGGCCGCGGCGAGCGCGTTCGACACGTGGTGCTCACCGTACAGGCGCATCGTCACATCGCTTGCACCGGAGGGTGTGTGAAGGAGGAAAGCAGGCTGTCCGCTGTCCGTGAGTCTGACGTTCTCGGCGCGTACGTCCGCTTCGCCGGACTCTCCGAAAAGGATCACCTTCGCCTTCGTACGGGACGCCATGGCCCGTACGAGGGGATCGTCGGCGTTGAGGATCGCCGTACCGTCCTGCGGCAGGCTCTCGACGAGTTCGCCCTTGGCCTGCGCGATCTGCTCGCGGCCACCGAACTCGCCGATGTGGGCGGTGCCGACATTGAGGACGAGGCCGACCTTCGGGGGCGTCAGATCGGCGAGGTAGCGGATGTGGCCGATGCCGCGGGCGCCCATCTCCAGGACGAGGAACCTGGTCTCGTCGGTGGCGCTGAGGGCGGTGAGCGGCAGCCCGATCTCGTTGTTGAGCGAGCCCGGCGTCCACACGGTGGGGGCCTTGCGCTGGAGGACCTGGGCGATCAGGTCCTTGGTGCTGGTCTTGCCCGCCGAGCCGGTCAGGGCCACGAGGGTCGCGCCGAGCCGGCGTACGACATGGCGGGCGAGGGCGCCGAGGGCCTTCTGGACGTCCGCGACGACGATCGCGGGCACGCCCACGGGGCGGGACGCGAGGACGGCCACCGCACCGGCCGCCACGACCGCCGACGCGTAGTCGTGGCCGTCCACCCGCTCGCCGACGAAGGCGACGAAGAGGCTGCCGGGCTCCACTTCGCGGGAGTCCCGGACGACGGAGCCGGTGACCTGGACGGCCGGATCCGGTATGTCGTACGTCTGCCCGCCGACGACTTCTGCGATCTCGGCGAGAGAGAGGGCGATCACAAGTTCATCCCTGGGTCTTCTGGATAGCTTCGCGAAGCACCTGGCGGTCGTCGAAGGGACGGACCACCCCGGCGATGTCCTGGCCCTGCTCATGGCCCTTGCCCGCGACCAGCACGGTGTCGCCGGGCTCGGCACGGGCGACGGCCGCGGCGATGGCGGCGGCCCGGTCCTCGAAGACCTGCACCTCGCCGCGCTCGTGCGAGGGCACCGAGGCCGCGCCCTGGAGCATGGTCGCGAGGATCGCGAGGGGGTCCTCGGAGCGGGGGTTGTCGGAGGTCAGTACGGCGGTGTCGGCGAGCCGGGCCGCGGCGGCGCCCATCGGGGCGCGCTTGGTCGCGTCGCGGTCCCCGCCGCAGCCGAGCACGATGTGCACCCTGCCCTCGGTGACCTTGCGCAGGGCCTTGAGCACCGACTCGACGGCGTCGGTCTTGTGGGCGTAGTCGACGACCGCCAGGTAGGGCTGGCCGGCGTCCACGCGCTCCAGGCGTCCGGGGACGCCCGGTACGGCGGCGATGCCGTCGGCGGCGGCCTGGGGGTCGAGACCGGCGGCGGCGAGGGCGACGATGGCGGCGAGGGTGTTCGCCACGTTGAAGGGGCCCGCGATCGGCGACCTGGCGGCGATCCGCTCGCCCTCGGGCCCGATCACCGTGAACGTCGAGTCCATGGGGCCGATCTCCACGTCCTCGGCACGCCAGTCGGCGTCGGGGTGGCCCTCGGCCGAGAAGGTGACGACCGGGACGCCGGCCTCCTTGGCGAGCCTGCGGCCGTACTCGTCGTCGACGTTGACGACGCCGAGTCTGCTGCGTTCCGGCGTGAACAGCTGTGCCTTGGCCCGGAAGTAGTCCTCCATGTCGGAGTGGAACTCCATGTGCTCCGGGCTGAGGTTGGTGAACACCCCGATGTCGAAGACGCAGCCGTCGACCCGGCCGAGGACCAGCGCGTGACTGGAGACCTCCATGGCGACCGCCTCGACACCGCGTTCGCGCATGACGGCGAACAGGGCCTGCAGGTCGGTGGCTTCGGGGGTGGTGCGCTCGGACTTGATGCGCTCGTCACCGATGCGCATCTCGACCGTGCCGATGAGCCCGGTGGAGCGGGCCGTCTTCAGACCGCCCTCGACGAGGTAGGCGGTGGTGGTCTTGCCGGAGGTGCCGGTGATGCCGATCTGGAGCAGGTCGCGGCCGGGGTGGCCGTAGATCGTGGTCGCCAGTTCTCCCATCCGGCCCCGCGGGTCCTCGACGACCAGGACCGGCAGCCCGGTCGCGGCGGCCCGCTCGGCACCGGTCGGGTCGGTCAGCACGGCGACCGCGCCGAGGCCGGCGGCCTGCGTGACGAAGTCGGCGCCGTGCAGGCGGGCACCCGGGAGGGCGGCGTACAGGTCACCGGGGCGGACGGCACGTGAGTCATGGGTGATGCCCGTGACCTCGACGGCCTTGCCGGCGCCGTCCGGCGTGGCGGCACCCACCTGGTCGGCGAGTTCCGCGAGGGGTGTGGCGGAGACCTGCGCCGGCCTGGGCGGCCCGGGATACGTCACGGGATGCCCCTTCTGGGTGGTTTGGGACTGATCAGCGTGTGGCACGGCGGTGAGCGTACCGGGCGCACCCGCCTGTGAGCGAAGTGAGGTGCGGGCGGTGCCCTGGTTCCCGGGCTCGGGGGTGATCGTTGTCACGAGGTGGTTCCTGGCTGCTCGGTGCTGATCAGGGTGGTCAGGGCCTGTAGCCGACCGGGAGCTTCGCGGGCTTGGCCCCGGTCGGCGGGACCTGGAGGGTCTTCAGGGCGAACTCCATGACTTTCTTGTAGATGGGCCCGCAGATCTGGCCGCCGAAGTAATTGCCCGCGGTGGCGTTCTGGATCGCGCAGTAGACCGTGATCCGGGGCTTGTCCGCGGGCGCGAATCCGGCGAACGAGGAGGTGTAGCCGCGGTATCTGCCGGTGGCCGGATCCACGCGGTTCGCCGTACCCGTCTTGCCCGCGACCCGGTAGCCCGGGATGCGCGCCTTGGTGCCGGTGCCCTCCCGGTCGTCCACCACCGACTCCAGCATCCGGGCGAGGGTCTTCGCCGTCCTGGCGCTGACGACCCGCGTCTTCCTGGGCTCCGGCGCGGGAGTGAACTGCCCGTCGGGTCCCTTGGTGCCGCGTACGAGCGTCGGCTCGATGCGTACGCCGCCGTTGGCGACCGTGGAGTAGACGGAGGCCGCCTGCATCGCGTTGATGGACACGCCCTGGCCGAAAGGAATCGTGTACTGCTGCGAGGTCGACCAGGTGTCCGGGGCGGCGAGGATGCCCGCGGTCTCGCCGGGGAAGCGGAGCCCGCTGGGGCTGCCGAACCCGAACTTGCGCAGGTAGCCGTACAGGACCCGGTTGGCCTGCCGCTGGGTCTTGCCCAGCTGGCCGGTGGCCAGGATGGTTCCGATGTTGCTGGACTTGGCGAGCACGCCGTTGAGCGTGAGGTACCAGGTCTCGTGGTCGATGTCGTCCTTGAAGGCCCGGTCGCCGCGGTGCAGCCGGTTGGGCACGACGACATGGGTGCCGGGCGTGGCGACGCCCTCCTCCAGTACGGCGGCCATCGAGATGACCTTCGCGGTGGAGCCGGGCTCGTAGGCGTCCTGGACGGCGGCGTTGCCCATGTTGGCGCTGCTGGCCTCGGAGAGGTCGTTCGGGTCGAAGCCGGGCGAATTCGCCATCGCGAGGATCTGGCCGGTGCGGGTGTCCTGGACGATCACATAGCCGCGATCCGCCTTGGACTTCCTCACCTGCTCGCTGATCGCGTTCTGGGCGGCCCACTGGATGTCGCGGTCGATGGTGAGCTCGACGTCGCTGCCGGGCACGGCCGGCGTCTCGGTGGAGTTGACCGTGGGCACCTGGCGGCCGCCGGACTGGGCGTAGCGGATCTCGCCGTCCTTGCCGGACAGCCGGTTGTTCAGCTGCTGCTCGATGCCGCCGCCGCCCTTGCCGTCGGCGTTGACCCAGCCCAGTATCCCGGCGGCGAGGTCGCCGTTCGGGTACACGCGCTTGCTGCTGGCGACCGACAGGACACCCGCGAGGACGTTGACCGTGCCCTTGTCCTTCTCCGCCTTGGTGCCCAGCGCGTTCTTCAGATCCTTGATCTGCTTCCAGACCTGCGGGGTCTGGCGGCTGGCCAGCAGGGTGTAGCGCAGGTTCTTGTTCTCGGGCCGCAGCTTCCTGACGATGGCGTCCTGCTCCTGGCCGAGGATCGGCGCGAGGAGGGCGGCGGCCTGTTCGGGGCCGTCGTCGATCTTCAGCTGTTCGCGGCTGAACAGCGTCGGGTCGGCCGTGATGTCGTACGCGTCCACGCTGGTCGCCAGCGCCACGCCGTTGCGGTCGGTGATCCCGCCGCGCTCGGCGGCCAGGGTGTAGCCGACGTACCGGTTCTTCTCGGCCTTGGCGGCGTAGGTGGCGGCGTCGACGCCCTGCACCTGGAGCAGCCGGACGACGAAGGCGAGCAGGACGAGGGTCAGGGCCAGGCCGATCATGCGCAGCCGGGGGCGGGGGCTGCCGAGCCGGATGACGCCGGAGGCGCCGGGGCGAGGCCGTGCCGGGCGGCGGGCCGGGCGGGCGCCGGGCTCCGGACGCCGCTGGGCACCGCCGGAGCGGGCGCGCCTCGCGGGGCCGGGTACGCGGCGGCCGGGCGGTTGCCTTGCTGAGTTATCGACCACTTCCGTCACCTGCCGGGCGTCGGGTACGGGGAGGACTGGGCGAGCGGGGTCGGCTGCTGGGCGGAGGGCGCGTAGCCGGGGTCGGCGGTGGTCCCCGGCGACGGGTACGCGGACGCGCCGGAGGGCTGCGGGGTGGGCACGGGCTCGGTGGCCGGCGGTGCCGTGGGTTCGCTGACGAGGGCCTCGGGGGCCAGGACAGTGCTGTACGCGGAGTCCTGGTCGGCGGGGGCGGGACTGGGGACGCCCTTGACCTTGCCGTCGGGGCCGAGGAAGGCGGGGTCGCCGCCGGGGACCATGCCGAGTTCGCGGGCGCGGCGCTGGAGGGCGTCCGGGGCGGAGTAGGCGTCGATGTCCCGTTGCAGGGACTGCTCCTCGTCGGTGAGGGCCTTGGTGTCCCGCCGCAGGTCCTCCAGCCGGAACGCGCCCTCGCTGAGGGCGGAGTTCAGCACGAGGAGCCCGATGAGGCCGCCGCCCAGCAGGAGGACCACGAGGAGGACGAACGGGGTACGGGCGGCCCTGGCGCGCCCCGCGGGGATGAGCCGCGCGAGCCGGGCGGCCCGCCCCCTCAATTCGGGTTTCCTGCTCACTCGCCCTCCCGAGTCCGGTTCTCCAGCTCATCGGTGTGCATGCCGGACCCGGGCGCCCGCCCCTGCCTCGTGCCCCTCATTCGATGGACTCCCTGATGCGCTCGGCCCCGCGCAGACGCGCCGGTGCCGCGCGCCGGTTCTCTGCGACCTCTTCCTCGGTGGGAAGTTCGGCACCGCGCGTCAGCAGCTTGAGCCGCGGCTGGTAACGCTCGGGGACGACGGGCAGTCCGGGCGGCGCGGTGGAGGTGGCGCCGGCCGCGAACACCTGCTTGACCAGCCGGTCCTCCAGCGAGTGGTACGACAGGACGGCGATCCGCCCGCCGACGTCGAGCGCCTCCACGGCGGCCGGGATCGCCCGCTCCAGGACGGAGAGCTCGCCGTTGACCTCGATGCGCAGCGCCTGGAAGGTGCGCTTGGCCGGGTTGCCGCCCGTGCGCTTGGCGGCCTGGGGCAGGGCGTCGCGGATCAGCTCCACGAGCCGCGCGCTGTTGCTGAACGGCTCCTTCTCCCGCTCCCGCACGATCGCGGCCACGATCCGCTTGGCCTGCTTCTCCTCGCCGTACGCGCGCAGGATCCTGACGAGTTCGCCGGCCGGGTAGGTGTTGAGGACCTCGGCGGCGCTGACGCCGGTGGTCTGGTCCATACGCATGTCGAGGGGGGCGTCCTGGGCGTAGGCGAAGCCGCGGTCGGCCTCGTCCAGCTGCATGGAGGAGACGCCGAGGTCGAACAGGACGCCCTGCACGCGCGCGATGCCGAGCCTGTCCAGGACGTCCGGGAGCTCGTCGTAGACGGCGTGCACGAGAGTGGCGCGCTCGCCGTACGGCGCGAGCCGCTCGCCGGACAGCCGCAGGGCCTCCTTGTCGCGGTCGAGGGCGACCAGGCGGGCCTCCGGAAACTGCGTCAGGAGAGCCTCGCTGTGGCCGCCGAGGCCGAGTGTGCAGTCGACGACCACCGCTCCCGGCCGCTGCAGCGCGGGGGCCAACAGGTCCAGGCACCGCTGGAGCATCACCGGGACATGTCGACTCTGGCTCAAGGGGCCCTCTCAGATCCGGCGGGCGCCGCACGCACCGCCGGGTCCCCGCCCGCTCGTGAAGGGGAGGCCTGCCGGCGCCGGAAGCGTCAGCCGACCGGGAGCGGGAGGAGGCCGAGCCGTACGTACGCGCCGCGCACGCGGGGAGACCTCCGGAAAATCACCGGGGTCTTCGGGGAAAAACAGTCCAGCAGGGAGAGTCGCCTCCCGCTTCGCGTCACTTTAGTCCACCGTGTCTCGCGGTCAATCAACCGGCCTGCGCGTCGCCGATTCGGGTTCGGACGAAGCCGCGCAGCGGGTGAAATCGCTCGTATGGGCGCACTCACGCCACCCCTGTGGGTTAGCTCACAACCAGGCCCAATGGCCTTCTTTGTCCCGCCTCACCGCGCGACCGTCCGGGAGGTGACCAGTAACGTCATGGGTATGACGACATCTGCATCGGTTCCCGCCGGCACCCAGGGTGCGATAGCCGACCGCGGCACGGTCACCGACCGTCTCGTCGAGGCGAACGAGCGATACGCCGCCGCTTTCTCCGATCCCGGCATGGACGCCCGCCCCGTCCTGCACGTCGCCGTGGTCGCCTGCATGGACGCCCGTCTCGACCTGCACGCCGCGCTCGGTCTGGAACTCGGCGACTGCCACACCATCCGCAACGCCGGTGGCGTCGTGACCGACGACGTGATCCGCTCGCTCACCATCAGCCAGCGCAAGCTCGGCACCCGCAGCATCGTGCTGATCCACCACACCGGCTGCGGTCTGGAGGCCCTCACCGAGGACTTCCGCACCGAGCTGGAGCTGGAGGTCGGACAGCGGCCCTCGTGGGCGGTGGAGTCCTTCCGGGACGTCGACCAGGACGTACGCCAGTCGATGCAGCGGGTGCGCACCTCGCCGTTCCTGCTGCACACGGACGACGTGCGGGGCTTTGTCTTCGACGTGAAGACGGGCCTGCTGCGCGAGGTCGACCCGGCCTGACCGGCCGCGGTCCCGCCCTGCACGAAGACGCGCGGACCCACGCGACCACCCGCCGCACCTGTCGTTTCGCTGTCAATTCAGGTTCTGGCGTGCCCAAAAGTCCGTAAGACCCGACATATCGCTAGCAGTTGTCCACAGGCGAGTGACACGAATCGGTAACGGCAGCAAGAATGCGTGTGTGACAACACGCGGAACGTTTCGCGCGTGGTGTCCGTGTTCAAGGGGAGGGCCGGTCCGCGTCGTAGAGCGTCGGCCCGGAAAGTACGGGCCGAGGAGGGCCGGGTGACGACCTATGACGATCGAGCGAGCCTCACTGATCTGACCGCCACTGTGGAGCGTGTCCGCAGTTCGGTGGAGGGTGTGATCGAGGGCAAGCCGGAGGTCGTACGGCTTTCGCTGACCGTACTGCTCGCCGAGGGACATCTGCTGATCGAGGATGTCCCCGGCGTGGGCAAGACGATGCTCGCCAAGGCGCTGGCGCGGTCCATCGACTGCTCGGTGCGGCGTATCCAGTTCACGCCGGACCTGCTGCCGTCCGACATCACCGGCGTGTCCATCTGGGACCAGCAGCGCAAGGACTTCGAGTTCAAGCCCGGCGCGATCTTCGCCCAGATCGTGATCGGCGACGAGATCAACCGCGCCTCGCCGAAGACCCAGTCCGCGCTGCTGGAGTCCATGGAGGAACGCCAGGTCACGATCGACGGCCAGACCTATGAGCTGCCGAGCCCGTTCATGGTGGTGGCCACGCAGAACCCGGTCGAGATGGAGGGCACCTACCCGCTGCCCGAGGCGCAGCGCGACCGCTTCATGGCCCGTGTCTCCGTCGGCTACCCCAGTGTGGAGGCCGAACTGCAGATGCTGGACGTGCACGGCGGCGTCTCGCCGCTGGAGGACCTCCAGCCGGTGGCGCACGCGCACGAGATCGTCAAGCTGATCGACGCCGTCCGCGGGGTCCACGTCGCCGAGCCGGTCCGCCGGTACGCGGTGGACCTGGTCGCGGCCACGCGCACCCACCCCGACCTCAGACTCGGCGCCTCCCCGCGCGCGACGCTGCACCTGCTGCGCGCGGCGAAGGCGTCGGCGGCCCTGAGCGGCCGCGAGTACGCGCTGCCGGACGACGTGCAGGCCCTCGCCGTGGCCGTCCTGGCCCACCGCCTGCTGCCCACCGCGCAGGCCCAGCTGAACCGCCGCACGTCCGAGCAGGTCGTCCAGGAGATCCTCCAGCGCACCCCGGTGCCCGCCGCGCCCCAGCAGCAGAGCGGCTTCGGGAGCCTCGGCCGTGGCACTCCGGCGTACGGCCAGCAGCCGCCGCGGAGGCTGTGATGTCCTTCGGCGCGGCGGGCCAGGCCGAGGCGGATCAGGGTGAGCAGGGCGGGCTGCGCACGGCACTGGCCGGTCTGACCACGCGCGGCCGCTCCTTCCTGGCCGCCGGTATCGCAGCCGCGATCTGCGCCTACGTCCTCGGCCAGAGCGACCTGCTGCGCGTCGGCCTGCTGCTGGCCGTGCTGCCGCTGGTGTGCGCGACCGTGCTGTACCGCACCCGCTACCGGGTCGCGGGCAGCCGCCGGCTCTCCCCCGGGCGGGTGCCCGCGGGCAGCGAGGCCCGTGTCCATCTGCGGATCGACAACGTCTCCCGGCTGCCCACCGGCCTGCTGATGCTCCAGGACCGGGTGCCGTACGTCCTCGGTCCGCGCCCGCGCTTCGTGCTGGACCGGGTGGAGGCGGGTGGCCGACGGGAGGTCTCCTACCGGGTCCGCTCCGATCTGCGCGGCCGCTATCCGCTGGGCCCGTTGCAGCTTCGTCTGAGCGACCCGTTCGGCCTGTGCGAGCTGACCCGGTCCTTCTCGACGTTCGACACGCTGACGGTCATCCCGCGCGTGGAGCCGCTGCCGCCGGTCCGCTTCAGCGGGGAGGCGAAGGGGTACGGCGACGGGCGGCAGCGCTCGCTCGCGCTGGCCGGCGAGGACGACGTGATCCCGCGCGGCTACCGCTACGGCGACGACCTGCGCCGCGTGCACTGGCGCTCCACCGCGCGCTACGGCGAGCTGATGGTGCGCCGCGAGGAGCAGCCGCAGCGCTCCCGCTGCACGGTGCTGCTGGACACCCGTGGCGCGGCCTTCCGGGGCGCCGGCCCCGACTCGGCCTTCGAATGGGCCGTGTCGGGCGCGGCGTCCGCGCTGGTCCACATGCTGGAGCGGGGCTTCTCGGTGCGGCTGCTGACCGACACCGGCAGTTCGGTGCCCGGTGAGGGCGCCGACGGGTTCGCGGGGACCAGCCAGGAGTCGGCCGACGCGGCCGGGCTGATGATGGACACCCTCGCGGTGATCGACCACTCCGACGGCACAGGTCTGTCGCGGGCCTACGACGTGCTGCGCGGCGGCAACGAGGGACTTCTGGTCGCCTTCTTCGGCGACCTCGACGAGGAGCAGGCGACGGTGGCCGCCAAGATGCGCCAGCGCAGCGGGGGCGCGGTGGCCTTCGTCCTGGACAGCAGGGCCTGGGCAGGGGAACCGAGCGATCTGTCCGACGCCTCGGACAGGGGTGAGGAGCGGCTGCGGCTGCTGCGGGAGGCGGGCTGGACGGCGCTGAGCGTGCCGCGGGGCGCTTCCGTGAACGAGCTGTGGCGCCAGGCTGACCAGGCGCGCAACGACGCCGCCGCGATCAGTGGCGCCCGGGGCGAGGGGGGACCGGCATGAGCGGGCGGACACGGATGGCGCTGTGCGCCGCGGCGGCCACCCTGATGGCGTCCTGCGCCCTGCTGCCGCTGGTCTCCCCGGTCACCTGGCTCTTCCAGGCCGTCTTCCTGCTGTCGGTCCAGACGGCCGTGGGCATGGCGGCCCGGCGGGTTCCGCTGGCCCGGCCCCTGACCGTGGCGGCGCAGGCCCTGGTCGCGCTGATGCTGCTGACGCTGACCTTCGCCGGCAAACAGGCGATCATCGGGGTGGTCCCCGGCCCGGAGGCGTTCCGTCACTTCGCCGACCTGCTGCAGGCCGGCGCGAACGACGTCAGCCGGTACTCGATCCCGGCGCCGCTGTCGGACGGCATCAAGCTGATGCTCATCGGCGGCGTCCTGGTCATCGGCCTGGCGGTGGACACGCTCGCGGTGACGTACCGCAGCGCCGCCCCGGCCGGGCTGCCGCTGCTGGCCCTGTACTCCGTGGCGGCCGGGCTCTCCGACGGGGGCGCGGACTGGCTGTGGTTCCTCATCGCCGCCGCGGGATATCTGATGATGCTCCTGGCCGAGGGCCGCGACCGGCTCTCGCAGTGGGGCCGGGTCTTCGGCGGTGCGCCGAGAACGCCGGGCGGGGAGCCGACCGGCGCGGTGGCACCGGTCCGCACCGGGCGGCGCATCGGCATGGTCGCGCTGGGCATCGCCCTCGTGGTGCCGCTCGCCCTGCCCGCGATGAACGGCGGCCTGCTGGACGCCGCGGGCACCGGCGTGGGTCCGGGAAGCGGACGCGGGGGCACGATCTCCGCGGTGAACCCGCTGGTGTCCCTGCGCGACAGTCTGAACGTGGACGAGGACCGGCAGGTCCTGTCCCTCAAGACCAGCACCGACGACATCTCGGACCTGTATCTGCGGATCGTGTCCCTGGACGACTTCGACGGCACCACCTGGCAGCCCTCCAAGCGCAGCATCCAGTCCGTGCCGAACGAGTTCCCCACGCCCATCGGCCTCGGCCCGGAGGTGCGGCGCGCGGAGGTCGAGACGACCATCTCCGCCGCGGACTGGTACGGCCAGAACTGGCTGCCGATGCCGTACCCGCCGAGCGGTGTGGACATCGGCGGCAACTGGCGATACGAACCGCTGGGCATGACGGTCGTCGGCGACCGCCGCCAGACCACACGCGGCGTGACGTACACCGTGCGCAGCCTCGATGTGCAACCGACGGCGAAGCAGCTGGCGGACGCGCCGGCGCCGCCCGCCGCCCTGAAGCGTGAGTTCACCGAGCTGCCCGACTCGTTGCCCGCCGCGGTCGCCCGGACCGCGCGCCAGGTCACCAAGGGGGCTGCCAGCCACTATGAGCAGGCGGTCAAGCTCCAGGACTACTTCGCCGTCACGGGCGGCTTCCAGTACGACACCAATGTCAAGGTCGGCAGTGGCCGGCAGGCGATCGCCCGCTTCCTCAAGGACAAGCAGGGCTTCTGCGTCCACTTCTCCTTCGCCATGGCGGCGATGGCCCGCACGCTGGACATACCGGCTCGGGTCGCGGTGGGCTTCGCGCCGGGGACCCCGCAGGGCGACGAGTCCGTCTCGGTGGGGCTGAAGGACGCGCACGCCTGGCCCGAGCTGTACTTCGAGGGCGTGGGCTGGACCCGCTTCGAGCCGACGCCGACCCGTGGCTCGGTTCCGTCGTACACCCAGTCGGACTCGACCGGTTCCACGCTGCCGGACGTGGCCCGCCCGACGCAGTCCGCCAGCACGGGGCCCTCCGCGTCGGTGTCGGCGAGCGAGAGCTGCGCGGCGGGCAAGCCGGAGCTGTGCGCGAGCGAGTCCCCGCAGGCCGCGCTGCCCACGGGCGGGGACGGTCCGAAGTGGTACGTCGCCCTGGCATGGGCGCTGGGCGGCCTGGCCGCGTTGCTGATTCCGCTGGCACCGATGCTGTGGCGGCTGCGGACGAGAGCGGTACGGCTGGGGGCGCACGGCCGCACGGAAGCGGACGTGCCGGTGCACACTCTGGCGGTCTGGCAGGAACTCACCGACATCGCCTGGGACTTCGGGATACGACCGGACGACTCACAGACCCCGCGCAAGACCGCGGCGCGCATCGTCCGTCTAGGCCACCTCGACGCACCGGCCGCGGCCTGCGTGCACCGGGTCGCCGACGCCGTGGAACAGGTCCTCTACGCCCCGAGCCCCCGCCCTACGGCCGGCCTGGCAGACGATGTCCGCGGTGTCCTGTCCGACCTTCGCTCCAAGGCCGGCTGGGCGACGAGGACGCGTGCTCTGCTGGCCCCCATGTCCACCGTGCGGGTGGCCTGGGCGCTGTCGGACTGGTGGGCCACGGTCAAGCGCCGTGCCGCTGCCGCCCGGCCGACGTGGCGCAGGCCGTCCACGTCCGGTCAGCGGAGCTAGTCCCCGCCAGGCGGGGGCCCCTGTGCCAGGCGCCGGGGAAGCGGGCGTGTGCCGGAGGGGTGGCCTGAGCGCGAAGCCGGCGGCGTGGCGTCGGGCGTCGGGCGTCGGGCGTCGAGCAGCGGGGCACACCCCCGCCCCACTCACTCCCAGGCCACGTCCGCTGCCGCCCACTCGGCCGGTTCCGGGCATACGCAGGGGGTGCCCACCGTCCGGTGGGCACCCCCTGCGTACAGCTGGTTCAGCTAGTTCAGCTAGGAGCTTCTCGTCGAGCTAATGGCCGCCCTGTTCGTCGCGGCGGCGCTGCCAGCGCTCTTCGATGCGGTGCATCATCGAGCGCTTCTGTCGTGGCTGATGGCGGGCATGCGGGCCACCATCGCTGGGCTGCTCACCCGGCTTGGGGGCCTTGCGCCAGCCGGTCACGGCGAGTACCGCACAGCCCAGCATCACAAGGAAGCCCACCACGCTGAGCCAGACCTGCTTGGCGACCATTCCAGCCATGAGGAGCGCGATACCCACGAGGAAGCCGGCGACCGCCTGGTAGACCCGCCGCCGGGTGTACGTACGCAGCCCGCTTCCCTCAAGCGCCGACGCGAACTTGGGATCTTCGGCGTACAGCGCTCGCTCCATCTGCTCGAGCATGCGCTGCTCGTGCTCCGAGAGCGGCACGGAGTCCTCCTCATCGTGCAGTCGCCGGGGCGACCCGGGGGGTCCCTTCAGGATAGGCAGGGAATCGCCCCCGTGAAACCCGCCCCTCTACGCCAATTGGCCAACCGGGCTCCGGCATGGACGCCCCGGCTCGCTGAGATCTGCATTCCCCAGCGGCCGACCCGTCATGCCGGAACGGTCTCCCTCGATCATACGGCGCTGAGCGTCCGATCGGGGGGCCTGTGGCGTACTCCATGTGCAGCCAAGTCCCTGATCAACGGGGCGCCCCGTGGACCGTTCACAGAAGGGTGCTCAGGCCTCGCTGGTCTGCGGTGTCTCACCGAGCACGTGGAGCTGGGTGGCCACGGAGTGGAAGGCGGGCAGTTCGGCCGCCGCCTCCTCCAGCTTCAGCAGCGCCTCCAGGGCGCCGGGCTCGGTGTCCACCAGCACGCCGGGGACCAGGTCGGCGAAGACCCGCACCCCGTGCACGGCACCGACGCGCAGCCCGGCACCCTCCACCAGCGCGGTGAGCTGCTCGACGGTGAAACGCCGGGGCACCGGGTCACCCTGTCCCCAGCGGCCGTCCGGGTCCTCCAGGGCCTGCTTGGCCTCCTTGAAGTGACCGGCGAGGGCGCGGGCCAGCACGGCACCGCCCAGTCCGGCGGCGAGCAGGCTGAGGACTCCCTCCGCGCGCAGGGCGGCAACCGCGTTGCGGACGCCTTCGGCGGGGTCGTCGACGTACTCCAGCACGCCGTGGCACAGCACGACGTCGTACCCGCCGCGCTCGACCACGTCGAAGAGGCCGTGGGCGTCGCCCTGGACACCCCGCACCCGGTCGGCGACACCGGCTTCGGCGGCGCGCCGCTCCAGGGCGAAGAGCGCGTTCGGGCTGGGGTCGACGACCGTGACGCGGTGGCCGAGCCGGGCGGCGGGCACCGCGAAGTTGCCGCTGCCGCCTCCGGTGTCGAGGACGTCCAGCGCCTGACGGCCCGTGGCTTTGACCCGGCGGTCCAGGGCGTCCTGGAGGACCTCCCAGACCACGGCGGTACGGAGAGAGGCGCGGGGTCGCATCGGGTCCGACACGGCAGATGACTCCTCGGCACGGCACCGCCACGGGCGCGGCGGAGCGAACGGGCTGCCTGCCCGGCCCGGGTCACGGGGGCGGGAAGGCTTCAGGCGCCCTCCACCCTATTGCCTGCGGCGGCCCGCCCGGCCCTCCCGGTGCCGCGCGACGCCCTCGCTCCCGTCCCGCCGGCGACGAGCGTGCGCGAGCACGGCCCGCCCCTGCGGCGACGGGGCCGCCGACGTCACCCCGTCACCCCGCGTCCGGCATGTCCGCGCGCGGAGGGCGTGGACCGTCGGCCTCCTTCGCGTCCGTGTCCGGTCGCGGCTGGGGCAGGACCGGCTGGAGCACCAGCATCCGCTCGACGAGACGCAGGAACATCGCCACGTCGCGTATGAGGTCGTCGGCGTCCCGGCGGGTTGCCGCGCCCTGGATGCCGGCCTCCGCCCGTGCGCGGCGCCGGGCGCCCGAGGCGAACAGGGCGCTCCATTCGGTGAGTTCGGGCGCGATCTCGGGGAGCACTTCCCAGGCGCTGCGAATACGGGCCCGGCGCTTGGGGGTGGGCTCGGGGCGGCCTCGGGCGGCGAGTACGGCGGCGGCCGTGCGCAGGGCGGCGAGGTGGGCCGTCGCGTAGCGCTCGTTCGGGGTCTCCAGAGCGGTGGCCTCGTCCAGTCCGGCGCGGGCCTGGGCGAGCAGGTCGAGGGCGGCGGGCGGGGCCGTGGCCCGGCGGAGCACGGGGTGAACATCGCTCGCCGGGCCGGTCAGTGAGGGGGCAGGGCCGGTGGCGCGGCGCCGACGGGCGGCTGCTGCGTGGGAGCTGGCCATGACGAACCTCCTGTCGTCTTGTGACGGCACGCCCGATACGAGGTGCCGTATGTGCCCATCGTGAGGTATGGCACTGACAATCCGTTCTGACCTGTGCTTTTGCATCGATCGCGAGTTCGCACTAGTTTTTGCACTGACCAGTCAGTTCAAAGGAGGCAGGGATGGGGGGAACCGTGACCGGAGTCGGCGTCACGGCCCGCGGCCTCGGTCTGGAAGGACCCCGCGGATGGGCGTTCCGCGGGGTCTCCTTCGAGGCGGAGCCCGGCTCGCTGATCACCGTCGAGGGACCGTCCGGCACCGGCCGCACGAGCCTGTTGCTCGCGCTGACCGGGCGGATGAAGCCCACCGAGGGCACCGCCACCGTGGGCGAGGCCGTGGTGCCCAAGCGCATGGCCGCGGCGCGGCGCGTCAGCGCCCTGGCCCACGTACCCGGTGTGACCGATCTGGAACCGGCCTTGACCGTCGCCGAGCACCTGCACGAACGCGCGCTGCTGCAGCGGCGCTTCGGCGACTCGGTGCGCGGGCTGCTGCGTCCGCGCACCGAGTGGCGGGCCGAGGAGAAGCTGCGCGTCGACGCCGCGCTGACGGCCGCCGGGCTGGACCTGCAGTCGTTGCCCAAGGGTTCCCGTACGGCCGTACGGGATCTGGAGCGGCTGGAGGCGCTGCGGCTGTCCGTCGCGCTCGCCCTGATCGGGCGTCCCCGTCTGCTCGGCGTCGACGACACCGACCTCAAGCTCTCGGACGCCGACCGGGCCGAGGTGTGGGCGCTGCTGAAGTCGCTCACCGAGGCCGGGACCACGGTCGTGGCCGTGTGCAGCGAGGCCCCCGACGGCACGGTCGAGGTCTCGACACGGGCGGCCGGAAGCCAGTCCTGCGAGCGGCGGACCGACCAGGCCTCCGCCACCGCCGAGACCCCGAAGTCCCAGGAAACCGACGGAAAGGAGGCCTCCGATGCGATCGCCGAGGCTCGCCGCGCTTGAGCTCAGGCGCTTCGGCAGGGGAAAGCTGCCGCGTGCCGCCCTCGTCGCGCTGCTGGTGCTGCCGCTGCTGTACGGCGCCCTGTACCTGTGGTCGTTCTGGGACCCGTACGGCCGTCTCGACCGCATCCCGGTCGCGCTCGTCAACGACGACAAGGGGGCCACGGTCGGGGGGAAGAAGCTCACGGCCGGCGACGACATCACCGAGGGGCTTCGCGAGAGCGACGTCTTCGACTGGCGTGAGGTGAGCGCCGCCGAGGCCCGCAGGGGCGTCGAGGACGGCACCTACTACCTGTCGCTGACCATGCCGGGCGACTTCAGCAAGCGGATCGCCTCCAGCGCGGGCGAGTCCCCGGAGACGGGCGCCCTGCAGGTCCGTACTAACGACGCGAACAACTACATCGTCGGGCAGATCTCGCGCACGGTCTTCAGCGAGGTCCGCGAGGCCGCGTCCACAAAGGCGTCACGGTCGTTCCTGGACCGGATCTTCGTCTCGTTCTCCGACATCCACGGCGCGACGGTGAAGGCCGCGAACGGCGCCGACAAGCTGGAGGGCGGCATCGGAAAGGCGGAGAAGGGCTCCAAGGACCTCGCGGACGGGCTGACGGACGCCAAGGAGGGCAGCGGCAAGCTGTCGACCGGCCTGAAGAAGCTCGACAAGGGCGCGGCCGACCTGGAGGACGGTTCCCGCCGCGTCGCCGAGGGCACCCGCACCCTGGCCGACCGGGTCAACGGCGTCGACAGGAAGATCGGACCGTTCCTCGCGGACGACGAGCGGACCATCGCGGACACCGCCCGGCTGGTCGCCGACACCTCCGGAGCGGTCCGCAACAACCTCGACGACCTCGTGGAGCGCGCCCCCGGCGCCGCCAGGGGCGCCCACACGGCCTCCGACGCGCTGGACTCCATCTACCGGGCACGCTGCGAGGACGCCGTGCTGGACGACCAGGCCTGCTCCGACCTGAAGAAGGCGAAGCAGTCGGCCGCGGACGTGGCGACGATCGCCGACGACCTGAACACGCTGATCACCGACCACAACGGCGACCTGAAGAAGCTCGACAAGAACCTCGCCACCCTTCAGAAGCAGGCCCGGGACCTCGCCGAGCGCGCGCCCCACCTCTCCAAGGACCTCGACGACGCCGTCGCCAGGATCAACAAGCTGAACCAGGGGGCCGCGAAGGTCGCCGCGGGCGCCAAGAAGCTGCACGCGGGGATCGGTTCGGCCAGGACCGGCGCGGCCGACCTGGACACCGGCGTGGGCGAGCTGAAGACCGGTGCGCACGATCTCAACGGCGGCATCTACAAGCTCGTCGACGGCTCCGGAAAGCTCTCGGACGGGCTGCACGACGGCGCGGAGCAGATCCCGGACTACGACAAGAAGGCCCGCGACCAGCGCACCGAGGTCATGGCCGACCCGGTCCAGCTCGTCTCCCGGGACATGCACAAGGCTCCCAACTACGGCACCGGTTTCGCCCCGTACTTCATCCCGCTGTCCCTGTGGGTCGGCGCGATGGTGGCGTACATGCTGATCCCGCCCATGAACCGGCGGGCGCTGGCCGCGGGGGCCTCGGCCTGGCGGATCGCGATGGCCGGCTGGCTGCCCGTGGTGGCGATCGGGGTGCTCCAGACGGTGGCCCTGATGTCGGTGCTGCACTGGGCGGTCGGGCTGCAGATGGCTCGGGCGGCCGGAACGGTGGGCTTCCTGTTCCTGGTGACGGCGTGCTTCTCGGCGATCGTGCAGTGGCTGAACGCACGCTTCGGGGCGGCGGGCCGGATCCTCGTCCTGGCCCTGCTGATGCTGCAGCTGACGTCCGCGGGCGGCACGTACCCCGTGCAGACCAGCCCGGGCTTCTTCAACGCGCTGCATCCCTTCCTGCCGATGAGCTACGTCGTCGAGGCGCTCAGGCGGCTCATCACGGGCGGCGGTCTGGGACCGGTGTGGCACGCGTGCGTGGTGCTCGCCGCCTTCACCGCGGGCGCCGTGGCACTGACCGCCCTGTCGGCCCGCCGCCGTCAGGTGTGGACGCTCGACCGGCTCCACCCGGAGCTGAGCCTGTGAGCGCGCGCGGGACAATCAGGGCCATGGAAAGCAGCAACGCCGCGTCGGGCGGCAGCACGCGCCGTGAGGCCACCCGGCAGAAGCTCTACGAGGCGGCCGTCACCCTCATCGCCGAACAGGGCTTCTCCGCCACCACGGTGGACGAGATCGCCGAGCGGGCGGGGGTGGCGAAGGGCACGGTCTACTACAACTTCGCGAGCAAGTCGGTCCTCTTCGAGGAACTGCTGCGGCACGGAGTGGGACTGCTCACCGCCTCCCTGCGGGAAGCGGCCGAGCGGACCGCACGGGAGGGCGGCAGCAAGGTGGACGCCCTCGACGCGATGATCCGCGCGGGGCTGGTCTTCATCGACCGCTACCCGTCCTTCACCCAGCTGTACGTCGCCGAGCTGTGGCGCACCAACCGGGCCTGGCAGTCCACGCTGATGGTGGTCCGGCAGCAGGCCGTCGCGGTCGTCGAGGGCGTGCTGCGCGAGGGCGTCGACAACGGCGAGTTCAGTGAGGAGATCGACGTCACCCTGAGCGCCTCCGCACTGGTCGGCATGGTCCTGGTGGCCGCGCTGGACTGGAAGTCCTTCCAGCCGGAGCGGTCCCTGGACGATGTGCACGCGGCACTGTCCCGGCTGCTGCAGGGCCGGGTGAGCGGCCGCCGCTGAAGCGGCCGAGGGCATGGAAAAGCGCCGGTTCGAACTGGCCGCGTCCCCCGCGGGCCACCACCGAACCGGCGCCTTCCCGTGCTCCCCCGTTCCCCCGATTCCCCCGTTTCCCCCGTTCTCCCGCTCCCCCGTGTTCCCCCGCCGGGCCCCCGTCCGGCCGTTCCCCCGGGTCCCCCGTCTCGCTCCCGCCGGCGCCGGGCCGGCGGAAGGAGCGGATCCGGGGCCGCTCCGTTCCGGCGCCCCGTGTCGCCGGTGCCGGAGCCGATCCCCTTCTCCGTTGCCTCCACTCTCTCGTTCGGGCAGGTCGGGCCCCATCCGCGCGCGTACTCATCTCGGTGACTAGGTACGCGTACTCAGGACTGCGCACTCAGCCCCAGGACCCTGCGTCGCCGACTGGTTACGATCACGTCCGTGTCCATACTTCCCTTGATCTTCACCAGCGGCTGGGCCAGCGGAGTCAACGCCTACGCCGTGGTCCTGCTCCTCGGCGTGTTCGGCGCGACGGGCCTGAGCGACGAGGTGCCCGAGGCGCTGCAGCGGCCCGACGTACTGATCGCGGCCGGTGTGCTGTTCCTCTGTGAAGCCGTCGCCGACAAGATCCCCTACGTGGACTCCACGTGGGACGCGGTGCACACCGTGATCAGGCCGGTGACCGGCGGGGTCGTCGCGGCCCTGCTCGCCGGGCAGAGCGGGTCGCTGCCCGAGCTGACCGCGGGTGTGGTGGGCGGTTCGACGGCCCTGGTGAGCCATCTGATCAAGGCGGGGACGCGCATGGCGGTCAACACCTCGCCGGAGCCGTTCAGCAACATCGTGGTGAGCATCGCCGAGGATCTCGGGGTCGCCGCCCTGATCACCCTCGCGATCTTCCACCCCGTCGCCGCGGCGGTCGTCGTGGCCGTCCTCCTGCTCGCCGGAATCCTGCTGCTCGTCTTCCTGGTCTCGCGCATCCGCCGCTTCCTGCGCCGCAGGGCCGAGCGCCGGGAGGCGAAGCGGCTCGGGCCGGCGGTGGGGCAGCGGTCCGGCTGAGCTTCGCCCGAGGTCAGCGAGCCGGTTGTCAGTGGGGGCCGATAAAGTCCCACGCATGGCACGGATTGCGGTGATCGGCGCCGGGATGGGCGCGATGGCGGCCGCTGCCCGGCTGGCCGTCGCGGGCCACCGGGTGGCGGTGTACGAGCGTACGCAGACGTACGGCGGAGCGGTGCGCCGCTTCGAGCGCGACGGTTTCGCCTTCGACACCGGCCCGGGGCTGCTCCCCCTCCCGGCCGTCTACCGCGACCTGTTCGTCAAGACCGGCAAGGAGCCGCTTGAAGCGTGTGTCGAGCTGACCCAGGTCGACCCGTCCGCGCGCCATGTCTTCGCGGACGGCACCGAGGTGTCCCTGCCGAACGCCTCACGTGCGGGTGTGGTGGCCGCCCTGGAGGAGACGCTGGGCGCCGGGACCGGCGCCCGCTGGGGCGACTTCCTGGTCCGCGCCCGCGAGGCCTGGGACCGCACGCGCAGGCCGCTCCTGGAAGAACCCCTGTGGCCGAACTGGCGGGTGCTGGCCGACCGCGAGCCCTACCCGTCGGTCCCCCACAAGCGGCTTCTGCGCACCCGCCGGGCCGGCACCCTCGCCGAGGTCGGCGCCTGGGAGCTGCGCGACCCCAGACTCGTCGCCCTCCTGGAGAGTCACGCGCTCGCGTACGGCCTGGATCCGCGGACGACACCGGCGAGCGCGGCCGTGCTGCCGTACCTGGAGCACGCCTTCGGGACCTGGTATGTGCGAGGTGGCATACGGGAGTTGGCGCGGGCGGTGCACGAGCGGTGTGTCGCCAGGAAGGTCGAGTTCCACTTCGGTGCCGAGGTCATCGGGATCCTGGAGAAGGACGGCCGGGCCGTGGGGCTGGAACTGGCCGACGGGACGGTGGCGGAGGCCGAGTTCGTGGTCGCCGGGGTCGCCCCCGGGGTGCGGGACCGCCTCGTGCGGAGCACGGCGTTGCACGGCGCGGGCGAGGTCGCGCCCCAGAGCGGCGCGGCGAGCCGTCTGACGGTGCTGCTGGCGCTGCGGGGCGGCCGACCGGAGGGGGCGGCGCATCGCACGGTGGTGCACGCGGCGGACCGCGACACCGAACTGGACGCCCTGTTCGGCACCGCTCCCGGTATGGCCGCGCGTCCCACGGTGACGGTGCTGCGGCCCGGCGACCCGGCACTGGTGCCGGACCCCGGTCATGAGACGGTCACCCTCACCTCGACGGTGCCGGCACAGCCCGACCGGGGCTGGGCGGAGTCGGAGGTCTTCGAGCAGCAGGCCGAGCGCCTGATCACGGCCGCCGAGCGTGCCGTGCCGGATCTGCGCGACCGGCTCCTCTGGCACGAGGTGCGCACCCCGGCCGACGTCGCGGAGGCGACCGGCGTGGACGGGGGTGCGGTTCCGGCCCCGGCGCTGGCCGCGGCCGACGGGCGTCTGCTGCATCCCTCGAACAGCACGGCGGTGTCAGGTCTGTTCACCGTCGGAGGCTGGTCCCACCCGGGCGGCGGTCTTCCGCACGCCGGTATGTCGGGAGCGCTGGTGGCCGGGCTGATCGTGGAGGGGCCGGAGTTCCGGGGCTCGCAGTGACGTCCGGGGCTCGCAGGGACGCCCGCCTCGGCGTGACCGCGGGCCGGCGTCAGAAACGGTACTGCTCGTCGTAGCCGTTCCCCGAGCCCTGCTGCTGCCCGTTGCCCTGGTACGGGTACTGCTGCTGCTCGGGCGGCAGTTCGCCGCCGTAGGTCTCGTCGGTGCGCTGCTGCGGGACCCAGACGCCGCCCGTCTCCCCGTAGGCACCGGTGGCGTACTGGTCCTGGCCGTAGCCCTGCTGGCCGTACTGCTGCTGACCGTAGGCGTCGTACGAGGTGCCGCCGTAGGTCTGGCTGCCGATGTACGGGTCGGAGTAGGCGGCGTACTGCTGCTGGCCCCCGGTGTCGTAGCCGTACTGCTGCTGGTCGTAGCCCGAGTAGCCGTCGTACGCGTAGCTCTGGTCGGCCGTCGCGTACTGGTCGTGGGGCCGGTCGGCGGTCGCGTGGGTCTGTTCGGCGGAGGCGTAGGCCGGGTCGCCGTATATGCCGTAGGAGCCGGTGTCCTCCGGCAGGGGCTGCGGCTCGTAGACGGCGGTCGTCTCCGCGGCCGGCGTCCGGCCCGGGCGGGCGGGGGTGAAGACGTCGTCGCGGTCGTAGTCGTCGTGGCCGTAACCGAGGCCTTCCTGGCCGTAGTCGTCGCCCGCGTACCTGCCGTCGTCGTCGCCGAAGCCCCCCTCGCTCGCCTGGAGGTCCGAGACCTCCAGGGTCGGCTCCTGGCGGCCGGACCCGCGGCTGCGGCGCTTGGCGCCGCCCAGCGGGCCCAGAGCGGGTGCGGAGACCGCCCAGCCGGCGGAGAAGCCGCGGCGGAAGGAGAGCGTGACGTAGGTCTGGCCGACCGCGAAGGCGGCCGCGCCCAGACCGATGACGATCACCGAGGGGATGAGCACGCCGACCACGACGCCGAGGAAACCGACGAAGGCGAGCAGCCGCCAGCGCAGCCGCGCCTTGTACTGCAGCAGCACTTCGCCCAGCAACCACAGCGCGACGACGCCGAACGCGATGTAGAGGACCGTCCAGCCCATGTACGCCCCTCTCCCAGTGGCCGCCAGTGTGACGTATATCAGGACGGCCGGTCTAGGCCTGCGGTGGGTGGTGCAGGCCCAGGTTCTCGTAGATTTCCAGGGTCGCCGTGGAGTTGTTGAGCGTGATGAAGTGCAGTCCTGGCACTCCCTCGGCCAGTAGCCGCGCGCAGAACTCGGTGGCGAACTCGATCCCGATCGAGCGTACAGCCGCCGGATCGTCCTTTGCTGTGAGGATCCGCTCTTTCAGGACGTTCGGGAACGAGGCGTTGGTGAGGGACGGGATCCGCTCCAGCGTCCGCACGCTGGCGATCGGCATGATCTCCGGGATGATCGGGGTGGCGCAGCCGGCGGCCGAGACACGGTCGCGCAGCCGCAGGTAGTCCTCCGGTTCGAAGAACATCTGCGTGATCGCGTAGTCGGCACCGGCCCGGCACTTGTCGACGAAGTGCCGTACGTCGGCCTCCCACTCGCAGGAGCGCGGGTGCATGGCGGGGAAGGCCGCGACACCCACGCAGAAATCACCGGAGGCCTTGATCAGTTCGACGAGCTCGGCGGCGTAGGTGAGGCCCTGCGGGTGCCGCACCCACTCACCCAGCGGGTCGCCCGGCGGGTCACCGCGCAGGGCGAGCATGTTGCGGATGCCGGCGTCGGCGTACTGGCCGATGATGTTGCGCAGGTCCGCCACCGAGTGGTCCACCGCGGTGAGGTGCGCGATCGGCGTGAGTGTGGTGTCTGAGGCGATCGCCTCGGTCGCCTTGACCGTGCCCGCGCGGGTGGAACCGCCCGCGCCGTAGGTCACGGAGACGAAGTCCGGCCCGACGGCCTCGACCCGGCGCAGCGCGTTCCACAGGTTCCGCTCGCCCTTCGGGGTCTTGGGGGCGTAGAACTCGAACGAGTACGTCGTCTTGCCGGTCGCGAGCATCTCGCGCACGGTGCGAGCGTGGTCCGACCTGATGGATGCGGTGCCGAGGGCCATACTCGCAGGTTAACCAGGGGCCCCCGGTCCCCCAACAGAACTCCGGACAATTGCCCGATTTGTCGGGCTGTTGTCCATACCTTGGACAGCTGGTGGCCGAAAACAGGCCACCTGGAGGGCCGGACCGGGCGCCGCGAGTGGTTCCGCAGCCTCCTTGACCACGGACTGAGACGCGACCTGGCGGCATGTGAGACGCGGCCGAGCCGCCCGAAAGACCCGGGCCGCGGAGGGCGCCGGGCGCCCTACGGCTGCCGCAGCCGCTTCGCGAACTCCGCCGACGCGGCGGCCGGGTCGTCGGCCTCCGTGATCGCCCGTACGACGACGACGCGGCCGGCTCCCGCCTCCAGCACCTCGTCGAGGTTGCCGAGGTCGATGCCACCGATGGCGAACCAGGGGCGGTCGGTGCCGAGGGCGGCGGTGTGGCGGACGAGGTCGAGGCCGGGGGCGTGGCGGCCTGGCTTGGTGGGAGTGGGCCAGCAGGGGCCGGTGCAGAAGTAGTCCACGCCCTCCTGGGCGGCGGCCGCGGTTGCCTCGGACTCGGAGTGCGTGGAGCGACCGACGAGGACGTCGTCGCCGAGGATCGCGCGGGCGGCGGGCACGGGCAGGTCGCCTTGGCCCAGGTGCAGGACGTCGGCGCCGGCGGCGTGGGCGACGTCGGCACGGTCGTTGACCGCGAGGAGCTTGCCGTGCCGGGCACACGCCTCGGCGAAGACCCGCAGGTGGTCGAGTTCCTCGGCCGCCTCCATGCCCTTGTCGCGCAACTGGACGATGTCCACCCCGGAGGCCAGCACGGCGTCCAGGAACTCTGCGAGGTCGCCCTGGCGCCTGCGGGCGTCGGTGCACAGATAGAGCCGGGCATCGGCGAGCTGGGTCCGGGCGGTGGCCCCGGTGACGGTGTCGGACATGCGGTTCCCCCTGTGATCGGGTGGCCGGGCGGGTGGCGTCGAGCTGCTGCCGGACGGTGGCACGGTAGCCGGAGCGGGGCGGGAGGTCTTGGGCCGGTGGCGGGAGCGTGGGGTGACGGGCCGTGCCGGGTGGTGGTCGGGGCGGCTTCCGGCTACCGGAGCATGCCGGGCCGCGGGACCGTGGGCGGGCACCGGGTGGCGGCGAAGCGCGGTGAAGGACCGTCACAGGGCGCTCCCGGCTCCCGGCTCCCGGCTCCCGGCTCCCGGCTCCCGGCTCCCGGCTCCCGGCTCCCGGCTCCCGGCTCCCGGCTCCCGGCTCCCGGCTCCCGGCTGAGCATGCCGGGCCGGCAGCGTCGTGGGGCCGCCCGGGCACGACGCCGAGACGACGGCGCTGCCCGCTCGACGGCACGGCAAAGGCTCGCGCGGGCCGCAACGGTCTCACGCGGGCCGCAACGGCTCAGTCGTCAGCCGGGCGCTGCGGTGGCGACGGCGTCGCGCACCGCAGGGCCCGGCCGTACTGCGGACGGTGTTCGGTTCAGACGGCGAGCGCCTGGGCGCGGCGCTTCACCTCGGTGCCGCGGTTCTCGCTCAGTGCCTGCGCGGGCGTGCCGGGCAGGCTCGGGTCGGGAGTGAAGAGCCACTCCAGCATCTCTTCGTCCGTGAAGCCGTCGTCCCGCAGGAGAGTCAGGGTCCCGGACAGGCCCTTGACGACCTTGTCCCCGTCGATGAAGGCGGCGGGGACGTGCAGCGCGCGGTTCTCGCCACGGCGTACGGCGATGAGCTGGCCCTCCTTGACCAGCTGCCGGACGCGTGTCACCTCGACGCCGAGTTGTTCGGCGATGTCGGGGAGGGTGAGCCAGGCGGGCACGAGAGCATCGATCTTTGCGTCAATCTCGGTCACGGGAACAAGCCTGCCATCTGCCACTGACAGTCGGAAGCCAGGCCGGTCCACCCGGGCGGAGCCGTCGGTCCCGACGCGCTATGCCACCGCCGCCTTCATCGGCCGTGTCGCGTCCGCCAGCAGCTGCGGGTTCATCCGGGTGCCCGCCTCGATCAGCCGCCGGCCCTGGGCGAGATCCCTCGGTCGGCCCACGGCCAGCAGGGCGACCAGGCGGTCGTCCCGCAGCCAGCAGACCGACCAGGCCGGGCCCGACGGTTCGCCGCGCCACAGCGTCGTGTCGGCGGCGGGATGGTGGCCGGCGTACTGGACGAAGCGGCCGAACTGCTCGGACCAGAAGTACGGCACGGGGTCGTAGACGGCGGGCGGCTCACCCGTGGCCTCGCCGAGGATGTTCGCGGCGACCGTGCGCGGGCCCTGCAGGGCGTTGTCCCAGTGGTGGACCAGGAGGCGCTCGCCGTACCTGCCCGAAGGGAACGAGGCGCAGTCACCGACGGCGTACACGTCCGGCACGGAGGTGCGCAGGTGGGAGTCGGCGACGACCTCGCCCTGCGCGCCGAGCTCGATGCCCGAACCGGCCAGCCAGGCCGTGGCGGGCCGCGCCCCGATGCCCACCACCACGGCGCCCGCGGGGATCCGCGAGCCGTCGTCGAGGACGACCGCGCCGGGCTCGACGCGCTCCACGCGCGCGTGCGTCCGCAGCACCGCCCCGCTGTCCGCGTACCAGGAGGTCATCGGCGCCGCCACGTCCGCGGGCAGGGCACCCGCGAGCGGTCGGTCGGCGGCCTCCACGACGGTCACCGCGCAGCCCGCCTCACGCGCGGCCGTGGCGAACTCCGCACCGATCCAGCCCGCCCCGACGACGACGATGTCGTGCTGCCGGGCGAGCACCGGCCGCAGCCGTTCGGCGTCGTCCAGGGTGCGCAGCAGATGCACACCCGGAACGCCTTCCGCACCCGGCAGCCGGATGGGTTCGGCGCCGGTGGCGAGCACCAGGACGTCGTACGGGACGGCCCCGGCCTCGGTGTCCAGCTCGTGGTCGGCGGTGCGCACGCCCAGCACCTCGCGCCCCAGCCGCAGTTCGATGTCGAGGGCGTCGAAGTCGACGTCGAAGGCGGAGCCCTCGGCTTTGCCGAGCAGGACGGCCTTGGACAGCGGAGGCCGGTCGTACGGCTGGTGGGGTTCGGCGCCGATCAGGGTGATGGTGCCGGTGAATCCCTGTTCGCGCAGGGCGACCGCGGTCTGCACCCCGGCCATGCCCGCGCCCGCGACGACCACGCGTCGCGCCTGTGACGTGCCCTGTTGCTGCGTCTGCTCGCTCACCTGATCACCATAGACAACTGACAATTCGTCAGTCAGGGGGCGTGCTCAGTGACCTGCTCCACAACACTCGTGCCCCGACCCGCCTGCGACTCCCACTCCCAGCTCTCCGCCAGGCGCACCCGCCCGTCGGGCAGGTCGGTCACCGTCGACACGCAGTGGCCCGACGACGTCGTCCCGTCCTGCTTGAGCTGGACGTACCGGAAGTCCAGCCGGTCGCCTGCCCTGGTGCCGACCAGGTACCCGCGTACGACGTCGCCGCCCGCGTACTCCGCCCAGATCTCACCGTCCTCCTCGTGGTACGTGAACCGGGTGCGGGTCCCCACCTGACCTGGGGCTTGGTCGGCCACGGGGGCGAGGACGAGTCCGTCGAGCGAGCGGGCCACGGGCACGGGCTCCCTTACTGAGGTCTGCGGCGTCGGGCTAGGGTGGCCAACGTAGAGCACTCGCGGGAGCCCGGACGCACCGGGCTGAGAGGGAGGCTGGCGGCCTCCGACCGTACGAACCTGATCCGGGTCATGCCGGCGAAGGGAGGGGCTGGACGCCCATGTCGCGTACGCGAACGTCAGACGTCCTTGTCATCGGGGGCGGAATCATCGGGCTGGTCACGGCGTGGCGGGCCGCGGGGCGCGGGTTCACGACGGCCGTCGTGGACCCCGAGCCGGGCGGCGGCGCCGCCCAGGTGGCGGCCGGAATGCTGGCCGCCGTCACGGAACTGCACTACGGCGAGCAGACGCTGCTGGGTCTGAACCTGGCCTCGGCCCGCCGGTACCCGGACTTCGTCGCCGAGCTCACCGAGCTCACCGGCCATGACCTCGGCTACCGGCGCTGCGGCACGCTCGCCGTCGCGCTGGACTCCGACGACCGGGCCCACCTGCGGGAACTGCACGCCCTGCAGCGCCGCTCGGGGCTGGAATCCGAGTGGTTGTCGGGGCGTGAGTGCCGGCGCCTGGAGCCGATGCTCGCGCCGGGGGTGCGCGGCGGGCTGCGGGTGGACGGCGACCACCAGATCGATCCGCGGCGGCTGGCCGGGGCGCTGGTGGCGGCGTGCGAGCGGGCCGGTGTGGTCTTCCACCGGGCCTGGGCCGAGCGCTTCGACGTCGTACGGGATCGGGCCGCCGGCGTGACCACGGCGGACGGCACCGAGTTGCGCGCCGGCCAGGTGGTCCTCGCCGCCGGCAGTCGCAGCGGGCGGCTGCCCGGGGTCCCGGACGACGTACTGCCGCCGGTGCGCCCCGTGAAGGGCCAGGTGCTGCGGCTGACCGTGCCGAAGCGGTACGCGCCGTTCCTGAGCCGGACCGTTCGGGCCGTGGTGCGCGGCAGCCAGGTGTACCTCGTGCCGCGCGCGAGCGGGGAGCTGGTCGTCGGGGCGACGAGCGAGGAACTGGGCTGGGACACGACGGTGACCGCGGGCGGGGTCTACGAGCTGCTGCGCGACGCCCACGAGTTGGTGCCGGGCATCACGGAGCTGGCGCTCACCGAGACGCGGGCCGGGCTGCGCCCCGGCTCGCCCGACAACGCGCCGCTGCTCGGCCCGACCGAGCTGGCGGGGCTGCTGCTGGCCACCGGCCACTACCGCAACGGCGTGCTGCTCACACCGGTCACCGGCGACGCCATGGCGCACGTCCTGGCCACCGGTGAACTCCCCGAGGAGGCCCGGGCGTTCACGCCCAGGCGCTTCAGTCCCGCCGCACTCACGGAGCAGCCCGCATGAACACCCCGGTCAAGTCGGTCACCATCTCGGTCAACGGCGAGCGTCGGCAGATCGAGTCGGGCACGGCTCTCGACACGCTCGTGAAGTCCCTCACCGCGGCGCCCTCCGGAGTGGCCGCCGCCCTCAACGAAACCGTCGTCCCGCGCGCGCAGTGGCCGTCGACCCCCCTCGCCGAAGGGGACCGCGTCGAGGTCCTCACCGCCGTCCAAGGAGGCTGACCATGGCCGACGATCCCTTTGTCATCGGCGACTCGTCCTTCACCTCCCGCCTGATCATGGGCACCGGAGGGGCGCCCAGCCTGGAGGTGCTGGAACGGGCACTGGTGGCGTCCGGGACGGAGCTGACCACGGTCGCGATGCGGCGGGTGGACCCGTCGGTGCACGGCTCCGTTCTGTCCGTCCTGGACAGGCTCGGCATCCGGGTGCTGCCGAACACAGCGGGGTGCTTCACGGCGGGTGAGGCCGTGCTGACGGCCCGCCTCGCGCGCGAGGCGCTCGGTACGGATCTGGTCAAGCTGGAGGTCATCGCCGACGAGCGGACCCTGCTGCCGGATCCGATCGAGCTGCTGGACGCGGCGGAGACGCTGGTGGACGACGGGTTCACCGTGCTGCCGTACACCAATGACGACCCCGTGCTGGCCCGGAAGCTGGAGGACGTCGGCTGTGCGGCGATCATGCCGCTGGGGTCGCCGATCGGCTCCGGGCTCGGCATCCGCAATCCGCACAACTTCCAGCTGATCGTGGAGCACGCGCGCGTGCCCGTGATTCTGGACGCGGGTGCCGGTACGGCGTCGGACGCGGCGCTCGCGATGGAACTGGGGTGCGCGGGCGTGATGCTCGCCTCGGCGGTGACGCGGGCCCAGGAGCCGGTGCTGATGGCCGACGCGATGAGGCATGCGGTGGAGGCGGGGCGTCTGGCCCGCCTGGCCGGGCGTATTCCGCGCCGTCACTTCGCGGAGGCGTCGTCGCCGGTGGAGGGCATGGCACGGCTGGACCCGGAGCGACCCGCGTTCTGAACGCACGTTCGACGCAAGCCTTTCGCTCGTGAGGTGTGCGTCACAGGTCGGCTGCAGTCCCGCCCCGATCACGGTCGGGGCGGGAGGTGTGTCGGTGTCGGCTCGTAGACTCACCCGCGTGGATACGACCCTTCAGGACCCTCTGGTCGGGCAGGTGCTCGACGGCCGGTATCGCGTGGACGCGCGGATCGCGGTCGGCGGGATGGCCACGGTCTACCGGGCCGTGGACACCCGCCTGGACCGCGTGCTCGCGCTCAAGGTGATGCACCCCGCGCTGGCCGTCGACGGGGTGTTCGTCGACCGGTTCATCCGCGAGGCGAAGTCCGTCGCCCGGCTCGCGCACCCCAACGTCGTCCAGGTCTTCGACCAGGGCACCGACGGGTCGTACGTCTATCTCGCCATGGAGTACGTCGCGGGCTGCACCCTGCGCGACGTGCTGCGCGAGCGCGGGGCGCTCCAGCCCCGGGCGGCCCTCGACATCCTGGAGCCGGTGCTGGCCGCGCTCGGGGCCGCGCACCGCGCCGGGTTCGTGCACCGGGACATGAAGCCGGAGAACGTCCTGATAGGGGATGACGGCCGGGTCAAGGTCGCCGACTTCGGACTCGTACGGTCCGTGGACACGGTCACCAGCACCACCGGTGCCGTGCTCGGCACCGTCTCCTATCTCGCACCCGAGCAGATCGAGCAGCCCGGAGCGGCCGACGCCCGGGTCGACGTGTACGCGTGCGGTGTCGTCCTGTACGAGATGCTCACCGGCGACAAGCCGCACGACGGGGATTCCCCCGCCGTGGTGCTCTACAAGCACCTCCACGAGGACGTCCCGCCGCCCTCGGCCGTGGTGCCGGGGCTGGCGTACGAGCTCGACGAGCTGGTCGCCTCGGCGACCGCGCGCAACCTGGACATCCGCCCGTACGACGCCGTGGCACTGCTCGCGCAGGCCCGGGAGGCACGCGCCGCGCTGACCGCGGAGCAGCTGGACGCCGTGCCCCCGCAGGCGCTCACGGCCGAGCGCAGCAACGCCGACGACCGCACGAGCGTGATCCCGCGCGCACTGTCGATCCAGCGGCCGCTGCCCGTGAACGAGGACGAGCCGGACGCCCAGGCCGTCTTCAACAGGACCAGCCGGCTGGAGACGCCCCCGCCCCCGCCGCCGGCACCCCACCGCTCGCGGACCTCGCGCCGGCCCCGCGGCCCGCTGGTCGTCGTGGCCGCCGTCCTGCTGGCACTCGGCCTCGGCATCGGCGTCTGGTACATCAACTCCGGGCAGTTCACCGAGGTGCCGCCGCTGCTGTCCAAGACCGAGGCGCAGGCACGGGACCGGCTGGAGGAGGCCGGGCTCGACGTGGGCAAGGTGGAGCGCGCCCACAGCAACACCTTCCGGCGCGGCACCGTCATCACCACGGAACCGAAGCCGGGCGCCCGCATCCGGCACAACGACGCCGTGAAGCTGATCGTCTCGCTGGGCCCGGAGACCGTGAAGGTGCCGGACCTCCAGGGTTACAAGCTGGACAAGGCGCGGGCGGTGCTGAAGGACAGCGGCCTCGAACCGGGCATGAGGACCGAGAGGTTCGACGAGGACGTCCCCAGGGGCTTCGTGATCTCCTCCGATCCGGGTGACGGCACCAAGGTCCGCTCCGGCTCCGCGGTCGCGCTGACCGTCAGCAAGGGCAGCCCCGTGGACGTCCCGGACGTCACCGGCGAGAGCCTGGCCGACGCCAAGGCCGACCTGGAGGGGGCCGGCCTGAAGGTGAAGGTGGCCGCCGCGCGGGTCAACTCCGAGTTCGACGCCGGCCAGGTCGCCCGCCAGTCGCCGACGGAGGGCAGGCAGGCCGCCGAGGGCGACACGGTGACGCTGACGCTGTCCAAGGGCCCGGAGATGATCGAGGTCCCGGACGTGGTCGGCGACAGCGTCGACGACGCCAAGGCCGAGCTGGAGGCCGCCGGTTTCGCGGTCGACGAGGACCGCGGTCTGCTGGGGCTGTTCGGGGACACCGTGAAGCGGCAGTCCGTGGAGGGCGGCCAGAGGGCCCCCAAGGGCTCGACCATCACGATCACCATCCGCTGAGCAGGGCCGTCGCGACCACCGGTGACGGGGCGGGCATGGCCTCGTGACACCCTGAACGGGTGAGAAGTCAGCAGTCCGGCCCCGCCCTCGCGGGCCCCTCCCGCAACCCCGTCGGAGGCCATGTCCCCGTGGCCGGCGGCCTCAGCTCCGTGGGGCTCGGCTACGCCCACGACCTCAAGGCCGAAGCGGTCCAGGTCTTCGTCGCCAATCCGCGGGGGTGGGCAACGCCCGTCGGCAATCCACGGCAGGACGAGGAGTTCCGCGCGGGGTGCGAGGCCGAGTCCATCCCGGCGTACGTCCATGCGCCGTACCTGATCAACTTCGGCTCGCACACCGAGGCCACCGTCGAGAAGTCGGTGGAGTCGCTGCGGCATTCCCTGCGCCGCGGCCGGCAGATCGGCGCGCTGGGCGTGGTCGTGCACACGGGCAGCGCGACCGGCGGACGGGAGCGGTCGGTGGCGCTGAAGCAGGTACGGGAGTCCCTGCTCCCGCTGCTCGACGAGCTGACCCATGACGACGACCCGTACCTGTTGCTGGAGTCCACCGCGGGACAGGGCTCCTCGCTGTGCTCGCGGACCTGGGACTTCGGGCCGTACTTCGAGGCACTGGACGCCCATCCGAAGCTGGGGGTGTGCCTGGACACCTGCCACGTCTTCGCCGCCGGCCACGACCTGACCGGCCCGTCCGGTATGCACCAGACGCTCGACCTGCTGGTGGACACCGTCGGCGAGGGCCGGCTGAAGCTGATCCACGCCAACGACTCCAAGGACGTCGTGGGCGCCCACAAGGACCGCCACGAGAACATCGGCGCAGGTCACATCGGTGAGGACCCGTTCCGCGCGCTGATGACCCACCCGGCGACCGAGGGCGTACCGCTGATCATCGAGACTCCCGGCGGCAAGGAAGGGCACGCGGCGGACGTGGAGCGACTGAAGAAACTTCGGGACACATAGCCCTTGGGGAATACCCCACGGGGGTATATGGTTCCCGCACGATGCGGGAACCATGACCTGGCATTGGGGGCACTCATGCAGCACGAAGCCCACACGGCACACGCCCACCACGACGAGCCGTCCGCCACCAGCACCTGGGCGATGGCCGTCCGGGCCACCCTGCACTGCCTCACCGGCTGTGCCATCGGCGAGGTACTGGGCATGGTGATCGGCACGGCGCTCGGCTGGAGCACCGCCCCGACCCTGGCACTGGCGATCACGCTCGCCTTCTTCTTCGGCTACGCGCTCACGCTGTGGGGCGTCCTCAAGGCGGGCGTCGGACTGCGCGCCGCCCTGAAGGTGGCGCTGGCGGCGGACACCCTCTCCATCGCGGTGATGGAACTGGTCGACAACGGCGTGATCGTGCTGTGGCCGGGCGCCATGGACGCCGAACTCACCGACCCGCTGTTCTGGTGGGTGCTGGCGATCGCGCTCGCCGTCGCCTTCGTCCTCACCGCGCCGGTGAACAAGTGGATGATCGGCCGCGGCAAGGGACACGCGGTGGTGCACCAGTACCACCACTGACGGCCACCGGGAAGGCCGGGATCAGAGCTCGGGGCCGTCCCCGGGCTCCTCCTGGTACGAGTAGCGCTGCTCTTTCCACGGATCGCCGATGTTGTGGTAGCCGCGCTCCTCCCAGAAGCCACGGCGGTCGGCGGTCATGTACTCCACGCCGCGGACCCACTTGGGCCCCTTCCAGGCGTACAGATGAGGGACGACCAGGCGCAGGGGGAAGCCGTGCTCCGCCGTGAGCAGTTCACCGTCCTTGTGGGTGGCGAAGATGGCACCCTCGGAGGCGAAGTCGGCCAGGCGCAGGTTGGAGCTGAACCCGTACTCCGCCCACACCATCACGTGGGTGACGGCCGGGGCGGGCGGGGCGATCTCCAGGATCGTACGGGCGGGAATGCCGCCCCACTCCGCGCCGAGCATGCTGAACTTCGTGACACAGTGCAGATCGGCCACGACGGTGGTGTACGGCAGGGCCGTGAACTCCCCATGGGTCCAGCAGTGCTTCTCGCCGTCGGCGGTGGCCCCGAACACCCGGAACTCCCAGCGCTCGGGACGGAACTTGGGAACCGGCCCGTAGTGCGTGACCGGCCAGCCGCGCTGCACTCGCTGCCCCGGCGGAAGTTCGGAGTGTGCCCCTGCTCCACTTTCGCGCTCCACCGGCTGACCCATGACTCCATCCTGACAGACCCTGGGCGGTGCACCGGACCACCCTCCCCCCAATTCAGCCCAAAATGGACTAAGCATGCCCTTACTTACTAAGTGAAGACTTACTGGACGATCTTCGCTGCCGGTGCAATCATGCGGCGCAACCTGCCAGTTCCCCCGCTTGGAAGGAGCCTCTGCGATGCAGGGCGACCCCGAGGTCCTCGAATTCCTGAACGAGCAGCTGACCGGCGAGCTGACGGCGATCAACCAGTACTGGCTGCACTACCGGATCCAGGACAACAAAGGCTGGACCAAGCTCGCCAAGTACACGCGTGAAGAATCCATCGACGAGATGAAGCACGCGGACAAGATCACCGAGCGCATTCTGATGCTGGACGGCCTGCCCAACTACCAGCGGCTCTTCCACGTCCGGGTCGGCCAGACCGTCACCGAGATGTTCCAGGCCGACCGACAGGTCGAGGTCGAGGCCATCGACCGGCTCAAGCGGGGCATCGAGGTGATGCGCACCAAGGGCGACATCACCTCGGCGAACCTCTTCGAGGCGATCCTGGAGGACGAGGAGCACCACATCGACTACCTGGACACGCAGCTGGAACTCATCGACAAGCTGGGTGAGGCGCTGTACCTCGCGCAGCAGATCGAGCAGCCTAGCTAGGCCGCGTCCTCCAGCTCGGACAGCACCGGCCGGCCCTGGTCGGCCAGATCCCGGCGCGGGCACGATCCCCTGCCCAGGATCGCCTGGATACGGCGCACGCACGACCCGCAGTCGGTACCCGCCTTGCAGGCGGAGGCGATCTGGCGGGGGGTGCAGGCGCCACGCTCCGCGTGCTGCTTCACCTGCTGCTCGGTGACACCGAAGCAACTGCAGACGTACACGCGGTCCACCTCCCGCCGGGGTTCGATAAGTCGTGCCGTACCGATTTACCGAGGGGCCCTCTTGATCGGTGAGGCTAACCTAACCTTACCCGCCGCACAGGAGCCGCAAAAGTGGGAGGGGGCGCGGATCGCATGTGATCCGCGCCCCAGTCCCAGCCCAGGTGGCAACCGGCCGGTTACTGGTCCCGGTACATCTCCGCCACGAGGAACGCCAGGTCGAGCGACTGGCTCCGGTTCAGGCGGGGGTCGCAGGCGGTCTCGTAGCGCTGGTGCAGGTCGTCGACGAAGATCTCGTCGCCGCCGCCCACGCACTCGGTGACGTCGTCACCGGTGAGCTCCACGTGGATGCCGCCCGGGTGGGTGCCGAGCTCCTTGTGGACCTCGAAGAAGCCCTTCACCTCGTCGAGCACGTCGTCGAAGCGGCGGGTCTTGTGACCGGAAGCGGCCTCGAAGGTGTTGCCGTGCATCGGGTCGGTCACCCAGGCCACCACGGCACCGGAGGCGGTGACCTTCTCGACCAGCTCGGGAAGCCGGTCACGGATCTTGTCGGCGCCCATGCGGACGATGAAGGTCAGCCGGCCCGGCTCGCGCTCCGGGTCGAGGCGGTCGATGTACTGCAGCGCCTCCTCGGCCGTCGTGGTCGGGCCGAGCTTGATACCGACCGGGTTGCGGATCTTCGACGCGAACTCGATGTGCGCGCCGTCCAGCTGCCGGGTGCGCTCACCGATCCACACCATGTGCCCGGAGACGTCGTACAGGTGGCCGGTGCGGGAGTCGACCCTGGTCAGGGCGGACTCGTAGTCGAGCAGCAGCGCCTCGTGCGAGGCGTAGAACTCGACCGTCTTGAACTCCTCCGGGTCGGCCCCGCAGGCGTGCATGAAGTTCAGCGCGTTGTCGATCTCGCGGGCCAGCTGCTCGTAGCGCTGGCCGGACGGGGACGACTTCACGAAGTCCTGGTTCCAGGCGTGCACCTGACGCAGGTCGGCGTAGCCGCCGGTGGTGAAGGCGCGCACCAGGTTGAGCGTGGAGGCGGACGCGTTGTACATCCGCTTCAGGCGCTCGGGGTCCGGCACGCGGGCGGCCTCGGTGAAGTCGAAGCCGTTGACGGAGTCGCCGCGGTAGGTCGGCAGCGTGACGCCGTCGCGGGTCTCGGTCGGCTTGGAGCGCGGCTTGGAGTACTGGCCGGCGATACGGCCGACCTTCACGACCGGCACCGAGGCGGCGTACGTCAGCACGGCGCCCATCTGGAGCAGAGTCTTCAGCTTGTTGCGGATGTGGTCGGCGGACACCGCGTCGAAGGCCTCGGCGCAGTCGCCGCCCTGGAGGAGGAACGCCTCTCCCTTGGCGACGGCCGCCATCCGGGCGCGCAGCTGATCGCACTCGCCCGCGAAGACGAGCGGCGGATACGACTCGAGGTCCGCAACGACTGCGCGCAGAGCCTCAAGGTCGGGGTACTCGGGCTGCTGCGCCGCGGGCAGGTCTCGCCAGGTGTTGCCAGCGCTCGCGCTGGTCTTAGCGTTCACGGTCACGCACTCAACATTACGGGGTCGTGTCGGGCCTCCAGCCCCATGCCCAGCAATTGAGACACGAGGTACACGACCCGGACATGCGGTAGGGTCCCTCGCATGTTCGCGCATTCGATCCAGAACTGGTGGTGGACCGCTCATCCGGCGGCCCACTGACTGCGCGTACGCAAGACTTCGCGAAGGCCGCCCGAGGGGCGGCCTTCGGTGTTTCCCGGGGTCCGTTCCTCTCCCACTGAGTACCACCGAGTCTCACTGAGAAGGAGCACGGACCCATGAACCTGCTCGGCTTGCTGGACGACCCCCGCCCGTTCGCCCTGCTGCGCCGTCGCGCCCCGGGACAGGACCACGAGACGGTCGAGGTCCTCGTCGGCCCGGTCACCGCCCACGACCGTCTGGCCGACCTCCCCGACGAGGGCCTGGCGCTCGTCCCCTTCCGCCAGATCCGCGAGCGCGGCTTCGACGTCCGCGACGACGGCACGCCCCTGCTCGTGCTCGCACCCGAGGAGTCGTACCGCGTCCCGCTCGCCGACGCCCTGGCGCAGCTTCCGGCCCACGAGGTGCGTGTCGAGGGCGGCGGCTTCGACGTGGCCGACGAGGAGTACGCGGAGATCGTCGGACGGGTGCTGCGGGAGGAGATCGGGCGGGGCGAGGGCGCGAACTTCGTGATCCGGCGGACGTACGAGGGGGAGATCCCGGGGTTCGGGCGGGCCGACGCGCTGGCCCTGTTCCGGCGGCTGCTGGAGGGTGAGCGGGGCGCGTACTGGACGTTCGTCGTGCACACCAGGGACCGGACGCTGGTCGGGGCGAGTCCCGAGGTGCATGTGCGGATGTCCGGCGGGACCGTCGTCATGAACCCGATCAGCGGGACGTACCGCTATCCCGCCGAGGGGCCGACGCCCGAGCATCTGCTCGGCTTCCTCGCCGACGGCAAGGAGATCGAGGAGCTGTCGATGGTCGTCGACGAGGAGCTCAAGATGATGTGCACCGTCGGCGACATGGGCGGAGTGGTCGTCGGACCGCGGCTGAAGGAGATGGCACACCTCGCGCACACCGAGTACGAGCTGCGCGGGAAATCCTCGCTGGACGTACGGGACGTGCTGCGCGAGACCATGTTCGCGGCCACCGTCACCGGCTCCCCCGTGCAGAACGCGTGCCGGGTGATCGAACGGCACGAGGTCGGGGGGCGCGGGTACTACGCGGGTGCGCTGGCGCTCCTCGGCCGGGACGCGGGCGGCGCCCAGACCCTCGACTCCCCCATCCTGATCCGCACCGCCGACATCTCCGGCGACGGGCACCTGCGGGTTCCGGTCGGCGCGACCCTCGTGCGCGGCTCGGACCCGGCGAGCGAGGTCGCCGAGACCCATGCGAAGGCGGCGGGTGTGCTGGCGGCCCTGGGGGTGCGTCCGTCCCGGCCGCGTGCGGAGCACACGCGCGCGTGTCTCGCCGACGATCCGCGCGTGCGTGCCGCGCTCGACGGGCGCCGGGCGTCGCTGGCGCCGTTCTGGCTGCGGATGCAGGAGCGGTCGGAGGAGCTGGGTGGCCACGCCCTGGTCGTCGACGCCGAGGACACCTTCACGGCGATGCTCGCGCACGTGCTGCGGTCGAGCGGCCTGGAGGTCACCGTCCGGCGCTACGACGAGGAAGGGCTGCGGGAGGCGGTGCTCGCTCACGAGGGTCCCCTCGTGCTCGGCCCCGGCCCGGGCGACCCGTCCGACCTCACCGACCCCAAGATGCGCTTTCTGCGTGACCTCACCGCCGAGGTCGTCGGCGGCCACCGGCACGGCGTCCTCGGCGTCTGCCTGGGGCACGAGCTGATCGCGGCCGAGCTGGGGCTGGAGATCGTACGCAAGGAGGTGCCGTACCAGGGGGCGCAGACGACGATCGACCTGTTCGGGCGGCCGGAGACGGTCGGTTTCTACAACAGCTTCGTGGCGCGCTGCGACGACGAGGCCGCCGCCGAGCTCGCCGCGCACGGCGTGGAGGTGAGCCGGAGTACGTCGCACGAGGTCCATGCCGTGCGCGGGCCGGGCTTCGCCGGGGTCCAGTTCCACCCGGAGTCGGTCCTGACGCTGAACGGCGCCACGGTCGTACGGGAGCTGGTCGCTCAGCTGCGCGGCACGAGCACGTTCTGCGAGCGGCGGCCGGCCGTGTAGTCGAGGACGTTGTTCACCGTGGTCTCGATGATCTGACCGACCGCGTCCACCGTGTAGTACGCCTGGTGGGACGTGACCAGGACGTTCGGGAAGGTGACGAGGCGGGCCAGGGTGTCGTCCTCGACGGCCTGGAGGGACTTGTCGAGGAAGAACAGGCCCGCCTCCGCCTCGTACACGTCGAGTCCGACGCCGGTGAAGCGGCCCGCCCGCAGTTCTCCGACCAGGGCCGCGCTGTCGACGAGGCCGCCGCGACTGGAGTTGATCAGGATCGCGTCGTCCTTCATCACCTTCAGGGCGGCCGCGTCGATGAGCTGCCGGGTCTCCGGCAGCAGGGGCACGTGCAGGCTGATCAGGTCGGACTCGGCGAGGAGCTGTTCCTTGGGGACGTAACGCATGCCCAGCCGCACGCAGGCGGGGTTCTCGGTGACGTCCCAGCCGAGCAGATTCATGCCGAAGCCGTGGGCGATGCGGGCGAACGCCTCACCGATCTTGCCGGTGCCGAGGATCCCGGCGGTACGGCCGTGCATGTCGCGGCCCATCAGGCCGTCGAGCCGGAAGTCGAAGTCCCGTGTGCGCGTGGAGGCCCGCACGATACGGCGGTTGACCGCCATGGCCAGGGTCCAGGCGAACTCGGCCACCGAGTACGGCGAGTAGGAGGACACCCGGGCGACCGTCATGGCGAGGCGCTCGGCGACATCGAGGTCGATGTTGTTGAACCCGGTGGAGCGCTGGGCCACCATCCGCGTCCCGCCGGTCGCGAGGGTCCGCAGGACGCGGTCCCCGAGGTCGCAGTTGACGCTGGTGCAGACGACCTCGTGGCCGGTGGCGATGGGGGCGGTGTCCTCGTTGAGGAAGACGTCCAGGCACCGGACCTCGTGGCGGCCCGCGAAGGCCCCCTCGATCAGTGGCTTCTCGTCCGCCTGCACGCCGAAGGCCAGGATCTCCAAGGCTGCTCCCCGTCCGCTGGGCGATGGCCCGAATATACGGCCCACCCTCCCATGTCGCCGGGCGGGAAGCAGCCGAGGGGAACCGGCCGGTCGTCAGCCGAAGAAGACCCCGACCTCTTCGTACAGCTTCGGGTCCACCGTCTTCAGCTTCTCCGTGGCGTCCGCGATCGGGACCCGGACGATGTCCGTGCCGCGCAGGGCGACCATCTTGCCGAAGTCGCCGTCGTGGACGGCCTCGATGGCGTGCAGTCCGAAGCGGGTGGCGAGCCAGCGGTCGAACGCGCTGGGGGTGCCGCCCCGCTGGACGTGGCCGAGGACCGTCGTACGGGCCTCCTTCCCCGTCCGCTTCTCGATCTCCTTGGCCAGCCACTCGCCGACGCCGGACAACCGCACATGCCCGAAGGAGTCCAGCGACTCGTCCTTGAGGACCATGTCGCCGTCCTTGGGCATGGCGCCCTCGGCGACGACCACGATCGGGGCGTACGACGCCTTGAAGCGCGAGGTCACCCAGGCGCACACCTTGTCGACGTCGAAGCGCTGCTCGGGGATGAGGATGGCGTTGGCCCCGCCGGCGAGACCGGAGTGGATGGCGATCCAGCCCGCGTGACGGCCCATCACCTCGACGACCAGCACCCGCATGTGGGACTCGGCGGTGGTGTGCAGCCGGTCGATGGCCTCGGTCGCGATGCCGACGGCGGTGTCGAAACCGAAGGTGTAGTCGGTGGCGGACAGGTCGTTGTCGATGGTCTTGGGCACGCCGACGCAGGGCACGCCGTACTCGTCGGACAGGCGGGTGGCGACGCCGAGGGTGTCCTCGCCGCCGATCGAGATGAGCGCCTCGACCTCCTGCTTGGCGAGGTTCTCCTTGATACGGCGGATGCCGTCCTCCTGCTTGAGGGGATTGGTGCGCGAGGAGCCGAGGATGGTGCCGCCGCGGGGCAGGATGCCGCGCACGGCGGGGATGTCGAGGCGGACGGTGTCGTTCTCCAGGGGGCCACGCCAGCCGTCCCGGAAACCCACGAAGTCGTAGCCGTACTCCTGTACGCCCTTGCGGACGACGGCCCGGATGACGGCGTTGAGACCGGGGCAGTCGCCGCCTCCGGTCAGTACTCCGACCCGCATGGAAATATCCCTTCGCCGCGGTTGCCTGGTGAGGCCACGCTAATGGTGAGCCAGGTCACACAGCGATGGGTCGGGACGGCAATTCCGGTGAATCGCCGGGTATTTGGTTTACGCGCCGTCAAGCGGACGGCCGATGGATCACTCGTCGTCGAGGCCGCGCTCTATCGCGTACCGCACCAGCTCCACCCGGTTGTGCAACTGGAGCTTGCCGAGGGTGTTCTGGACGTGGTTCTGGACCGTGCGGTGGGAGATGACCAGGCGTTCGGCGATCTGCTTGTAGCTCAGGCCCTTGGCGACGAGGCGCAGCACCTCGGTCTCGCGCTCGGTGAGCTGCGGGGCCCTCGGCTGGTCGGCGTCGGGGGCGGCGGGCGCGGGCTCGGAGGCGAGACGGCGGTACTCGCCGAGGACCAGTCCGGCCAGGCCCGGCGTGAACACCGGATCGCCGACGGCGGTACGACGCACCGCGTCGAGGAGCTCCTCGGTCGAGGCCGACTTCAGCAGGTAACCGGTCGCCCCGGACTTCACGGCTTCCAGGACGTCGACGTGCTCGCCGCTCGCCGACAGGACGAGGACACGCAGGGCCGGGTTGTGGGCGACGAGTTCCTTGCAGACCTGGACGCCGGGCTTGGCGGGCAGGTTGAGGTCGAGCACGAGGACATCGGGGGTGGCGGCCTTGGCCCGGCGTACGGCCTGGTCGCCGTCGCCCGCGGTGGCCACGACGTCGAAGCCGGACTGGGTGAGGTCGCGGGCGACCGCGTCGCGCCACATGGGGTGGTCGTCGACCACCATGACCTTGACAGGGCTCTGCTGTCCGCTCGTGGTGTCCGTCATCGCTGCTCCGCCTTCCCCCGTGAAGCGCTGCTGTCCTTCGGTACTTTCAGTTCCACTTCGGTGCCCTGCCCCGGCACCGAGATCAGCTCGGCGGTGCCGCCGAGGTCCCGCAGCCGCCCCCGGATCGACAGGGCGACGCCGAGCCGTCCCTCGCCCTCGGCCTGTGCGAGCCGGCCCTCGGGGATGCCCGGCCCGTCGTCCCGCACGGTGACGACCACCTCGTCGGGCTCGTCCTCGACGAGGATCCACGCGCGCGCCTGCTCCCCCGCGTGCCTGCGGACGTTGTCCAGGGCGGCGCCGACGGCCGCGGCCAGCTCCCGCGCGGCGACGGGTGCCAGCGGCACGGGGGCGCCCGGCTCGGCCAGGTTCACCCTGGCGCCGGCGTAGGGGGCGAGCAGCGCGCGCAGATCGACGGGGCCCCCGGCGTCGTCGGACTCCTCCACGGCGCGTACGAGCGCCCCCTCGGCGGCGTCCTCCGAGACCCGCGAGACGGGCACCAGGCCGCCCGAGACCAGGGTGCGCAGCGCCACCTCCTGCTCGCCGGCCATCCGGCCCAGCTCGGCCGCCTCACCCCCGATGACGGCACCGCGACGCTGCACCATGGCCAGCACCTGCAGGACGCTGTCGTGGATGTCCCGGGCGAGCCGCTCCCGTTCCCGGGTCGCGGCCTCGATCTCCAGGGCGCGGGCGAGGGTGCGCTCGGAGGCGCGGGCGACCTCGACGACGTAGCCGATGGCGATGGAGGCGATCCAGACGAGCAGCACCATGTGGATGGTGTCGCGGGTGGGCACCCCGGAGCGTTCGATCAGGTTGGCGGCGGCGACCAGCGTGGAGGCGAACGCGGCCCAGCGCCAGCCGCCCTTGATGGCGAACGCCAGCACGGCGCCCGCGGTCCATATCGACGGCAGGGTCGGGGCACCGGCCTCGATCCGCTCGGGCGACTCGGCGAGCCGGGTCAGCAGGATGCCGGTCAGGGCGATGGTGAGGTCGACGGCGAGGAAGCGCTTGGTGCAGCTCGCCGCGTTCGCGACCCTGGGCAGGGTGGCCAGCGTCCAGACGGCGAGGACGGCGTAGTAGCCGAGGGCGACCCACGGGCGGGCGACCTCGTCGTGGGCGCTGGCGAAGAGCCCGATCGCGTACACCAGAGTCAGCACCCGGTAGCCGGTGAGCGCACGCCACAGCGGCTGCTCGACCGACATCCTCATGACCCGCTCGCGCTTGGCCACTCGCCCCCACCCCTCGGCTCAGATGCGGCCGACTCTATTCGGACTGTTCCTTCTTCTTCCGCGCCTGTTCCTTCTCGGCCTTGGCCGCCTCCGCGATCTGCCGCTTGGCGGCGGTCGCGTACATGTCGACATACTCCTGGCCGGAGAGCTTCATGATCTCGTACATGACCTCGTCGGTCAGCGCGCGGAGCACGAACCGGTCGTGCTCCATGCCCTGGTACCGGCTGAAGTCCATGGGCTCGCCGATCCGGATGCCCGGCCGCATCAGCTTGGGCATCACCTGGCCCGGCGGCTGGATCTTCTCCGTGTCGATCATGGCGACCGGGATGACCGGCGCTCCGGAGGCGAGGGCCACGCGCGCGAGACCGCCGGGCTTGCCCCGGTACAGGCGGCCGTCGGGCGAGCGGGTGCCCTCCGGGTAGATGCCGAACAGCTCACCGCGTTCGAGGACCTCTATGCCGCTCTTGATGGCCGCCTCGCCCGCGCCGCGCGCTCCGGAGCGGTCCACGGGCAGCTGGCCGACGCCCTTGAAGAACGCGGCCGTCAGCCGGCCCTTGACGCCCGGGGTCGTGAAGTACTCGGCCTTCGCGATGAAGGTGACCTTGCGGTCGAGGACCGCGGGCAGGAAGAACGAGTCCGAGAAGGACAGGTGGTTGCTCGCCAGAATCGCCGGGCCCTCGGCGGGAATGTTCTCCAGCCCTTCCACCCAGGGCCTGAAAGCGACCTTCAGCGGTCCCCCGATGGCCACCTTCATCGCGCCGTACAACAACCGAGTGCCTCCTGTGTCTGTAGATCAGACCTTAACCCGGAGCACTGTCGAAGAGTCCTACGGCCCTGGTCGGTGTCAGTGCGGTCGCGTACGGTGAAGCACACCCGGCTGTGTCGATGTGCGGCTCGGCCGTGTGGATCCATGTCGTTGCGCTCGTTCCCGCCGTCCTTCTCACGAACAGGAGACCGTAAAGGTGCCGGTCCTTCCTGGAGCCGAGCCGTACCGCCACGAGGGCGGGGAGGTCGGGGTGCTCCTCTGCCACGGCTTCACCGGGTCCCCGCAGTCGCTGCGTCCCTGGGCGGCACATCTCGCCGAACGGGACCTCACCGTCTCGCTGCCGCTGTTGCCGGGACACGGCACGCGCTGGCAGGACATGGTGCTCACCGGCTGGCAGGACTGGTACGCCGAGGTGGACCGCGCCCTGCGTGACCTGCGCGACCGCTGCGAATCGGTGTTCGTGGCCGGCCTGGGCATGGGCGGCACGCTCGCGCTGCGCCTCGCGGCGAAGCACGGGGTGGACGTGGCCGGCGTGGTGGTGGTCAACCCGGCGAACAAGGTGCACGGCGTGTCCGCGCACGCCCTTGCGGTGCTGCGCCACCTCGTCCGTACGACACGGGGAGTGACCGGGGACATCGCCAAGGGCGGCGTCGAGGTCGGGTACGACCGGGTGCCGCTGCCCGCGGCCCATTCCCTGCGGAACTTCCACCGTCTGGTCGACGGCGAGTTGCCGCAGGTCACCCAGCCGCTGCTGCTTCTGCGCAGCGCGCACGACCACGTCGTGCCGGCGGCGGACTCGACGCGGATCCTGAGCAGGGTGTCGTCCACGGACGTAACGGAGGTCGTGCTGGAACAGAGCTGTCACGTGGCGACGTTGGACCATGACGCGAACCGGATCTTCGAGGAGAGCCTCGGCTTCATCGACCGGCTCAGAACCGGCGCCAGCAAGGAAGGGACGAACGCACGTGGCTGAGCACGACTCCGACCGCGACAGACGCGAGGACCGCGACGATCGCGAGCCGGAAGAGCAGCACGTCCCGTTCGACGAGGACGCCGCCTGGGCGGCGATCGTCGCCGGATACGGCGAGGAGCCACCGGACCCGCCGGGCGCCAAGCCGTTCAAGTCGATCGAGGACCTGGCCCTGCTGGAGGCCGACACGAACGACGAGGCGGGCGCCGGGGCGGACGCGCAGTCCGGCGGCGCCGAGGGCGAGCGGGGCGACAGGGGCGAGTTGCCCAAGAGGCCCGAGAGGCCCCAGAAGTCCGCGGGGCCGGACAAGGCCGGGGAGTCCGGGGGACCAGGAGAGCCCGGCAAGCTCGGAGACTCCGGGGAATCCAGGGGTTCCGGAGATTCCAGGGAATCCGAGGGCTCCGGGGAATCCGGGGAATCCGGGGAGGACAAGCCGGTCAGGCCGGTCAGGCCGCTCGGCAGCTCCGTGTCCTTCGCTCCCGGTGTCGGCCCGCGCGACTACAGCCTGCCCGAACCGTCCGAGGACGACTTCGACACCGACGACGAGGGCCACTTCGTACCGCCGGAGCCGCCACCGCTGCCCGACGCCGACCCGACCGCGAAGTTCGCCTGGCTCGGCGTGCTCGGCGGTCCGATCCTGCTGCTGCTGGCCGTCGTGTTCGGCTGGGAGATGACCTGGTGGCTGACCACGCTGGGCATCGGCGGGTTCGTGGGCGGGTTCGCCACGCTGGTCATGCGGATGAAGCCGGATGACGAAGAGGACGACGATCCCGGGCGGGGCGCCGTCGTCTGACCTACCCGTCCGCGGGGATTCTCAGGGCGGCCAGGACCGGAAGGTGGTCCGTGGCCGCCCTCAGGTCTGCCTCCGTCACCCCGGGGTGGTGCCGGGGGACACCGCAGCCGAGCACCTCGATGCCCTTCGTGGCGAAGATCGCGTCGATGCGCTGATGGGGGTCGGCCGGGGTCGAGGTGTACTCGCCGCCCCAGGGAGCGATGGCCCAGCAGTCCTGAAGGTCCTCGGCCAGGCGGCGGAAGGTGCGGCCACCGGGGCGCTCGTTCAGGTCGCCACCGGCGACGGCGTGCTCCACGCCCAGATCGGCCAGGTGGTCGAGGAGCATGCCGCCCTGGTCGTGGCGCTCGTCCTTCTGCAGGGAGAGGTGGCAGCTCAGCACGCCGAGGCGGGCGCCGCCGAAGCGGACCACCGCCGTGGCGAAGCCGCGCCGGTGCAGCCCGGGGGTGAGCGGGAGGAGCACGTCCTGCGTGCGCTCCACGGTGGCCCTCAGGTCGCACAGGATCGCGGGACCCGCGGCCGTGGCACCACCGGTGAGGACGACGAGGTCGCAGGCGTGGGCGAGGCGGGCGAGCTGCTTGCGCCAGCGGAAGAAGCGGGGGGCCTCCTGGACCAGGACCAGGTCGGGGGCGCAGGCGTTGATCACCCCGGCCAGGGCGTCGGTGTCGTCCCGCATCGAACGGATGTTGTAGCTCAGGACCCTGACGACCGCGGAACCGTCGGGTTCCGTGCGGGAATGGGGGAGCGACTCCATGTGGATCAATCTACGCCCCATGGCGCGGGGCGCGAGGCTGTGTGCGACAGCCGGCTCGTCGTGGCTTGTCGCGCAGGTCCCCGCGCCCCTGGGCCGGAGCGGTCCCCGGCGGACGAAGAAGTCCCTTACATGCCTTACATGATCGGGTCGGGCTCGCGGGCCAGGTCGGCCGCGCCCACCAGGCCCGCCTTGTTCCCGAGCTGGGCGGCGATGACATCCGCCACCGGGCGCCAGTTGCCGCCGACCAGCCAGCGCTTGTACGACTTGCGGATCGGGTCGAGGACCAGTTCGCCCTCGTCCGAGAGGCCGCCGCCGACGATGAAGGCGGACGGGTCGAACAGGGAGGCCAGGTCGGCGAGGCCGGCGCCGGCCCAGCGGGCGAGTTCGCGGTAGGAGTCGACGGCGACCGGGTCGCCCTGGCGGGCGGCCATGGAGATGTGCTTGCCCTCGATGCCGTCGGGGGTGCCGTCGCCCATGCCGAGGAGGATCTCGGCGTTCTCCGGGGTGGCGTTGGCGCGCTGCTTGGCGTAGCGGACCAGGGCACGGCCGGAGGCGTACTGCTCCCAGCAGCCCTGGCTGCCGCAGCCGCACAGCAGGCCGTCCGGCACCATGCGGATGTGGCCGAACTCGGCGGCCACGCCGTAGTGCCCGCGGCGCAGCTTGTTGCCGATGATGATGCCGCCGCCCAGGCCCGTGCCGAGCGTGATGCAGATGACGTTGCGGTGGCCCTTGCCCGCGCCGAACTTGTACTCGCCCCAGGCCGCCGCGTTGGCGTCGTTCTCGACGACGACCGGGAGGCCGACGCGGGCCTCGACCTTCTCCTTCAGCGGCTCGTTGCGCCAGTCGATGTTCGGGGCGAAGTAGACCTCCGAGCGCTGGCGGTTGACGTAACCGGCCGCACCGATACCCACGCCGACGATCTCGTGTCCTGCGCGCGCGCCCTCCACCGCGGTGGCGATGGCGTCCACGATGCCCTCGGGCGTGCCCGGGGTCGGCACCTTGTGGGTCGAGAGGATGTTGCCTTCCTCATCGACCACGCCGGCCGCGATCTTCGTGCCGCCGATGTCGACGCCGATGGTGAGTCCCATGAATCCCTCAGTTTCGGTCGAGCCCCGCTACGGCCAACCGTACCCGAGGCCCCCGCCCCGGGGTCCCGTCGTCCGTCCGGCGGACAGGCCAGGGGGCCCACCGGCGTCCGGCCGCGGTCCCGGTGGTAGGCCACGGGGCTCGTCCGGCTGCGGTCCCGGAGGTTCGCCGGGGTCAGTCGAGGTCGATGCGCTGGCCGGGTCCGGCCTCGTCGCCCCGGTCCCGACGCTCCTGGAGGTCGTGTCCGCCGCTCTCCCCGGTCGTCCAGCGCCGTTCCTGGGCCTGGACCGCGGAGCGGTAGGCGGCGAGGAGTTCGCTGCCGGCCGCGGCCAGGTGGTCGAAGACGTCCGGGTTGCGTTCGATGACCGGCTCGACAGCGGCCCTGGCCTGGTCCACGACCTGTTTGACCACCTGCTGGGCGGCGGGCCCGGCGACCGCGCCGAGCAGCGGGGACTGGATGTTCGACAGCTTGTCCGCGACGGTGTCGACCAGCTTGCGCAGCTCCTCGGCGGCCGAGCCCGCAGGTGCGCCGTGCTGGGCCCGGCGGCGGGCCTTCTCCTGCGCGAGGTCCTCGGCACACGCCGTCGCCCAGGCGTCGGCGTCGGACGCCCGCACCTCGTCGGCCCGCACCTCGTCGATCGCCTCGTGCTCTCCCCCACTCTCGGCTTCGCTCGACGAGCGGGGGGACTCCCACGCTTCGGACGGGGGGAGCTCTTCGCTCATGACGGACTCCTGACTACGGTTCGTCTCTCCGACGTTACCCGAACGGGCGTACCTGCCTCACCGGGTGCGCGGCCACAGGTCCGGATCCGGCGCGAACCGGATGCGCAGCTCCGCGTCCCGCAGCGCGGCCCCCTCCACACGGCATCTGCGCAGGGCGGACGGCAGCGGCACGATGCGCCGGAACTGCCCGGCGGTGACGACGAGTTCGTCGCCGCGCCGGACGAGGTCGAGTTCCTCGCGTACGGCGCCGGGCAGCGGGAGGTGCCAGACGAGGACGCCGTCCTCGGCGAGCCGGTCGGTGACGGGCCACTCGACGGTGGACGACGTGTCGTTGACGGCGGGCAGGGCGAGGGCGTCGAGGTCGTCGGTGCCGCGGGGGTCGCGGCCGAGGTGCGCGACGGCGTGGACGTCGTGGTGCTCCCGCCATTCCTCCAGGATCTTGCGCTGCTGGGTGACGGGCCCGGCGAGCCAGCTGCCGGCCGTCGCCTCCGTCTCCGGCAGGATCCGGTTGGCGATCAGCAGATCGGGGCGCAGACCGCGCAGGGCGAGGGCGAGGGTGGCGGCCCGCACGGCGTCGGCACCGCCCGGTCCGGGTTCGGCGACAAGCCGTACGACGGTGTCGCGGTCGGCGACGACGGCTTCGGCGGCGGCGAGTTCGACGTCCCAGCGGGCGGCGGTCTCGTACAGCCATTCCGCGGGCATCGGGACGCCGGCCAGCCGCCCCAGGACGGGGCGCAGGGCACGGGCGGCCTGCCGCTCGGAGGGCAGCAGCCGACGCAGATAGCGGCGCAGTTCCTCGGGGAGCGACAGCAGGGCGAGGGCGTGCGGGGTGGCCGGGAGGTCGACGACGAGGAGGTCGTGGGCCTCGGCGAGGGCGGCGTCCCGCAGGGCTCGCAGCAGGGCGAGTTCCTCGGCTCCGGGGAGGGGGGTGACCTCCTCCGGGTCGAGGCGGGAGGCGCCGAGGAGGTCGAGGGCGGTGGTGGCGCGTTCCTGGAAGGCGGCGAGGTCGTCGCGGAAGCCGGCGCAGGCGTCGGGGCGCCAGGCGGTGAGGTTCGCGGTGACCCCGGTCGGGGAGGCGCCCGTGGTCACGCCGAGGGCGGCACCAAGGGTGTCGGTGCGGTCGGCGCTGAGGACCAGGGTTCTGGTGCCGGTGGCCGCCGCCGCGAGCGCGGTGGCGGCCGCGACGGTGGTACGGCCGCTGCCGCCCGGGCCTGTGATCAGGATGGTGCGCATGGGGGTGAACCGTAACGGACGCCGAGGTCAGGCCGGATTGCCGGTGGCCCGGTGCGGGCCGGGTGGGAGACACCCGACCACGTACCCCACCCGCCCGGGGGCGAAGCGCCTACTTGCCCGACTCCACCCGCTTCTTCAGGCCCGCCAGCGCCCGGTCGATGATGACCTTCTCGGCCTTGCGCTTGATCATGCCCAGCATCGGGATCTTGACGTCCACGGTCAGCCGGTAGGTCACCTCGGTGGAGCCCGCGCCGGCCGGCTTGAGGATGTACGAGCCGTCCAGCGAGCGCAGCATCTGGGACTTCACCAGGGTCCAGGACACCTCGTGCTCACCGCCCCAGGTGTACGCCAGCACCTGGTCGTCCTTGATCGCGCCGGCGTCCATGACGAGACGGACCTGCTCGGCACGGCCGTCGGCGTCGGTCTTGAGGACCTCCGCCTCCTTCACCTCGCCGGTCCATTCGGGATAGCGGGCGAAGTCGGAGATCACCCCCATGACGTCGGCCGGTGCCGCCTCGATCGTGATGCTCGAGCTGGTGTGTTCCGCCATCGCCGTGGCTCCTCCAGATGCGGGCCGGTAAGAAGTCGTGGTGCGCACGCGTGCGCAGCGTGAAGGCTACCGCGCGCCCGACCGGCCGACTCCACCCCCACCTGCGCCGTCGTCGGGAAAGCGCCCACCGGGCCGTCGTCGGGCTCCCACCGGGGGCCGGTTACTCACCATTCCAGCACCCAGGGCTTCCCGGACCCGGCGAAGTGCCCCACGTTCACGCACTCCGTCGCCCCGATCCGCATCCGCCGCGCCAGCGGCTGATGGACGTGCCCGAACAGGGAGTAACGGGGGCGGGTACGGTGAATCGCCTCCAGCAGCGCCCGGCTTCCGCGCTCGAAGCGCCGCGCCACCGTGTCGTACACCAGCTCCGGGACCTCCGGCGGGATGTGCGTGCACAGGACGTCCACCTCGCCCACGGCCTCGATCTTCGCGGCGTACTCCTCGTCGCTGATCTCGTAGGGGGTCCGCATCGGGGTCCGCAGGCCCCCGCCCACGAAGCCGAAGGTCCAGCCGCCGATCTCCACCCGCTCCCCGTCCAGCACCGTCGTGCCCGGACCGGCGTACTCCGGCCACAGGGGCGGCATGTCGACATTGCCGTAGGTGGCGTACGTCGGTGTCGGGAACGCCGCGAACATCTCGGCGTACTGCTTGCGCACCGCCTTCTCGATCACCGAGCGCCGGTCCGAGCCGATCCCGGCCCACAGCCGCGCCCCGAACTCCCGCGCCTCCTCGAAGCGCCGGGCGGTGCGCAGCTCCACGATCCGGTCGGCGTTCTCCACGCCGAACAGGTCGGGGAAGATGCCGCGCGAGTGGTCGGCGTAGTCGAGGAACAGCACCAGGTCGCCCAGGCAGATCAGGGCGTCGGCGCCTTCGCCGGCCCTGGCCAGGTCGCGGGCGTTGCCGTGCACGTCGCTGACCACGTGTACGCGAGTCCTGTGGTTTCCGCTCGGTGTGGGTGCCATGACGATCAAGGGTAGGCGTGTGCGGCATACGTGAACAGTGGCGCCCGGACCGATGGTTACTGGCCAGTCGTCAGACAGCTCGACTACTGTGCGCGAAGAAACACCAATCCGTGTGACGCAGCGAACATCTCGCCGGGACCCCCTGTCGAAGAAGCCATACCGGCGGGTAACGTCCGGTCGGTCCAGTCGTGCTCTGGATTTCAACATGTGAATCCCCGAGCACTTGCCCGAGCCTTGGACCGCACCGTCGCATCGCACAACGTCGTGGCGCCGGCGCCCTATGAGGAGCAGCAGTCTTGCGCGAGTTCAGCCTTCCGGCTTTGTACGAGGTCCCCGCGGACGGGAATCTGACCGACATCGTCCGCAGAAACGCCGCGCAGCACCCGGACGTCGCTGTCATCGCCCGCAAGGTCGGCGGAGCCTGGCAGGACGTGACGGCCACCGCGTTCCTGGCCGAGGTGCACGCGGCCGCGAAGGGGCTCATCGCCGCCGGGGTCCAGCCGGGCGACCGGGTCGGCCTGATGTCCCGTACCCGCTACGAGTGGACCCTGCTCGACTTCGCGATCTGGTCGGCGGGCGCGGTCACCGTGCCCGTGTACGAGACCAGCTCGCCGGAGCAGGTCCAGTGGATCCTCGGCGACTCCGGCGCGACCGCCATGATCACGGAGCTGGACAACCACACGGCCGCCGTCGAGTCGGTGCGCGACCGGCTGCCCGCCCTCAAGCACGTCTGGCAGATCGAGGCCGGTGGCGTCGAGGAGCTGGGCCGGCTCGGCCAGGACGTCAGCGACAGCACGGTCGAGGAGCGCAGCTCGCGGGCGAAGGCGGACGACCCGGCGACCATCGTGTACACCTCCGGCACCACCGGGCGCCCCAAGGGCTGTGTGCTCACCCACCGCAGCTTCTTCGCCGAGTGCGGGAACATCGTGGAGCGCCTGCGGCCGCTGTTCCGCACCGGCGAGTGCTCCGTGCTGCTCTTCCTGCCGCTCGCACACGTCTTCGGCCGACTGGTGCAGATCGCGCCGATGATGGCGCCCATCAAGCTGGGCACGGTCCCGGACATCAAGGACCTCACCGACGAGCTGGCCGCCTTCCGCCCGACGCTGATCCTGGGCGTGCCGCGGGTGTTCGAGAAGGTCTACAACTCGGCGCGCGCCAAGGCCCAGGCGGACGGCAAGGGCAAGATCTTCGACAAGGCGGCGGACACCGCGATCGCCTACAGCAAGGCGCTGGACAGCCCCTCGGGCCCGTCCGTCGGCCTGAAGATCAAGCACAAGGTCTTCGACAAGCTCGTCTTCAGCAAGCTGCGCGCGGTCCTCGGCGGCCGGGGTGAGTACGCCATCTCCGGCGGCGCTCCGCTCGGCGAGCGGCTCGGGCACTTCTTCCGCGGCATCGGCTTCACGGTCCTGGAGGGCTACGGCCTGACCGAGTCCTGTGCCGCCACCGCCTTCAACCCCTGGGACCGGCAGAAGATCGGCACGGTCGGTCAGCCGCTGCCGGGTTCCGTGGTGCGGATCGCGGACGACGGGGAGGTGCTGCTGCACGGCGAGCACCTGTTCAAGGAGTACTGGAACAACCCGGGCGCGACCGAGGAGGCGCTGGCCGACGGCTGGTTCCACACCGGTGACATCGGCACCCTCGACGAGGACGGCTACCTCAGGATCACCGGCCGCAAGAAGGAGATCATCGTCACCGCGGGCGGCAAGAACGTCGCCCCGGCCGTGATCGAGGACCGCATCCGGGCGCACGCGCTGGTCGCGGAGTGCATGGTGGTGGGCGACGGGCGGCCGTTCGTGGGCGCGCTGGTCACCCTCGACGAGGAGTTCCTGGGCCGCTGGTGCGCCGAGCACGGCAAGCCGGCGGGCTCCACCGCGGCGTCGCTGGCCGGGGACGCGGACCTGAACGCGGCGATCCAGGCCGCGATCGACGACGGCAACGCCGCGGTGTCGAAGGCGGAATCGGTGCGGAAGTTCCGCATTCTGCCCTCCCAGTTCACGGAGGATTCGGGCCATCTGACGCCGTCGCTGAAGCTCAAGCGCAACGTCGTGGCGAAGGACTTCGCGGACGAGATCGAGGCGATCTACCAGAAGTAGCAAGCACCGCTCGGACTAGGGCGCGGTGTCCTCCACGAGGACCCGCGCCATCGTCCGTTCGGCGAGCGCGGTGATCGTCACGAACGGGTTCACCCCGATCGACCCGGGCACCAGCGACCCGTCGGTGACGTACAGCCGTGGGTACCCCTTCACCCGGCCGTGGTCGTCGGTCGCCTTCCCCAGCACGCAGCCGCCCAGCGGGTGGTACGTGAAGTCGTCGGCGAAGACCCGGTTGCCCGAGCCGAACAGGTCGTACCGGTAGATCGTGGCGTTCGCCCTGTTGATCCGGTCGAACAGCTTCTTCGCCATGCCCGTCGACACGGCGCTCTGCGCCGCGCTCCAGCCGAGCCGCACGGCCCCGCTCCCCGAGTCGTACGAGAACGACGCCCGCTCCTGGTTCTTGGTGATCGCCAGATAGAGGCTGACCCAGTGCTCCAGTCCCGTGGGCAGCGGCGCGATCTCGGCGAAGACCGGGTTGGCCGCATTGGACCAGTCGTCGATGCCCATGACCGGCATGGTCGACTGGTTCGCCCCGACCGTGTCCCACAGGTGGTTGGCCCGGCCGAGCATCACGTTGCCGTTGGGGCCCCACCCGGTGCCGACGCTCGCGTCCAGGGCGGGCAGCGAGCCCGACTCACGGGCGCGGACGAGGAGTTCGGTGGTGCCGATGCTGCCGCCGCCGAGGAAGAGGTACGTGCAGCCGTACTCCTTGGTCGCGACGACCGTGCCGGTGTCGTCGATCCGGTCGGCGGTCAGCACGTACGTGCCGTCGGGCGCCCTGCTGACCGACCGCACCTTCTCCAGGGTGTGGAGGGTGACGTTCCCGGTGCCGAGCGCCGCCGCCAGGTAGGTCTTGTCGAGCGTGCGCTTGCCGTGGTTGTTGCCGTAGATGACCTCCCCTGCCAGCGCGGACCTCGTCGCCGTGCCGGCCGCCTCGCGCTGCATGTGGCCGAAGTCGTAGACGTTGGGCACGAAGGTGGTCCGCAGGCCGGCCTTGGTGGCGTGGGCGCGGGAGACCCGGGTGAAGCGGTACCACTCCGTGGACTCGAACCACGCGGGGTCGATGGTGTTGACGCCCAGCATGGAGCGGGCGCGCGGGAAGTAGGTGCGGTACATCTCCGCGGCGTCGACGGTCGGGAACTGCTCGGCGAAGTAGGACGGGAGCGGGGTGACGGCCATGCCGCCGTTGACGAGGGAGCCGCCACCGACGCCTCTGCCCACGTACACGGACATGTGGTCGTAGTGGACGCGGTCGAGGACTCCCGGGTAGGGGCTGATGTCCCTGTTGACGAGGTCCAGCCACAGGAAGGTGGCGAGCGGGGCCTCGGTGCGGGTGCGGAACCACATGGAGCGGCGGTCGGGGGCGCTGGTGGAGCAGAAGACCTTGCCGTCGGGGCCGGAGGTGTTCCAGAGGCGGCCCATCTCGATCACGAGGGTGCGGATGCCCGCCTGGCCCAGGCGCAGGGCGGCGACCGCGCCGCCGTAGCCGGAGCCGATGACGATGGCCGGGGCGTGGTCGACCGCGTCGGGCTCGGCGGCGTGGGCCGATGTGAGGCCGATGCGGGTGAAGCCGAGGGCGGCGGCACTCTGCAGTGCCGCCATCCCGAGGATTTGACGTCTTGTCAGCTGACGCTGCATCAGTTTTACTGTCATGTGCGCAGCATGGGCGGAATTTCCGGTTCCGCCTAGTGGGGTGCCGCGTATTCGTCGTCGCCGGCCACCGGCACGCCGTGGCCTGTCCCGCCGGCCCCCTGGATCCTGTCGGAGCGCCGCACTACAGCAGGTTCTTCAGGTGCTCCGCGAGCAGGTCCCAGCGCCACTTCTCCTCGACCCACTCCCTGCCCCGCTCCCCCATCCGGGCGCGCAGCTCCGCGTCCCCGAGGAGTGCGACGACGCGCTCGGCCGCCTCGTCCGGGGAGCCGCCCCGCACCACCCAGCCCGTCTCCCCGTCGAGCACCGCGTCCGGCGCCCCGCCCGAGTCGCCCGCGACCACCGGCAGTCCGGTCGCCGACGCCTCCAGGTAGACGATGCCGAGGCCCTCGACGTCCAGGCCGCCCCGGCGCGTGCGGCACGGCATCGCGAAGACGTCGCCGGCCCCGTAGTGGGCGGGCAGTTCGGACCAGGGAACGGCGCCGGTGAAGTGGACGGAGCCGGCGACACCGGTCTCGTGGGCCATGCGCCGCAGGTCCTTCTCGTACGGCCCGCCCCCGACGATCAGCAGCACGGCGTCCGGCTCGGCCGCCAGGATCCGGGGCATGGCCCGGATCAGGGTGTCCTGCCCCTTGCGCCGCACCAGCCGGGACACGCAGACGACGACCGGCCGGTCCGTCAGACCCAGCCGGGCCCGCACCTCGTCCCCGCCCGAGCCGGGGTGGAAGGTCTTCTCGTCGACCCCCGGCGGCAGCTGCGCCATCCGCGAGGCCGCCTCGGGCGTCAGCGCGGTCGCGATCCGCGCGCGCGTGTACTCGCCCAGGTAGGTGATCGTGTCCGTCGCCTCCCCGATCCGGCGCAGCAGCTGCCGGGCCGCGGGCAGCTGGGCCCAGCCCGCCTCGTGGCCGTGGGTCGTGGCCACGAGGCGCTCGGCGCCCGCCCGGCGCAGCGCCGGAGCCATCAGGCCGAGCGGCGCCGCCGCCCCGAACCACACCGACGTACAGCCGTGCTCGCGCAGCAGGCCGACCGCACGCCGGGTCACCGCGGGCGTCGGCAGCAGCATCGTCGTACGGTCCCGTACCACCGTGAAGGGCTGCTCGGCGTCGAAGGCGGCCGTGGCCTCGGCACCCTCCCGGCCGCGCTTCCAGGTGGAGGCGTAGACGACCAGCCGCTCGGGGTCGAGCCGCAGCGCCATGTTGTGCAGGAACGCCTGGATGCCGCCGGGACGGGGCGGGAAGTCGTTGGTCACGATCAGGGTCTTGTGCATCGCCGCCGACCTTATCGAAGCCGCCGTTCACCGCATGCGCTCGGCCGCGTGTGTGGCCTGCCCGCAGCCGCACAGGACATCATGTTCCCCTGGTGGGAAATCGAACGGCAGGGGATCCGGTGGAGACGACGGGCACGCGGCGGTCCCTGGCGCTGCTGCTGGGCATCTGGGGCCTGAGCAGGGTGGCCCTGCTGCTCGCGGTGTTCAAGGTGTACGTCTTCCCCGGCCCGGACGTCACCAGCGACGTGTCGGTGATCTACCAGGGCTGGTACGAGGTCCTGCGCACCGGAACGTTCCCGCAGGACGACGTCACCTGGCAGTACCCGCCCGCCGCGGCGCTGCCGGTCCTCTCCCCCGCGCTCGTGTTCTGGCTGGACTACCCGTCGGCCTTCTTCGTCCTGTGCTTCGCCGCCGACCTGGCCGTGCTACTGCTCCTGCTGTACGACGGCCTGCGCCCCGGCCGGACCCTGCGCGGGGCCTGGGTGTGGGTGGCGGGCGTACCGCTGCTCGGGCCGACCGTGTACGCCCGCTACGACGTGATGGTGACCGCCGTCGCCGTGGCCGCGCTGCTCGCGGGTGCCCGGCACCCGAAGGCGATGGGCGCGCTGACGGCCTTCGGGGCGATGCTGAAGGTGTGGCCGGTGCTGCTGCTGGTCGCGGCCCGCAGGCGGGGCGCCTGGGCCTCGGCGGCGCTGACCGCGGGCGGCCTCGCGGCGCTGTTCGCCCTCGCGATGCCCGGCGCCTTCGCCTTCCTGGCCTTCCAGCGCGACCGCGGCACCGAGGTGGAGTCGCTGGGGGCGCTGGTCTTCCATGTGGCCCGGCAGTACGGCTGGGACGGCGAGGTGCGGCTGAACTACGGCTCGGTGGAGTTCCTCGGCCCGTACGTCGACGTCGTCAGCCACGCCGCCCTCGCCCTGAGCGCGCTCGCCTTCGGCTGGCTGCTGCTGTGGCGGCTGAGGGCGCGCCGGTTCCTGTCGCACACGCTCGCCGACGCGGCCTTCGTGGCGGTGCTGATGTTCGTCACGACCAGCCGGGTGATCAGCCCGCAGTACCTGGTGTGGCTGGTCGGTCTCGCCGCGGTGTGCCTGTGCTTCCGGGGCAGCCGGATGACACTGCCCGTGAGCCTGGTCCTCGCTGCGTGCCTCGTGACGGTTCTGGAGTTCCCCCTCTGGTTCGCGCACGTCGTAGCCAGTGACGCGCTGGGCGTGAGCCTGCTCTTCCTGCGCAACGGCCTGCTGGTCCTCGCCACCCTCCTCGCGGCCCGTGCCCTCTGGCGCGAGACGGTGACCCGGACCGCGCCCCTGCCCGTGCCGGCTCAGGCCACCCGCGCCAAGGAGACGTCACTGCCCTCCTGAGGCCGGGCCCGCCGCAGCAGCACCAGCACCGCCGCGCACTGCGCGGCCATCGCCAGCGCCAGCCCCAGGCACACCCCGGGCAGGCCGAGGCCGGACAGCCCGTGCACGAGCGGCAGCTGGAACGCGGTGCCGAGCACGGTCACCCGGAGCAGCCGGGGCGCCGCACCGCTGCCCTCGAAGATGCCGCCGAGCGCGATGAAGCAGGCCATCAGGACGAGGTACGGCCCGACACAGCGCAGGAACAGCACACCGTCGTGGGCCACGGCCGGCCCGGCGCCGAAGGCGGCCATCACCCAGGGGGCCGTGACCGCCAGCAGCACGGCCGCCATCAGCCCGGCGCCTCCCGAGACCAGTACGGCCTGCCGCGCGATCGCCCGCCGTGCGTCCCGCCCCGCGCCGAGCAGGTGCGCGGTGTGGAGGGAAGCGGCCTGGCGGACGGCGTAGAAGGCCATGGTGGCGACGTACAGGGCCTTGTACGCGATCGAGTACGCGGCGACGGCCGTCACCCCGAGCCGCGCCACGATCGCGACCAGGCCCAGGGTGCCCGTCTGCCGCACGGTGAAGTCGGCCGCGATGGGCAGCCCGGTCCGCAGGGTCCGCAGCGCCGCCCCGGCCGGCGGTTTCGCGGGGCGCGCCCCGGCCGCCGCACGCAGCAACGGGTTCCGGCGCAGGGCGAGCAGACCCACGCCCAGGGCCACCGTCCGGCACAGCACGGTCGAGGCGGCGGCGCCCCGGACGCCGTAGAGGTGGATGAGGAACGGGTCGCAGACCAGGATCAGCCCGTTGGCGAGGAGTGCGAGCCGCAGCGGCGTCCTGGTGTCGCCTGCGCCCTTGAGGATGCCGTCGACCAGCTGCTGCGCGAAGAACACCGCCGTCCCGGGCAGCGAGATCGCGAAGTAGCCCACCGCGAGCGGCAGCGCCGGACCTCCGTCGAGCACCAGCCGCGCCAAGGGCTCGCGCAGGACGAACCCGCCCGTCACGACCACCGGGGTGACCAGCGCCCACACCGCCCAGCCCCCGCGCACCGCCGCCCGCACCGCCCCCGGGTCCCGCGCGCCCCTGGCATGGGCGACCAGCACCGTCGTACCGGACGCGAAGACGAGCGCCACACCGAGCAGCACGTTCTCGGTGTTGGTCGCGACCGCCACCGCGGCCACCGCGGGGCCGCCGAGCCGGGACACCCAGACCGTGTTGATGATCCCCGCGGCGACGGAGGCGAGGAGCGAGAGGTAGACGGGGTGGGCCAGCGAGAGCAGCTGTCTGCGATGAGCGTCCACGTACGCGATTCCCCCTCGAAACGAGCTACCTCGTTTAGAGGCAACTCGATAAGAGGTAGCATGGGTGCAGCGCATCCGCAAGGAGGACCATGCTGGAGCTGTCGATCCTGGGCTTCTTGGCCGAAGAGCCCCTGCACGGTTACGAGTTGAAGGAGCGCATCAAGGCGCTGAGCGGCCATGTCCGCCCCGTCAGCGACGGGGCGCTGTATCCGGCGATCACGCGTCTGCTCAAGGCCGGCAAGCTCGACGAGCACGCGGAGCCGGGGGCGGGTGCCGCTCCGCGCCGGACCCTCTCGCTCACCGACGAGGGCCGCGAGGATCTCCTGGAACGCCTGCGCCGGCCGAAGCCGGTGGAGATCACGGACCAGGTGCGCTTCCACACGGTCCTGGCCTTCCTGCGGCATCTGCCCGACCGCCGGGAACAGGCCGAGGTCCTGCGCCGCAGGCTGGAGTTCCTCACCGCGCCCACGAGCTTCTTCTACGCCGACGGCAGGCCGGTACGGGCGGAGGAGGCCGGCGACCTGTTCCGGCAGGGCATGCTCCGGGTGGCCCGGGCGACGGGCGAGGCGGAGCGCGCGTGGCTGACGGAGGCCATCGCGATCCTGGACCGCCCGGACCGAGCCCCCGCACCGCCGGATCAGCCGAGCTGAGCCCGCAGGTACTCCCGCCAGTCCTGGGTGAACCGGGCCGTCGAGGTCCCGAGCACGTCCCGCAGCGCCCTCTCCACGGCCCCCGCCCGCCGCTCGTGCGCGCCCACGGCCCGGTAGAACTCGACGAGCCGGACCTCGCCCCAGCGCTCCGCGATCATCCGGCAGGCCAGCCATCCGCCCTCGTACGCCAGCGCCAGCTGGTCCGCGTCGCGGCCGAATCCGAAGTCCGCGTCGGACGGCAGGGCCGTTGGCAGCCGCCCCTGCGACACCGCACGGGACAACTCGGGTGCCGCCTGGGAGGGGGAACGGCCGCTGCCGAGGTAGCCGACCCGGTCGGCGTAGCCCTCGGAGAGCCACAGCGGGGTGGCGGCGGTGGTGGCGGCGCGGGTGGCGACATGGGTGGTCTCGTGGGTGAGGACGACCTGCTTGCCGGTGGCGCCGAGGACGCCGTACGCCTCGGGGTTGACGATGATCCGGTCCGCCGGTGCCCGCGTCCGGCCGCCGGTCTCGCCGGTGGTGACCGCGGCGATCCCGCGGTAGGAGGAGGCGGGCGAGCCCAGCAGCCCCGCCATGCCGGCCAGCGACTTCGGTACGAGGACGACGACGCGCCCGGCCCATGTGCCGCCCCAGGCCCGGGACACGGCCGGCACCGCGCGGTCCGCGAGCGCCGCGTACACGCGCAGCGCCTTCCCCGACTGCCCGACTCCCAGGACCAGGCTGTGCTCACCGGAGACGGCGCTCACCTCGCCCTGGTCCCACAGCTGCGCGGCGGAACCCTTCGCGGGCCGCTCCGCTTCGACGTACCAGTGGCCCTCCGGGTCCAGGCTCAGGCTCAGCGTGCGCCCGGCCCTGACGGGAGCAGGATCGTGGCCCCGGACGCGATAGCGGAGTTCGGCCTCGGCGGTCGCGGTGCTGCCGCTGCGCCGCAGCCCGGTGACGCGGTACGACCACTCGGCGAGGGGCACCGCGCGCAGGTTGCCGAACCCGTCCCGCGCGCCCGTGTCCAGATACGCCGCCTCGTCGTGGTCGAGGATCGCGGCCGCCCTGCGGTCGAGAAGGCGCTGCACCTGTGCCGTCGTGCCGTCCACGGCGGGCCGCCCGCCGCAGCCCACCAGCGAGACGAGCAGCAGACAGAGCACGAGGACCGTCCGTGTTCCCGACGCCCGCCTTCGACCAGCCATTTCCCGATCGTACGGCGGCCGGCGCACGAGGGTCAGACCCCGGTCACACCCGGGTGACCGTCGCCCCCGGCATCATGCCCACCGGGTCGTAGCGCACGGGCGCGCCCGGGTAGGGCGCGTGGATCACCTGTCCGTTGCCCATGTACATCCCCACGTGACTGGCGTCGGACCGGTAGGTGACCACGTCACCCGGCTGTGCCTCGGAGAGCGGGACCTGTCGGCCGGCGTACCGCTGGCCCTGCGAGGTGCGCGGCAGGGAGACACCGGCCTGGGCGTACGACCACTGGATCAGGCCCGAACAGTCGAAGCCGGAGGGGCCGTTGGCGCCCCAGATGTACGGCCTGCCCAGCGCGGACCGGGCGGCGGCGACCGCGGCGGCGGCTCGGCCCGAGGAGGGGACGGCGCCGCCGAAGCCGGGCAGGTCGGCACGGCCGGAGCGGGAGGCGCGGTCGAAGGCGGCGCGATCGGCCGGCGAAAGGGAGTTCAGCAGCCTGCGGGCCTGGGCGAGTTTGCGCTCGACGGTCCGCTTGTGGGCGGCGACGGCCTTGCGGCTCTTCTCCAGGTCGACGAGTTTCCTGGCCGCCTCGGCGCGCTCCTGGGCGATGACGCGCATGGCGTCCTGGAGTTCGTCCAGCTCGTCGGCCTGGTGGGCGCTGAGCCGGGCGATCCGGGCGGCCTTGTCCAGGTAGTCGGCCGGGTCCTCGGAGAGCAGCAGGGCGAGGGAGGGGTCGATGCCGCCGGACCGGTACTGGGCGCCGGCCAGCGAACCGAGAGCGTCCCGCTTGGAGTTGATGCTCTGCTGCTGCCGGGCGATCCGGTCCTGGGCGTCGTTCACCTCCGCGCGGAGCTTGTCGGCGCGCTCGTCGGCCTTGTTGTAGGCCTCGGTCGCCTTCTCGGCCTCCTCGTAGAGGCGGTCCACCTTGGCCCGGGTGTCGTCGTGCGGCGTGGCCGTGGCCGGTACGACCCCGAGGGCCGTGGCTGCGGCTGACATGACACAGAGCGCTGCACCGGCGCCACGGTCGAACCCGGACGATGCAAGGCGGCGATGGGACCCCACGGGAAGCCGCTCTCCTTCCGCTGGCGACAAGGACCTTCCCCGGCGACGGGGAAACGCGGCAGACAGTAGCTCCGTGCGGTGGCGCCGACCAACGACCGCGCCGGGCACGCACAGTGACGCCCCGCCTATGACGCAGGTCATGGGCGGGGCGTGGGGTCAGCGGGCGTCGTCGTGATTCGCCCGTTCGGGCGGCACGCTGTGTTGATCTTGGAGGGGCCGGATCAGACCCGGACGCCCCACATGAACGGGCCGCCGATGGTGTTCATCGACTCGTACCGGACGACGGTGCCGGTGCGGGGGGCGTGAATGATCTGACCGTTGCCGGCGTAGAGGCCCACGTGGTGCAGGTCGTTGAAGAAGAAGACGAGGTCGCCGACCTGGAGGTCGCTCTGCGAGTAGATACGCGTGCCGATGCCGGACTGCGCCTCCGAAGTACGCGGTATCGAGACGCCGGCCTGGGCGTAGGCCCAGGAGGTCAGGCCGGAACAGTCGAAGGAGGACGGGCCGGTCGCACCGTAGACGTAGGGCGAGCCGAGCTTGCTCTGGGCGGCGGAGTAGGCCGCGGCGGCCCGGCCCGAGGCGGAGCTGGTGTTACCGAGCTCCACGCGTTCGGCGGAGGAACGGCTGGCGCGCTCCTCCTCGGCGGCGAGGGCGGCCTTCTCCGCGGCGGTCAGGGTGTTGAGGAGCTTCTGGGCCTCGGCGAGCTTGGCCTGGACTTCCTTCTTCTTCTTGCCCAGCTCGGCGCGGGTGGAGGAGAGGTCCTTGAGCTTGTCGGCGGCCTCGGCGCGCTGCTGGGCGAGTTCGCGCTGCTTCGCCTGGATCTTCTTCAGCGAGTCGACCTGCTGGGCGCTGAGCTGGTCGGCGGTGGACGCCTTGTCCAGGTAGTCGTCCGGGTTCGACGACAGGAACAGCTGGAGGGAGGAGTCGATGCTGCCCGTGCGGTACTGGGCGGCGGCCGCGAGGCCCATCGCGTCCCGGAGTTCGTTGAGCTCTTCCTGGCCGCGGGCGACGTTGTCCTGGATGGTGGAGATCTCCTTCTGGAGCTTCTCCTGCTTCTCCCTCGCCCCGTTGAACTTCTCGGTGGCGTGCTCCGCCTGCTCGTAGAGCTTGTCGACCTTGGCCTTGACCTCGTCCTTGCTCGGCTTCTCGCTGGGGGCCGCGTTGGCGGCCTGCGAACTGATGGCCACGGCGGCAGCGGCGGCGGTGGTCAGCACGGTCACACGTGCTCGGCTCGGCTGCTTGGGTCGACGGTGGGACGCCACGGAGGTGAAACCCTTCTTGTGAGTGATCACCCGCTCGGAGGTACGACGCCAGACCCTAGTGACCCTCTTGTGATCAGATCAAATCCTCACACGATTTTTCTCGTCACACGCTGCATTCTTTACACACAACTCACATGGAGTGAGGGCCGCCTGACCCTACGCTGTGTGACAGTCCCGTCAATTCGGGCATCACGCCTGCAGGTTGGCCCATTCAGGACAGTCGCTTGAGAAGCACCGCAGAAGCCACCGGCCGCGCTCCCGCCCGGGCCACCCCGTCGGCCACCTCGCGGTCGGTCGAGGCGACGATGACCGGACGCCCCGGCGGCTCGGCACGCACCAGTTGGCGGATCAACTCGTCGGCGGTCACGCCGGGCTTGGAGAACAGCACCCGCACCCCGCGCGGCGGGGCCAGGAGCACCGGCGCGACCAGCTCGGCCCCGTCGAAGACACAGGTCACCTCGGCGCCGGTCTGCGCGGCGAGCTGCGAGAGCTGGCCGAGCAGCCGCAACCGCTGCTTCTCCAGGGGCATCTGGGGATAGCCGGTCTTGGTGACGTTGTACCCGTCGACCACGAGATGCGCCTGCGGCAGGGCGAGCAACTGGTCGAGGATCGCGGGGTCGTTCTCGGACAACGCCCGGGCGGCGATGTCCTTCGGGGTCATTCGTCCCGGTTCGACCGCGTCCACGGTCTCGGCGGGGCGCACGGAGACCGGCGGCAACGCCAGTTCACGGCGCAGCCCTTGGGCGGCGTCCAGGAGGGTGTCGAGGAGCAACCGGACGCGCATGTCCTCGACACTGCGCCCCTCGCGCGCTGCTTTGCGCGTGGCCTCCAGAGCGGCCTCGGCCTCCGCGAGCCGTGCCTTGAGCCGCCGGCTCTCGCTCTCGGCAGCGGAGATCTGGGTGTGCCCCTCGGCCCGCACCGCCTCGATCTCGCCCTGGACCTTGCGCAGGGCGGCCTCGCCGCGCTTGACGTCGCTGAGGGCGGAGCGCAGCTTCCGGTGCAGCGATTCCGCTTCTTTCCTGGCCGCCTCCAGCTCGGTCCGCAGCCGCTCGGTCTCGTGCCGGGTGTGCTCGCGGGCGTGGGCGAGTTCCTCACGCAGCCGCTCCAGTTCGGCGCGGCTCTCCTCGTCGGCGCGCTCGGCGTCGGCCCGCTGGGCCTCCTCGCCGGCCGCGGTGACCAGCTTGACCCAGCCGGCGGGCCGCAGAACATAGGCCGCGGCCGCCACGTCGAGCGGGTCCGCGGCCGCAGGCGCCGAGCCGGATTCCAGGGCACCGGAGAGCTCCGGCTGGGCCTCTCTGAACTTCTCCCCGATGCGCTGCCGGAACAGCGGATCGGTCTCCAGCGCCGCCGCCATGGCGTTGCCTGCGAACTTGGCCCGCCGGTTCGGGGCGAACCGGGCGTACTGCCGCAGCTGTGCGGGCAGTTCACCTACGGTCAGCCCGCCGAACCCGTCGGACACGATCTGCACGACCTTGCGCCGTACACCGTCGGGCAGCGGACGGTCGAGCACCTCAGCGGCGCCGTCGCCCGGCCCCCCGCCTTGTGTCTCCACCATCCGTCACACCCCAGTCTCTGTGCGGGCCCTCCCCCATCGTCAGGAGCCGGTGCCCGGCCTGTCCACGAGTTCCACCTTGTCCACGGCGTTGCACCAGCGGCAGCGCACCGACTCGATCGTCTCACTGAGCACCTCGCGCTCCTCGACCTTGGGCTCACCGGCCAGATCGAGGTGGACGTACTCGACGACCTTGGACGAGCGCGTCACGTCGAAGCGCGTGAGGTTGCCGCAGAGAGTGCAGCGCCACCGCGTGGTGGCGGTCGGCAGGGGAACCGTCATCGTGAGCGTGCTCTTTCCTTCTAGGTCTTCTATTGTCCGCGACGCCCCGGACTCACCGGTGCGTGTGGCTCGTAACCCTACGGCCTGGCGGGTACCCACCGCCCGTCCGTCCCGGGCGGCGAGGCGGTCTGTGCGCCTGCGTCCCGTTACGTCATGCTCTGTATTCATGATCGGCAACTGGAGCGTGGCGCGTTTCGGAGTTCGGTTCGGCAGGGCCGGCCGAACGGTACTGCGGTCGCCGGCGCCGGTGACGTACGGGCTCATCACCGTGTGCTGCCTGATCTTCCTGATCGGGCCGGCGGCGGGGCTGAATCCGGTGTACGGCGTCGGCGACGGGTTGCTCGCGGCGCAGCGGGCCTACTTCCAGCGCTGGGGCGTGGTGCCCGCCGAGCTCTTCGAGGGCGCGCCCCGGGCCGCCCTCACCCCCGCCACGGCCCTGTTCGTCCACGGCAGCTGGGTGCACCTGCTCGGCAACATGCTCTTCCTCTACGTCTTCGGGGTGATGGCGGAGGAACGGATGGGCCGCCTCCAGTTCACGCTCTTCTACCTCGGCTGCGGCTACCTGGCCCTGCTGGGCTACGCGGCCGCCAACGACGACTCCACGCAGTCGCTGGTCGGCGCGTCCGGGGCGATCTCCGCGGTCCTCGGCGCGTTCCTGTTCCTCTTCCCCGCGGCACGCGTCACAAGCCTGCTGCCCTTCCTGCTCTTCCTGCCGCTGCGCTTCCCGGCGTGGGTCGTGCTGCCCTTCTGGGCGGCCCTGCAGTGGGTGGCGGCGGGGCGTGCGGACCAGGGGCCCGGGGTGGCGTATCTGGCGCACCTGGTCGGGTTCGGGGTGGGGTTCGGTTACGCGTGGGCCCGATTCGGTCGTACGACTAAAGTGAGTGCCGCCCCTGCTCCGGCCCCCGAGGGAGAGAACCAGCCGTGATCACCGCGATCGTCCTCATCAAGACCAGCGTGGACCGGATTCCCGAGATCGCGGAGTCGATCGCCGCGCTGGACAACGTCAGCGAGGTCTTCTCGGTCACCGGGACCTACGACCTGATCGCCATGGTGCGGGTGAAGCAGCACGAGGACCTCGCCGAGGTCATTCCCGGCCGGATCAGCAAGATCCCCGGTGTGGAGGGGACGGACACGCACGTGGCCTTCCGCACCTACTCGCAGCACGACCTGGAGGCCGCCTTCGCCATCGGCCTGGACAGCTGACGGCAGCCGGGGAGGCCGGGCCCCGCACTCCCCGATGAAGAGTGCCTGGTGATCACCGCCGAGGGCCCCCGGACCACCGGACGCCCCGCGGCAAGGTCCCGATCGAGGCGGCCCGGCCCCCTGGCCGAGGCGCCGGACCGGGCGAGCGAACTGCTCACGGCCCCACCGAGCGCACCCTGCGGATGACCGTCCTGGGTCCCCCGTCCACCGCTCGTGCCGCCGGGCGACGCGCCGGTGGCGGGGACGAGGACGCAGAGGGAGCCGGGCGCGCACGCCAGGGGCGTCCGATCCGCAGGCTCACGCCGACGTGTCGGGCACGCAACGCCCGTCCTGCGTACGGTAGTTCCACTTCGCCCCGTCCGTGACGAGCTCCTTCACGGCCCGTACGAACCGCTCCACGTGCTCGTCCGGCGTACCCGCGCCGAAGCTCACGCGGATGGCGTTGAGGGACTTCTCGCCCGGGGCCGCCTCGGGCGCGCCGCACTCCCCCTGCGTCTGCGGGTCGCTGCCGAGCAGCGTGCGCACGAGGGGGTGGGCGCAGAACAGGCCGTCCCGCACCCCGATGCCGTACTCGGCGGAGAGCGCGGCGGCGAAGTGCGAGCTGTTCCAGCCGGCGACCACGAAGGAGATCACACCGACGCGCGGGGCGTCGTCGCCGAAGAGGGACAGGACCCGGACCTCCGGGACCTCGGCGAGGCCCGCGCGGACCTTCTCGATCAGGAACCGCTCGCGGGCGACCAGCTCGTCGAAGCCGGCCTCGGTGAGGGCCTTGCAGGCGGAGGCGATGGAGTAGGCGCCGATGACGTTCGGGGAGCCGGCCTCGTGCCGGGCGGCACTGTCGTGCCACTGCACGTCGACCGCGCCGTCCGCGCGCCGGGTGACCGTGCGGCTGGCGCCGCCGCCCGCGAGGTACGGCTCGGCCTCGCGCAGCCAGTCGGCGCGCCCGGCCAGGACACCGGAGCCGAACGGCGCGTACAGCTTGTGGCCGGAGAAGGCGACCCAGTCGACGTCCAGGTCACGCACGCTCACGGGGTGGTGCGGGGCGAGCTGGGCGGCATCGAGCACGATCCGGGCACCGTGCGCGTGCGCTGCCGCCGCCAGCTCCCGTACGGGCCACAGCTCACCGGTGACGTTCGAGGCGCCGGTGACGCAGACCAGGGCCGGGCCGTACGGGTCGCGGTCGGCGAGGGCGCGCTCCAGGATCTCCACGGCCTGGTGCGGTGTGCGGGGCGCGTCGAGGTAGGTGACGGCGGCGTCGCGCCAGGGCAGCAGCGCGGCGTGGTGCTCGGTCTCGAAGACGAACACCTGGCAGTCGGCGGGGACGGCGGCGGCGAGGAGGTTGAGCGAGTCGGTGGTGGACCGGGTGAACACGACCTGGTCGGTGTCCCGGCAGCCGAGGAACTCACCGACCGTGCGCCGGGCGTTCTCGAAGAGGTCGGTGGACAGCTGGGAGAGGTACCCGGCGCCCCGGTGGACGCTGCCGTAGTACGGCGCGTAGGCGGCGACGTCGTCCCAGACGCGCTGGAGGGCGGGCGCGCTGGCGGCGTAGTCGAGCGCGGCGTAGGTGACCTCGCCGCCGGTGACGAGCGGGACGGTGACATCCCTGCCGAGAACGGGCAGCGGGGCACAAACGGACTGGGCGGCGGCAACGGTGGAGACGGACATGGCACAACTCCCGTGAAGGCAGGTGAGGTTCGCCGCGGAACCGGGAGGGCTCGACGCGGTGAAAGGAAAAAGGGAACGCGGAGGCGGGGCTCTGCGGCCCTATCGCATTCGCTTGCTCACGGAAGGCTCCTCGACGACCAGGACCCCTGGCTGATCGAGGGGTCCGCGCTTGCCGCAGACCTCGCTGCCTACGGCCTGGTCTTCACCCGGGGCACCCCGCCACGGACGGAGGGTTGCCGGACAGTCGGCCGGGGCCTCATGACTGTCACTCATGACCTGGACAGGAACGTACGTGAAGTGATCGATGTCCCGCAACCCGTGTCCGGATCGCGGGACATTCCCGGGCCGCGCTACGCGTTGCTGGCGGCCACCCAGCGCTCCAGCGTCCGCTTCGCCGCCCCGGAGTCGATCGACTCCGCCGCCCTCGCCATCCCGAGCCGGATCTGCTCGGCGAGCGGAGCGTCCGCGGGCTCCAACGCCACCAGCGCCGCGGCCGAGTTGAGCAGGACGGCGTCCCGCACCGGCCCTCTCTCGCCGTCCAGGAGCCGGCGGGCGACCTCCGCGTTGTACGACGCGTCCGCGCCCCGCAGCGCCTCCACGGGCACCAGCTCGATACCGACCTCGCGCGGGTCGAACGCCTCCTCGGTCACCTTGCCGTCGCGCACCACCCACACCCGTGACGTGGCCGTCGTCGTCAGCTCGTCGAGGCCGTCGTCGCCGCGGAAGACCAGCGCGGACGAGCCGCGCTCGGCCAGGACGCCGGCGATGAGCCCCGCCATCCGGGTGTCGAAGCAGCCGACGGCGGAGGCGGTGACCCGGGCGGGGTTGGTCAGCGGGCCGAGCAGGTTGAACGAGGTCGGGATGCCCAGGTCCCGCCGTACGCCACCGACGAACCGCATGGAGGGGTGGAACTTCGCCGCGAAGCAGAAGGTGATCCCGGCCTCGTCCACCACTCTGGCCACGCCCTCCGGCGCCAGGTCCAGGTTGATGCCGAGCTTCTCCAGCACGTCGGACGAGCCGCTCGCCGAGGACGACGCCCGGTTGCCGTGCTTGACGACCTTCGCCCCGGCGCCCGCGATCACGATGGCGGACATGGTCGAGATGTTGACCGTCTTGGCCCGGTCCCCGCCGGTACCGACGATGTCCACGGCCGGGCCAGGGATGTGCAGCGGCTGCGCGTGGGCGTACATCGCCTCGACGAGGCCGTTGATCTCCTCGACCGTCTCGCCCTTGGCCCGCAGCGCCACCATGAATCCGGCGATCTGCGCGTCCGAGGCCTCACCGCTCATGAAGCGGTCCATCGCCCAGGCCGTGTCACCGGCGCTCAGGTCCTGTCCACCGAGCAGCGCGCTCAGCACCTCGGGCCAGGAACGGCCCGCCGCGGTGTCGCCTCCAGCGGGGGTCACAGCGCTCATAAGCCGCTCCAGGGTCAGTTGTGGTGTCCCGGCCCCCGGGACACGAGTCTCGACGAGGTCCACCCTATCCAGCCGCGGGACACGGAGAAGGGCCCCGTCCGAAGACCGGACGGGGCCCTTCTGCCGTGGCGTGCGCAGCGATCAGTGGTGGCCGTGGCCGCTCGTGATCTCCTTGTACTCCTCGACGGTCGGCTTGGGGATCTGACCGTCCTCGCCGAAGTACGACTTGCTGAGCTTGGCGCGCAGCTTCTCCGAGCCCTTCACCTTGCGCTCGACGCCGTTCTCGTCGACCGTCGGGCCGATTTCGAGCGGCTTGTACTGCTCGTGCGCGGTGAGGGTGTGCAGCGCGTCCTGGCTGAGCGGCTCGTGCACCTCGATGAACTCACCGTGCGGCAGGCGCTTGATGATGCCGGACTCGCGACCGTGCAGCACCTTGTCCTTGTCCCGGCGCTGCAGGCCGAGGCAGATCCGCTTGGTGACGACGAAGGCGATGACCGGTCCGACGAAGAACCCGATGCGGACGAACCAGGTGACCGCGTTGATCGACAGGTGGAAGTGGGTGGCGATGATGTCGTTGCCACCACCGATCAGCATGATCATGTACCCGGTGACCCAGGCGACACCGAAGGCCGTACGGGTCGGGGCGTTGCGCGGGCGGTCGAGCAGGTGGTGCTCGCGCTTGTCACCGGTGACCCAGGACTCGATGAACGGGTAGAGGGCGATCACGGCGAGGAAGATGCCGAACAGCACCAGCGGGACGAAGACGCCCAGGACGAGCGTGTGACCCCAGAAGTTGATCTCCCAGCCCGGCATGGCGCGGACGAGGCCCTCGGCGAAGCCCATATACCAGTCGGGCTGGGCGCCCGTGGACACGTAGTCGGGCCGGTAGGGGCCCAGGGCCCAGATCGGGTTGACGGACGCGATGCCGGCGATGAGCGCGATGACACCGAAGACCAGGAAGAAGAAGCCTCCGGCCTTGGCCATGTAGACCGGCAGCAGCGGCATGCCGACGACGTTCTTGTTGCTCTTGCCGGGACCCGCGAACTGCGTGTGCTTGTGGTAGAAGACCAGGATCAGGTGGCCGACCACCAGACCGAGCATGATGCCCGGCAGCAGCAGGATGTGGATCGAGTAGAAGCGGGCCACGAAGTCGGTGCCCGGGAACTCGCCGCCGAACAGGAACATCGAGATGTACGTACCGACGATCGGCACGGACAGGATGGCGCCCTGGGTGAAGCGGACACCGGTGCCGGAGAGCAGGTCGTCCGGGAGCGAGTAGCCGGTGAAACCGGTGAACATGCCCAGGACGAACAGCAGGAAGCCGAACAGCCAGTTGATCTCACGCGGCTTGCGGAACGCGCCGGTGAAGAAGACGCGCATCATGTGCACGAACATGCCGGCGAGGAAGATGATCGCCGCCCAGTGGTGGATCTGCCGGATGAGCAGACCACCGCGCACGTCGAAGGAGATGTGCAGGGTCGAGCTGAACGCCTCGCTCATCAGCTGTCCCTGGAGCGGGACGTAACTGCCGTGGTACTCCACCTCGTTCATCGACGGGTGGAAGAACAGCGTCAGGTACACACCCGTGAGGATGATGATGATGAAGCTGTAGAGGCAGACCTCACCCAGCATGAACGACCAGTGGTCGGGGAAGATCTTGCGCATGTTGGCCTTGGCCAGGGAGTAGATCCCGAGCCGGCCGTCCGCCCAGTCGGCGACGCGCTCGCCGGCCGGTGCCTTCCCGCGCGAGCGGGACTCTGTCTTCTCTGTGGTGCTCATCCGCGCTCCCAGAATGCAGGACCGACGGGCTCTTCGAAGTCGCCGAGCGCCTCGAGGTAGCCCTCGTCGTTCACGCCGATGCGCAGCTGCGGCAGGGCGTGACCGGCCGGGCCGAAGATCACTCGGGCACCGTCGGAGAGGTCGAAGGTGGACTGGTGGCAGGGGCAGAGCACGTGGTGCGTCTGCTGCTCGTACAGGGAGATCGGGCAACCGACGTGGGTGCAGATCTTCGAGTACGCGACGATCCCCTCGTGCGACCATTCGAGCTCGCGCTTGTCCTTGATGTCGTCGGGCTGGAGCCGGACGATCATCAGGGCGGCCTTGGCGATCTCGTTCTGGAAGCCGTGGTCGTGCTCCTCCAGGCCCTCCGGCTTGGCGAAGGTGAGGGAGCCGGCCGCGACGTCCGAGGGACGCAGCGGCTCGTTGGTGTTCATGTTGACGAGCAGCTTGCCCTTGGACCACATGGTGTGGCGCAGCTTGGTGCCGGGCAGCGGGCCGAGGTCACGCAGCAGCACGACGCCGGAGAGCGGGAACAGGGCCAGCGCACCGAACATGGTGTTGCGGATCAGCTTGCGGCGACCCAGCGCGGACTCCTTGGCGCCCTGCTTGAAGTCGGCCATGACCTTGGCCTTGACCTCGGGCGACGCCTGGATCGGGTGCCGCTCGTCCGCGACCTCCACGTCGGACATCAGGGTGCGGGCCCAGTGGACCGCACCCGCGCCGATGCAGAACAGCGCGAGGCCGAGGGTCACACCGAGCGCGAAGTTCAGCGCGCTGATGTGGCCCAGCGGGAAGATGAAGACCGACTTGTCGACGGGGATCGCCACGAACGAGGCGATGAAGCCGACGGTGGCCAGCATCGACAGCGTGAACAGCAGGGCGACCGTGCGCTCGGACCGCTTGGCGGCCCGCTCGTCGATGTCCTGGATCCGGTGCTCGTGCGGCGGCAGACCAGGGTCGGCGAAGGGGTCCTTCTCGTCCGCCACCGCGACGTGGGCGTCCTGCTCAGCCGGCAGGTTCTCTTCTGGAATGTCTTGGCTACTCATGACTTCTTGGCCTTTGCGGTCCGAGCGGCGACCCACACAGCGACGGCGATCAGGCCGCCGAGGCCGAAGATCCAGCCGAACAGACCCTCGCTGACCGGCCCGAGGCCGCCCAGCTCCAGACCGCCGGGGTTCTCCGTCTCATCGCTGTTGACCGCGTGCAGGTACGCGATGATGTCCTTCTTGTTCTGCTCCGACAGCGTGGTGTCGGGGAACGACGGCATGTTCTGCGGGCCGGTCTGCATGGCCTCGTAGATGTGCTTCGGGTCGACACCCTCGAGCGAAGGCGCGTACTTGCCGTGCGTCAGCGCGCCGCCCTTACCGGTGAAGTTGTGGCACTGGGCGCAGTTGTTGCGGAAGAGGTCGCCGCCCTTGGCGATGTCCGCTCCCTCGGGGCCGTACTGCTCCTCGGTCGGGACGGCCGGGCCGGCGCCCAGCGAGGCGATGTACGCCGCGAGCTGGTCGATCTCGGCCTGCGAGTAGATGTTCTTCTTCCGCGGGACCTGGGCGCCCTGGGAGGTGGCGGCCGGCATACGGCCCGTCGACACCTGGAAGTCGACGGCCGCGGCGCCGACGCCCACCAGGCTCGGACCGTCGGAGGTGCCCTGACCGCCGGTTCCGTGGCAGCTGGCGCAGCCGACGGCGTAGAGCTTCTTGCCCTCCTCGATGGTGAGGGACTGGGCGGTTTCCTCGGCCTGCGCCTTGTCCGCGGGCGCGAACACGGCGTACAGCCCCCCCGTGCACGCCAGCGCGAGGAGTAGGACGACGACCGCCGCCAGCGGATGGCGTCGTCGTGCGGAGAGCTTTTTCACGGATTACCCCGGTGTCAGGATCTTCTGCGTCGATGCTTCTGGTAGGTGCGTTGTGGAACGCGCGCCGGATCGGGCCCGGCTACTTGATCATGTAGATCGTGGCGAAGAGGCCGATCCAGACGACATCGACGAAGTGCCAGTAGTAGGACACGACGATCGCGGCGGTCGCCTGCTCGTGCGTGAACCTCTTGGCCATGTACGTACGGCCGAGGACCAGCAGGAAGGCGATGAGGCCGCCCGTCACGTGCAGGCCGTGGAAGCCGGTGGTCAGGTAGAAGACCGAGCCGTACGGGTCGGACGAGAGCGAGAGGCCCTCGTGCTTGACCAGCTCGGTGTACTCGTACACCTGACCGCCGATGAAGATGGCACCCATGATGAAGGTGACGATGAACCAGCCCCGGAGCTTCTTCACGTCACCTCGCTCGGCGGCGAAGACGCCGAGCTGGCAGGTGAGGGAGGAGAGCACCAGGATCGTGGTGTTCGTCGCCGAGAACGGGAAGTTCAGGGCGTCCGCCTTCTCGTGCCAGAAGTCCGGACCCGTCACCGATCGCAGGGTGAAGTACATCGCGAAGAGGGCCGCGAAGAACATCAGCTCGGAACTCAACCAGATGATGGTTCCGACGCTGGTGAGGTTCGGTCGATTGACCGACGGGTGCGCGTGACCCTTGTCTACTGTCGTTGCTGTCGCCACGACCGACATTATGTCGGTCGCTTATCCCGCCCTCACTCCGGGGGGTGCCGTTCGGAGTGTCTTCCCCGTTCATACCGGTGTTGACGTGGTGTTCAAGGGAGTAGCATCCGGCGCAACAGGCCTGTCCTTACGACGCTGACGTCACGGAGGAACAATGCAGCCGACCGCCACGGTGCTGGTCTACAGCGACGACTCCAACACCCGCGAGCAGGTGAGGTTGGCGACGGGGCGCAGGCCCGCCCCGGATGTCCCTGTCGTGGAGTTCGTGGAGTGCGCGACTGCGGCCGCCGTCGTCAAGGAGCTGGACAAGGGCGGGATCGACGTCTGCGTCCTGGACGGCGAGGCGGTGCCCATGGGGGGCATGGGACTCTGCCGGCAGATCAAGGACGAGGTGTTCAACGCCCCGCCGGTGCTGCTGCTGATCGGGCGGCCGCAGGATGCGTGGCTGGCCACGTGGAGCCGGGCCGAGGCGGCCGTGACGTTGCCTGTGGAGCCGGTGGAGTTCGCGGGGGCGCTGGCCTCCCTGCTGCGTACGAAGAGGCTGCAGAGCGCCTAGGGGCCGGATACGCCTCCCTGGAGGGCGCTCACACGCTCTGCGGCCTCAGCCTGGCGCGTTCCGCCGGGCTCGGGCCGTCCGGCGTGCCGCCCACCAGGGCGCTGCCGGTGCGCCACTTCTTCCACGGCAGGTTCCAGTCGCCGAAGCCGTTGCCGAAGGGGGCCATGGTGTCGCCGCCCGAGTTGACGACCTCGACGATGTCGCCCTCGCTGATGGTGTCGTAGAACCACGCGGCGTTGCCGGGGCTCATGCCCGTGCAGCCGTGGCTGACGTTGGCGTACCCCTGGGAGCCTGTCGACCAGGGGGCGGCGTGGACGTACTCGCCGCTGTTGGTGACCCTGACGGAGTGGTGGACGGTCAGGTCGTAGAAGTCCGAGGCACCGATGCTCGCGCTGGTCATGCGAACGGTGCCTTCCTTGGCGAGGACCACCTTGACGCCGTTGCGGGTGTCGTAGCCGGGCTTGCCCGTGGTGACCGGGATCTGCCTGATGACCTCGCCGTTGCGGTAGACGGTCATCTGGTGCGTCGCGGCGTCCGTGACGGCGACGACCCGGTCGCCGGTGGTGATGGTCAGGGGCTCGGCCGCGCCGCCTCGGAGGCGGTCGCTGATCTTGATGCCCTCCAGATTGCTGCGGGCCCGGACGGTGGCGTGGGTCGGCCAGTACTCCATCGGGCGGTAGTGCAGCTTCTTGTCGTCCACCCAGTGCCAGGCGCCCTTGACCGCGGGTATGGAGTCGACCTTGAGGGCGCTCTCGACTATCGCCCGCTGCTTGCTGTCCTTGACGGGGCTGCTCAGCTCGGCCGTGATGGGCTGGCCCACGCCGTACTTGCCCGCCCTGGGGCCGAACGTGACCGTCAGCTTCTTCGTGGTCGGCCTGCTGGTGTCGAAGGTGAGGACCTTGCGGCCGGGGGCGCCGTCCTCGTCCTCGGTGCTCACGCGGACCGTGTAGCGGGCGTTGGCGGCGAGCGGGGAGGTGCTGTGCCAGCGGGTGCCGTCGGCGGAGAGTTCGCCCGCGACGTAGCGTCCTGCGGCGTCCCTGGCGGTGACGTCCGTGATGCGGCCGTCGGAGTCCTCGGTGGTGACTTCCAGGGGTTTGTCGGGGTCGGCCTTCTTGCCGTCGCCCGACGGGCCGTTGAAGGCGATCTGGTCCGCCGCGTCGTACGGGGCGGCGGAAAGCGGGTTGCCGTCGCTGCCGCAGCTGGTGACGCCCACCCCGAGGGCTATGACCAGCAGCGTGCAGCCTATGACTGTGCTCGTGCGCGGTGGCGTGTGGCTCATGGCTTCACGCTAGGAAGCCAGGTCGGGCATGGCGCGCGGGGTGACGCGTACGAGTGATTCCGATTGCGGCAGACGCAGGAGCCCGGACGCTCCTGACGGAGGGTCCGGGCTCCTGATGAGCTCAGCTCGTGTTACTGGGTGCGGTTCTCACCGCGGTAGTACTCGAACACCCAGCCCCAGAGGCCGACCAGGATCAGCGGCATCGAGAAGTACAGCAGCCACCAGCCGACGGCGATCGCCAGGAAGGCGAGGGCACCGCCGATCGCGAGGGAGAGGGGCTGCCAGCTGTGCGGGCTGAAGAACCCGACCTCGCCGGCGTCGTCCGCGACGTCCGCTTCCTTGTTGTCCTGCGCACCGGTGTCGACCCGCTTGGCCGTGAAGCCGAGGTAGAAACCGATCATGATGGCCAGCCCGAAGGCCAGGAAGAGGGCCGTGGTACCGGCCGGCTCCTTCGACCACACGCCATAGACGATCGCCATGGCGAGGATGAAGACGCTCAGCCAGATGAACATCCTGCCTTGGACCTTCACTTGCCGGCCTCCTTGCCACCAGCCAGAGCCTTCTCACCGTGAGGGGCGTTCTCGAGCTGGTCGAGTGCGGCGATCTCAGGGTGGTGCAGGTCGAACGCCGGGGATTCGGAACGGATCCGCGGCAGGGTGAGGAAGTTGTGCCGCGGCGGCGGGCAGGACGTCGCCCACTCCAGCGAGCGGCCGTAGCCCCACGGGTCGTCGACGCCGACCGGCTTGCCGTACTTGGCGGTCTTCCACACGTTGTAGAAGAACGGCAGGAGCGACGCGCCGAGCACGAACGAGGCGATCGTCGAGATGGTGTTCAGGGCGGTGAAGCCGTCGGCCGCCAGGTAGTCGGCGTAACGACGCGGCATGCCCTCGGCACCCAGCCAGTGCTGGACCAGGAAGGTGCCGTGGAAGCCGATGAACAGCGTCCAGAACGTGATCTTGCCGAGGCGCTCGTCGAGCATCTTGCCGGTGAACTTCGGCCACCAGAAGTGGAAGCCGGAGAACATCGCGAACACCACCGTGCCGAAGACGACGTAGTGGAAGTGCGCCACCACGAAGTACGAGTCGGAGATGTGGAAGTCCAGCGGCGGCGACGCCAGGATGACGCCGGTCAGACCACCGAAGGTGAAGGTGATGAGGAAGCCGGTCGCCCACAGCATCGGCGTCTCGAAGGACAGTGAGCCCTTCCACATGGTGCCGATCCAGTTGAAGAACTTCACGCCGGTGGGTACGGCGATGAGGAACGTCATGAAGGCGAAGAACGGCAGCAGCACACCGCCGGTGACGTACATGTGGTGCGCCCACACCGTCACGGACAGACCCGCGATCGCGATGGTCGCCGCGATCAGACCCATGTAGCCGAACATCGGCTTGCGGGAGAAGACCGGGATGACCTCACTGATGATGCCGAAGAACGGCAGCGCGATGATGTACACCTCCGGATGGCCGAAGAACCAGAAGAGGTGCTGCCACAGCAGCGCTCCGCCGTTGGCCGAGTCGAAGATGTGCGCGCCGAACTTGCGGTCCGCCTCCAGCGCGAACAGCGCCGCGGCCAGCACCGGGAAGGCGAGCAGGACCAGCACACCGGTCAGCAGCACGTTCCAGGTGAAGATCGGCATGCGGAACATCGTCATGCCGGGGGCGCGCATGCAGATGATCGTGGTGATGAAGTTGACCGAGCCGAGGATGGTGCCGAAGCCGGAGAAGGCCAGGCCCATGATCCACATGTCGGCGCCGATGCCCGGGCTGCGGACCGCGTCCGACAGCGGGGAGTAGGCGAACCAGCCGAAGTCGGCCGCGCCCTGCGGGGTGAGGAAGCCACCGACCGCGATGAGCGAGCCGAACAGGTACAGCCAGTAGGCGAACATGTTCAGCCGGGGGAAGGCCACGTCCGGCGCGCCGATCTGCAGCGGCATGATCCAGTTCGCGAAGCCGGCGAACAGCGGCGTCGCGAACATCAGCAGCATGATCGTGCCGTGCATCGTGAACGCCTGGTTGAACTGCTCGTTCGACATGATCTGCAGACCAGGCCGGGCCAGCTCGGCGCGCATGAGCAGCGCCATCACGCCACCGATCACGAAGAACGCGAACGACGTGACGAGGTACAGCGTTCCGATCGTCTTGTGGTCGGTGGTGGTGAGCCACTTGACCACGACGTTGCCGGGTTGCCGGCGCCGGACCGGCAGCTCGTTCTCGTACGAGTCCTCAGCTGCCGCGGCACCCTGGGGTTCGTTGAGGATGCTCACAGGTTTGTCGTCTCCCGGTTCTTCTCGTGGCTCGTCTGCGCGATGCCGGCGGGAACGTAACCGGTCTGCCCCTTCTTGGCGAGGTCCTTGAGGTGCTGCTCGTACCGCTCGGGGGAGACGACCTTCACGTTGAACAGCATCCGGGAGTGGTCGACGCCGCACAGCTCGGCGCACTTGCCCAGGAAGGTGCCCTCACGGTTGGGGGTCACCTCGAAGGCGTTGGTGTGGCCCGGGATGACGTCCTGCTTCATCAGGAACGGCACCACCCAGAAGGAGTGGATGACGTCACGCGAGGTGAGGACGAAGCGGACCGTCTTGCCCTTGGGCAGCCACAGGGTCGGGCCCGGGTTGCCCGTCTGCGGGTTCCGGGTGCCGGGGGTGCCGCAGTCGTAGACACCGCCGGCGTCGGCCGGGAAGTCTTCCTTGTACCGGTTCGGAATCGCGTCCAGTTCCTTCGCCGTCTTGGCGTCGCCGGTGGAACCTTCGACGTTCGCGACCATGTTGAAGCACCAGCTCCACTGGAAGCCGACGACGTTGACGGTGACGTCGGGCTTGTCCTTGAGGCTGAGGAGCTTCGACTCGTCGCGGGCCGTGAAATAGAACAGGACCGAGACGATGATCAGCGGGACCACGGTGTACAGCGCCTCGATGGGCATGTTGTACCGGGTCTGCGGAGGGACCTCGACCTTGGTGCGGCTACGCCGGTGGAAGATGGCGCTCCACAGGATGAGGCCCCACACCAGCACGCCGACGGCGAGCGCCGCCGCCCAGGACCCCTGCCACAGGGAGAGGATCCGCGGAGCCTCTTCCGTGGTCGGGGTGGGCATACCAAGACGGGGGAAGTCTTCCCAGTTGTACGAGCAACCGGTGGCTGTCGCCAGGACCAGGCCCGCAGTCATTGCCTGCAGCAGCTTCCGCCGCATCGGGCGCCGCGGCGAGCGGTCGGAGCCGTTGGGACTCACGTAGCGCCTTCCCGAGAGTCTCGCCCGCGCGTGTTGGCTGCGGCCTGGCCTTCTCGCTGGTCGGTCGCCGCCCTGCGTCGGGCAGGGGTTTGGATGTTTATGCGGACCAAACCCTAGCCGACGCCTTCCAGGGGTTCACGGGGAGGGGTCCCTATGGGGTGGGGTGGTTCGCTGGTTTGGCGGGTGCGGGTCCGTTCGGGCTTGTCACGCCCGGGGCGGAGCCGCTGACGCGACCGCCCCGAACCCCTTTGCGGCGTTGCGGTGCACGGGCGTCTAGCGTGGGTGTGTGGGCTACTTCGACGCTGCTTCCAGCGCTCCTCTTCATCCCGTTGCGCGGCAGGCTCTGCAGGCCTCCCTCGACGAGGGGTGGGCCGATCCCGCGCGTCTGTACCGGGAGGGGCGCCGGGCACGGTTGTTGCTGGACGCGGCCCGGGAGGCGGCCGCCGAGGTCGTGGGCTGCCGTGCCGACGAGTTGGTGTTCACCCCATCGGGGACGAAAGCCGTCCACTCGGGTGTCGCCGGGGTGTTGGCGGGCCGGCGCCGGATCGGACGCCACCTGATCGTGTCCGCCGTCGAACACTCCTGCGTCCTCCATGCGGCTGACGCGCACGAGAGGGACGGGGGAACGGTCACCCAGGTCGCGGTGGACCGGGCGGGGGCGGTGAGCGTGCGGGGCTACGCGGACGCGCTGCGGTCCGACACCGCGCTCGCCTGTCTGCAGTCGGCCAACCACGAGGTGGGGACCGAGCAGCCGGTCGCGGAGGTGGCCGGGGTGTGCCGGGAGGCCGGGGTGCCGCTGCTGGTGGACGCGGCGCAGTCGCTGGCCTGGGGACGGGTCGAGGGCGACTGGTCGGTGCTGACCGGGAGCGCCCACAAGTGGGGTGGCCCGTCGGGGGTCGGCCTGCTCGTCGTACGCAAGGGGACGCGGTTCGCCGCGCAAGGGCCCGCCGACGAGCGGGAGTCGGGGCGGGCGGCCGGGTTCGAGAACATCCCGGCGATCGTCGCCGCGGCGGCCTCGCTGCGGGCGGTCCGGGCGGAGGCGGCCCAAGAGGCGGTGCGGCTGCGGGAGCTGACGGAGCGGATCCGGGCGGGGGTGCCGCGACTGGTGCCGGATGTGGAGGTCGTCGGGGATCCGGAGCGGCGGCTGCCCGGGATCGTCACCTTCTCCTGTCTCTATGTCGACGGGGAGACCCTGTTGCACGAGCTGGACCGGGCCGGGTTCTCGGTCTCGTCCGGCTCGTCCTGCACGAGCAGCACGCTGACGCCGAGCCATGTGCTGAAGGCGATGGGGGTGCTGAGCGAGGGGAACGTACGGGTGTCCCTGCCGTTCGGGACGGCGGCGAAGGACGTGGAACGGTTCCTGGAGGTGCTGCCGGGGGCCGTCGCGGGGGTGCGGGAGAAGCTCGGAGCACCGGTTGCCGGGGCGGTCGTGCGGGAGGAGGACGTCCTGGTCGTGGACTCCCTCGGCAAGCGGTGCCCGATCCCCGTCATCGAGCTCGCCAAGGTCATCGGCGATGTCCCCGTGGGCGGCACGATCCGTGTGCTGTCGGACGACGAGGCGGCCCGTCTGGACATCCCGGCGTGGTGCGAGATGCGGGGCCAGCAGTACGTGGGCGAGGAACCGGCACAACGGGGGACGGCGTACGTCGTCCGCCGGGTGGCCTGAAGGCCCCTGCAGGGGCACAAGGGGTCCGCACCCGCCTGCGCGCCCGCCTCTTCGGGCGCGCAGGCGCACCCGGCCTCAGTCGAGGTGCTTGCGAACCTCTTCGGCGGCGGCGTCCCCGTACGCCTTCGCCAGCCGCTCCATGAAGTGCACCCGCCGCAGCTGGTACTCCTGCGTCCCCACCGTCTCGATGACGAGCGTCGCCAGCATGCACCCGACCTGCGCGGCCCGCTCCAGGGACAGACCCCACGCCACCCCCGACAGGAACCCGGCACGGAAGGCGTCGCCGACGCCCGTGGGGTCGGTCTTGCTCTCCTCGTCGGGGCAGCCGACCTCGACGGGGTCCTGACCGGTCCGCTCGATGCGCACACCGCGCGAGCCGAGGGTCGTGATGCGGTGGCCGACCTTGGACAGGATCTCCTCGTCGGTCCAGCCGGTCTTGGACTCGATCAAACCCTTCTCGTACTCGTTGGAGAAGAGGTAGGTCGCCCCCTCCAGCAGGATGCGGATCTCCTCGCCGTTCATACGGGCGATCTGCTGGGAGAAGTCCGCGGCGAACGGGATCCCGCGGGAGCGGCACTCCTCGGTGTGGCGGAGCATCGCCTCGGGGTCGTCGGCACCGATGAGGACCAGGTCGAGGCCGCCCACGCGGTCCGCGACGGTCTTGAGCTCGATCAGGCGGGCCTCGCTCATCGCGCCGGTGTAGAAGGAGCCGATCTGGTTGTGGTCGGCGTCGGTGGTGCAGACGAAGCGGGCGGTGTGCAGGGTCTCGGAGATACGGACCGAGCCGGTGTCCACGCCGTGCCGGTCCAGCCAGGACCGGTAGTCGTCGAAGTCGGAGCCCGCGGCGCCGACCAGGATCGGCTTCGTGCCCAGCTGGCCCATGCCGAAGGCGATGTTCGCGCCGACGCCGCCCCGGCGTACGTCCAGGTTGTCGACCAGGAAGGAGAGCGAGACCGTGTGCAACTGGTCCGCTACGAACTGGTCGGCGAAGCGGCCGGGGAAGGTCATGAGATGGTCGGTGGCGATGGAGCCGGTGACTGCGATGCGCACGGCGTGGAGTCTCCTGCGGGGAGGTGGAATTGACAGTCCACGCTACCGTTCGTGACCGGGACTCTGAAGCGGACGAAACTACCCGATAGTAGATCTTTCTTCGCGCGCTTCGTCATGTCTACGGTGCCCTATGACGAAATTCGAGGTCCACGCCCCCGCTCCGGCCGACCCTGAGGTCGATCTCGCGTCGCTGCTCGGAGACTGCGCGCGGATGGTGCCCCACTGGGCCGTTCCCGACCGTGTCCTTTCCCGTCCCGTCTCCCCGTCACTCATCCACGGGGTCACCGTGCCGCCGAAGTCGGCGCGGCTGCTGGACGCCATGTCGGACTACGGCGACTGACCGGCGGACCGTTCGAAATCCGGCGGCCCGATCGGCGCCTTTCGGGGAACCGTGCGCTCCCCCGCTGCGTCCCATCGCTGTCCCCCGTAAAGGGGATGCGGGATACGACCCGGCGGACCGACCTTTTTGACAGGGTCTGGTCAGGGTCATGGGACATGTGCGCAGCCGAAGGAGCGATGCGGTGAACACCGAGCGACCCGAGAACGACGACACGGGCGCCGACGCCTCCGCCGAGGAGCAGGACGCCCGGCAGGAGGAGGGCGCCGCCGGCACCGAGGCTCCCGGTGCCCGGGAGAACGGCACACCCGTTCCCGACGCCGAGGACGAGGGTGCCGCCGTGGCCGGGAGCGGGCCGGACGCCGAGGCCGAGGCCCAGGCGGACGTGGAGCGCGAGCGCGACGCCGAGAAGGCCGGGGGCGAGGGTGAGGCGGTCGGCGCCGATGCGGACGCCGCTGCCGCCGACGCCGGTGAGCGGGCCGGTGCCGACGAGGCACCGGACGCCACTCCGGATCCCGACGAGGCACCGGACGCCACTCCGGATCCCGGCGCGGGCGAGCCCGCCGGACCGGCGCGCCGACGCTCCCCCGCCGTCATCGCCTCCGTCGCCGCCGCCGTCCTGCTCGTCGGTGGCGGTGGGGCGTTCCTGGCCGCGAACGTGTCCGGCGGGCCGGACAGCGGTACGACGTCCTCGGCGCCCGGCGGCGACACTCCCCCGCCGCTCCGGCTCGACGGCTACACCGGGGGCGACACGGGCGGCATCGCGCCCGGGGAGCCCAACCCGTACGGCGTGACCTACGAGGCCGCCGGCGAACTGCCCGACGGGCCCGGCTCGGCGCCGGTGTACCGGGCCGCCGGCGAGGTCGGCGAGGACGAGGTGGCGCGGCTGGCCGAGGCGCTCGGGGTGGACGGGACGCCCGTGGCGCAGGGGCAGGCCTGGCGGATCGGCGCGCAGGACGGGGCGGGGCCCAGTCTCCAGGTGAACAGGCAGGCGCCGGGGACCTGGACGTTCTACCGGCACTCTCCCGGCACCGACGACTGCCGGTCCACCACCGTCTGCCACAAGGACCTCCGCGCCGCGGACGGCGACCCGGTCGACGAGGAGACCGCGAAGCGGGCGGCCGCTCCGGTGCTGGCGGCCGTGGGTCAGGGTGACGCGAAGCGCGACGCGAGCCAGGTGATGGGCGCCCAGCGGGTCGTCAACGCGAACCCCGTGGTCGGTGGCCTGCCCACCTACGGCTGGACGACCGGCGTGACCGTGGGCGCCGACGGCTCGGTGGTCGGCGGGAGCGGCCAGTTGAAGGCACCGGTGAAGGGGGACACGTATCCCGTGCTGGACGCCGGGAAGACGCTCGGGCTGATGAACGCGGCGCCGGGGACCGACCGCCGTGCGGGCATCGGGGGCTGCGCCAGTCCCGCCCCGCTGGAGAACCGGCCCGAGGCGCCGTGTGGGGCGCCGGCGTCGACGGGTGCGCCGGCGAAGGACGTCCTCACGGTCGAGAAGGCGGTGTTCGGGCTGGCCGCGCACCATGTGGACGCCCGGCAGGCGCTGGTGCCGTCCTGGCTGTTCGAGGTGCGGGCGCCGGGCGCGCGGGACAGCTTCACGGTCACGTATCCGGCGATCGACCCGGAGTACCTGGCTTCGAGCACACCCGCGCAGACGCCGCCCGAGCAGCCGAGCCCGCGGCCGACCGGGCCGAAGGACGAGCCGACCTCGGAACCCGTCACACGGAACGTGACGGTGGACGGCTACACGGCCGACGGCCGGGAGCTGACCGTGGCCTTCACGGGTGGTGTGTGCGCCGACTACGAGGTGACCGCGAGCGAGAGCGACGACCGGGTGACGGTCCGGGTGACCGAGACCTCGCGACCGGACACGATCTGCATCCAGGTGGCGAAGGTGTTCCACCGGACCGTGCAGCTGGACGAGCCGATCGGCGACCGCAAGGTCGTGGGCACGGACGGCCAGGCGCTCCCGCTGGAGAAGCCGGGGAGCGTGCTTCCGGACGCGCCGCGGACGTCCGGGGCCCGGTAGGGCCCGCGGACAGCGAAAGGCGGCGGCCCCGTCGGAGGGGGTCGCCGCCTTTTCGGTGTCCCAGCGCGCCGAAGCGGCGCGGCGGGCTCAGCTGAAGGAGTCGCCGCAGGCGCAGGAGCCGGTCGCGTTCGGGTTGTCGATCGTGAAGCCCTGCTTCTCGATGGTGTCGACGAAGTCGATGGTGGCACCGCCCAGGTACGGGGCGCTCATGCGGTCGGTGACGACCTTCACACCGTCGAAGTCCTTCTCCACGTCACCGTCGAGGGAACGCTCGTCGAAGAAGAGCTGGTAGCGCAGGCCGGAGCAGCCACCCGGCTGGACGGCCACACGCAGGGCGAGGTCGTCACGGCCTTCCTGGTCGAGCAGGGCCTTGACCTTGGACGCGGCGGCGTCGGTCAGGACGATGCCGTCGGTGACGGTGCTGGTCTCGTCCGATACGGACATCTACATCTCTCCCGGGTTGTACGGAGACTGCTTGCCGACGGTTGCAACCGGCGGGGCCGCGGATTCATTCCGGGCCGGGCGCTTGTCTTTCGGTTTCTCTTCATGCTCGCACACGGCGTGCGAAGCGGAAAACGCCTCTTCGGGGAATACGCCTACCCTTCGCCGGGATTCACGTCACATCGACACGATGGACATCGTCAAAGTGACGTGAACCAGTTATGATAGATAGCGTCAAATCGACGAGAAGTCGATGAAGGTGTCCCGCATGACCCGCCGGGTCCGGTCGTTCCGGTCCCGGCGAGCCGCAGAACAGAAAGGGTGCGTGTCGTGACCACCGCCCAGACCCAGGAGCTCGACGTACAGCCGACGCCCCTCGCCCTGCTGCTGCTCGGCCGCGAGGCCGACCCGCGGAGCGAGCGCGGTGTCGAGTGCCCCGGTGACCTGCCGTCGCCGTCCGACCCGGACCTGGTCGAGCGCGCCCGCGCGGCCAAGGCGAAGCTCGGGAACAAGGTCTTCGTGCTCGGCCACCACTACCAGCGCGACGAGGTCATCCAGTTCGCGGATGTCACCGGCGACTCCTTCAAGCTGGCCCGGGACGCGGCCGCGCGCCCGGAGGCCGAGTACATCGTGTTCTGCGGCGTGCACTTCATGGCGGAGTCGGCGGACATCCTCACGTCCGACGACCAGAAGGTGGTCCTGCCCGACCTCGCCGCCGGCTGCTCGATGGCCGACATGGCGACCGCCGAGCAGGTCGCCGAGTGCTGGGACGTGCTGACCGAGGCAGGGATAGCCGAGCAGGTCGTCCCCGTCTCGTACATGAACTCGTCCGCCGACATCAAGGCCTTCACGGGCAAGCACGGCGGCACGATCTGCACCTCCTCGAACGCCAAGCGTGCCCTGGACTGGGCCTTCGAGCAGGGTGAGAAGGTCCTGTTCCTGCCCGACCAGCACCTCGGGCGCAACACCGCCGTGCGGGACATGGGCATGTCCCTGGAGGACTGCGTCGTCTACAACCCGCACAAGCCGAACGGCGGACTGACCGCCGACGAGCTGCGCGCCGCGAAGATGATCCTGTGGCGCGGCCACTGCTCGGTGCACGGCCGCTTCAGCCTGGACTCGGTGAACGACGTGCGCGAGCGCATCCCGGGCGTGAACGTCCTCGTCCACCCCGAATGCAAGCACGAGGTCGTGGCCGCGGCGGACTACGTCGGCTCGACGGAGTACATCATCAAGGCCCTGGAGGCCGCCCCGGCCGGCTCCAAGTGGGCCATCGGCACGGAACTGAACCTGGTGCGCCGGCTGGCGAACCGTTTCGCGCCGGAGGGCAAGGAGATCGTCTTCCTCGACAAGACGGTCTGCTTCTGCTCGACCATGAACCGCATCGACCTCCCCCACCTGGTCTGGGCCCTGGAGTCCCTGGCCGAGGGCAACCTCGTCAACCGGATCGAGGTCGACAAGGAGACCGAGGCGTTCGCCAAGCTGGCCCTGGAGCGGATGCTCGCGCTGCCGTAGGCCCTGCCGTGGCCCCGAGGCTCACCCCGGCACGGGTTTCCGGTCGGGGTGAGCGGGGTCGAGGCTGAAGACGGTGCCGTCGGGGGTGGCCACGACCAGGGCACCGTCGAGGAGCCGCACCCTGGGGGCGGACCAGCCGGAGTCGTTGCGTTCGGCACGCGGCAGGGTCTCCCACAGCAGCGTGCCCCTGTGCGCGTCGAGAGCTCCCACCCGGCCGCTCTCACTGACCAGGTACACGGCCCGCGTCCGCGGGTCGTAGGTCGCCTCGGACGGATGCTCCAGGCTGGTCGGGGTCTGCCACAGCCGCTCGCCGGTGCGGACCGAGACGGCGGTCACCCGTCCGCTGGAGGTGGCGAACCACAGCGTCCCGTCCGCCAGCGCCACCTGCCCGGCGTACTTCTCCGCCAGCCGCGTGGTGCTGCTCGCACCCGTCTGCGGGTCCACGAGCCGTATCCGGGCGACCGGCGCGCCCTCACCCATGAGCACGCTGCCCTCCTCGTCCTGGGTCAGGTCCAGGAAGAGGAGCCGGCCCTCGAAGGTGCCGAGGAGACCGGACTGGCGCGGCACGGTGAGCCGGCGGGTCGAGCCGTCGGCACGGTCCAGTGCCAGGACCAGGGAGTCGGCGGGCTCATCCGCCTCCGGGCTGCACTGGAGGTACAGGCCCTCGCCGGCCCCCGCGAATCCGCAGAAGTGCTCCGGGGGCAGCTGTGCCGTCCAGCGCGCCGCGCCGGTGCGGGGCGAGCGGGCCGTCACGGTGCTGCCGCCGCTGTCCGGGAGCACGACGACATCGCCGGAGAGGGTCGTGTCGGCCCAGTCGTCGTTCACCACGCGCTGCCAGAGCCGCTTCCCGCTTCCGGTGTCGTAGGCGACGACCCTGGTCATGCTGTCGGCGGCGCCGTCGGGATGGAAGAGCTGCTGGACCAGTACCGCGTCGTCCCGGACGCCGAGCAGCGTGAAGTCGTACGAGCCCCTGCCGTCGCCGTGGCGCACCGGCTCGGCGCGCCAGACGGTCGCACCCGTCCGGCCGTCCAGACGTACGGGCAGGATGCCGTCGCCCGCGCAGTACACGGTGCCCTCGTACACCTGGCAGTCCGGCCGGCCCCGCATTCCGCCGCCGTCCGTGCCCAGTGGCTTGCGCACTCCGTGCGCGGCGGTCTCGAAGACGGTCGACTGCCACGGCTTCCAGCCGGTGGGCGGCGCCGCCCACCGGGACGCCGCCGACGACGGGGGGCGGCTCGGCTCGTGTCCGGTCTCCGTCCCCTTCGTCCCCAGAATCAGATAGGCCGTCAGGCCGAGGGCGACGGCGCCGAGCGTGCCGGTCGCGGCCAGCAGCGGGCGGACGCGGTCGCGCCGGCGGGAACGCGAGACGTCCACGGGGTCGGCGAGGGTCGCGGAACGGGTGCCCGCGGTGGCCGGGAACTCGTCCATGCGCAGGGTCACGGTGGCCTGATCGCCGTCCGTCGGCTCGGGCAGGGCGGTCGCGAACTCCCGCGCCAGTTCGTCCAGTCCGGGCCGGCCCGCGGCGTCCTTGGTCAGGCAGCGCGCCAGCAGGCCGCGCAGCGGATGGCCCAGCCCGTCCAGCACGGGTTCGTGGTGCACGACCCGGTAGGCGGTCAGATACGGGCTGTCGGCGTCGAAGGGCCCACGTCCGGTGACGGCGTAGACCAGCAGGGCCCCGAGCGAGAAGACGTCCGAGGCGGGGCCGACCGTGCGGGCGTCGGTGAGCTGTTCCGGGGACATGAAGGGCGGGGTGCCGATCATCTGGCCGGTCTCGGTCAGGGTGTTGTGGTTCTCGGCCGCCCGGGAGATGCCGAAGTCGATGACGCGGGGGCCGTCGTCGGCCATCAGGACGTTGGCGGGCTTGAGGTCCCGGTGCACCACGCCGGCCCGGTGGATGTCGCGCAGGGCCTCCACCAACCCCAGCGCCAGCCGCCGCAGTTCGCTCTCGCGCAGTGCGCCCCGGTCGCGGATCCGCTGGGCGAGCGAGGGGCCGGGCACGTACTGGGTGGCCATCCAGGGCCGTACCGCCTCGGGGTCGGCGTCCACCACCGGCGCGGTGAAGGCGCCGCTCACCTTGCGGACGGCCTCGATCTCCTGCCGGAAGCGGGCGCGGAACACCGGGTCCTCGGCGTACTGGGCGTGCACCACCTTGACGGCGACCTCACGGCCGGAACGCGATCTGCCCCGGTACACGGCGCCCATGCCACCGGCACCGAGCCGGTCGAGCAGCTTGTACCCGCCGACCGACCTGGGGTCGTCCTTGCGCAGCGGCACGCCCGGCGTTCCTCCCCCGTGTGACAGTTCGAGGACTCAGGATACGTAACGGAAAAACGGCGGAGGCCGGGCACCGTACCGTCGTGGGTTCGGTGCCCGGCCTCCTTCGGACGGGACGGTCACACGGACGCGGGCTCCGGCTCGTCCGAGGACGAGGACGAGGCCGAGGAGTCGTCCGGCGTACCGGCCTTCTTCGCGCGCTTCGCCGCCCTCTTCTTCGCCCGGCGCTCCTTGCGGAGCTCCACCATCGCGTAGAGCGTCGGGACGAGGAGCAGGGTCAGCATCGTTGACGTGATCAGACCGCCGATGACCACCACCGCCAGCGGCTGGGCGATGAAGCCGCCCTCGCCGGTGACTCCCAGGGCCATGGGCAGCAGGGCGAAGATCGTCGCCAGCGCGGTCATCAGGATGGGCCGCAGCCGGTGGCGACCGCCCTCGACGACCGCCTCCACGACACCGTAGCCCTGCCTGCGGTACTGGTTGATCAGGTCGATCAGCACGATCGCGTTCGTCACCACGATGCCGATCAGCATCAGCATGCCGATCATCGCGGGGACGCCCATCGGGGTGCCGGTCGCCACCAGCAGGCCGATCGCGCCGGTCGCCGCGAACGGGATCGACACCAGCAGGATCAGCGGCTGGACCAGCGAGCGGAACGTCGCCACCAGCAGCATGAAGACGATCGCGATCGCCGCCAGCATCGCCAGGCCCAGGTTGGCGAAGGCCTCGTCCTGGTCCTCGGACACCCCGCCGATCTGCGCGGTGGCACCCGCCGGGAGCGTCAGGGCGTTGATCTCGGCCTGGAGGTCCGCGCTGACCGCGCCGGTGTTGTCGCCGGTCGGCTTGGCGGTGATCGTGGCGGCGCGCCGGCCGTCGATACGGGTCATCGAGACGGGGCCGTCGACCAGCTTCACGTCCGCGATGTCGCCCAGCTTCACCGGGCCGAGGCGCAGGTTCCGCAGTTCCTTCAACGTCCCGGCCGGCTTCGCCGACTTGATGACGATGTCACGCTCGGTGTCGTCGAGGGTCGCCTGGGCCGCGGTGGTGCCGCGGACCGCCTGGGCGACGGCCATGCCGAGCGTCCGGTCGTCGAAGCCCGCCGCGGCCGCCTTGCCGTTGGCCTTCACCGAGATGCGCGGCACGCTCTGCGCCAGGTCGCTGGTGACGTCCGTGACGTCGTCCAGGCCGGCCACCGCCTTGCGGACCTCCTCGGACGCCGCGCGCAGCACGTTCGCGTCGGCCGCCTTCACGACCACGCTCAGGTCCTGGGCGCCGAAGCCGTCACCGGCGGCGACGGTGGTCGTACCGATGCCGTCGAGCTTCTTCAGACCCGCCTCGATGCGGCCCTGCACGTCCTCGGAGGACGCCGAGTCCTCCAGCATCACCTGGTACGACGCCTGGTTGGTGTCGGTGCCGCCGCCGAAGGCCGCCATGAAGCCGGACGAGCCGACGGTGACCTGGTAGTCCTTGACACCCTCGATGCCGGCGAGCAGCTTCTCGACCCTTCGGGCCTGCGCGTCGGTCGCCGCCAGGCTGGTGCCCGGCTTCAGCTCCTGCTTGACGGTGAGGACTTCCTGCTCGCCCTGGTCGAAGAAGTTCGTCTTCAGCAGCGGCGCCATGCCGAACGTGCCCACGAGGACGACGATCGCGAGCAGCACGCTGGTCAGCCGCCGCCGGGTCGCGAAGCGCAGCACGGGGACGTAGAAGCGCTGCAGCCTGCTCCTCGCCTCCTTCTCCTCCGCCGCCCGACGCGCTTCCTCGGCGTCCTCGGGCGTGCCCTTCGGGGCGCGCAGGAACCAGTACGACAGCACCGGTACGACCGTCAGCGAGACCAGCAGCGACGCCAGCAGCGCGGCCGTCACCGTGAGGCTGAACGAGCCGAACAACTCGCCCACCATGCCGCCGACCAGGCCGATCGGCAGGAAGACGGCGACCGTGGTGAGAGTGGAGGAGGTGACCGCTCCGGCGACCTCGCGGACCGCCTTGAGGATGGCCTCCTGGCGCTCCTCGCCGTAGCCGAGGTGCCGCTTGATGTTCTCCAGGACCACGATCGAGTCGTCGACGACCCGGCCGATGGCGATGGTGAGCGCGCCGAGCGTCAGCATGTTCAGGGAGAGGTCCCTGGTCCACAGCACGATCAGCGCGAGGACCACCGACAGCGGGATGGACACCGCGGTCACCAGCGTCGAGCGGATCGACGCGAGGAAGACCAGGATGACCAGGACCGCGAAGAGCAGGCCGAGCGCGCCCTCCGTGGTCAGCCCGTCGATGGACTTCTCGACCGCGGGCCCCTGGTCGCTGACCACGGTGAGCGTGGCTCCCGGGCCGAGGTCCGCGCGCAGCTCCGGGAGCTTGTCCCGTACCGCGTGCGAGATCGCGACGGCGCTGCCGTCGCGGTCCATGGTGACCGCGACCGCGAGCGACGGCTTGCCGTCGGTGCGCGTGAGGGAGTCGGCCGGGGCCTGCTCCTGCTCGACACGGGCCACGTCACCGAGGCGTACGGGCTTGTCGGCGCCCTCGCCCGTGACCATGAGGTTCTCGATCTGCTTCAGCGAGGTGAAGCCGCCGCCCACCCGGACCGTGCGGTTGCTGCCGTCCTCGTCGAACGAGCCGGCCGGGACGGTGGCGCCGCCGGCCTGCAGGGCTTCGGAGAGGGCGGCCGAGGTCAGGCCCGCCTTGGCCAGCTCCGCGTCGTCCGGCGTGACGGTGACCTGCAGGTCCCGTACGCCGTCGACGGTGACCTGGCCGACGCCGTCGATGTCCTTCAGGTCCGGTACGAGGGACCGGTCGATGCGGTCGGCCAGGGCCTGCTGGTCCTGGCCGGAGGTGACGGCGAGGACGACGGTCGGGATGTCGTCGGTGGAACCGGCGATCACCTGCGGGTCCACATCGTCCGGAAGCTGGGCGCGGGCGCGGTTGACGGCCTGCTGGACGTCCGCGACGAGCTGCCGGGTGCCGGGGCCGTAGTCGAAGGACGCCATGATCAGGGCGTTGCCCTCGCTGGCCGTCGAGGTGACGCCGGTGATGCCGTCGACGGCTTCGAGGCTGTCCTCGATGGGTTCGACGACCTGCTTCTCGACCACGTCCGGCGACGCGCCCTGGTACGGGGCGAGCACCGACACCATGGGCAGTTCGATGGAGGGCAGCAGTTGCTGCTTGAGCTGAGGTATCGCGATCGCCCCGAAGGCCAGGGCGATGATCGACACCAGGCCTATGAGGGCACGTTGGGCGAGGCTGAATCTGGACAGCCAGGACATGCGTCAGGGTCTCTCTTCTGTGAGCGGCAGAAGGGCAGGAGGCGTCCGTGGCACACGGATGTGTCACAGATGAGCGCCGCCCTTACACCCTGAGCCATACGGCACCCCGGTTTCCTAGGCCCCAGGTCCATTTCCTTATACGGCGCATACTCCTGGCGCAGTACGCCGCTTCGAGGTCACTCCACCCTTGGACGTACCAGGCCCGACTCGTACGCGATCACCACGAGCTGGGCCCGGTCGCGGGCGCCGAGTTTGGACATGGCCCGGTTGACGTGCGTCTTCACGGTCAGTGGGCTGACCTCCAGGCGTTCGGCGATCTCGTCGTTGGAGTGCCCGCCGGCCACCTGGACCAGCACCTCGCGCTCCCGGCCGGTGAGGGCGTCGAGCCGCTCGGAGCGGGCGGGGTCGCGGTCGCCGTCATCGCTGCCGCCCTGGGCGAGGAAGCGGGCGATCAGGCCCTTGGTGGCGGCCGGGGAGAGCAGGGCCTCGCCACCGGCCGCGATACGGATGGCGCTCAGCAGTTCGTCCGGCTCGGAGCCCTTGCCGAGAAAGCCGGAGGCGCCGGCGCGCAGGGACTGCACGACGTAGTCGTCGACCTCGAAGGTGGTCAGGATGACGACGCGGACCTGGGCGAGAGCGGGGTCCGCGCTGATCATGCGGGTGGCGGCGAGGCCGTCGGTGCCGGGCATCCGGATGTCCATCAGCACGACGTCCGCCCGCTCCTGCCTGGCCAGCCGCACCGCCTCGGCCCCGTCGGAGGCCTCGCCGACGACCTCCATGTCGGGCTCGGAGTCCACGAGCACGCGGAAGGCGCTGCGCAGCAGGGCCTGGTCGTCGGCGAGCAGGACGCGGATGGTCATGCGGGGTCCTTCGCGAGGCACGGGGCGGGTGGCTTGGCGCTGAATGAACTCCCCGGGAGGGCCCGTGAGTTCCGTGGCTCGCTCATCCGGTGCCCTCCGCGGCGCGGGTGCGACCCTCGACCGGCAGGATCGCGTGGACGCGGAAGCCGCCGCCGTAGCGGGGGCCGGTGGTGAGGGTGCCGCGCAGGGCGGTGACGCGCTCACGCATGCCGAGCAGGCCGTGGCCGCCGCCGTCGGGGGCGGCGTCGTCGCCGGTGCCGTCGTCGAGGACGGTGATCTCGATGTTCGGGCCGACACGGACGACGCTCACCTCGGCCTTGGCCTCCGCACCGGCGTGCTTCTGCACGTTGGTGAGGGCTTCCTGGATCACGCGGTAGGCGGCGAGGTCGACGGCGGCGGGGAGTGTGGTGCCCTGGTCCGCGCGGGCGACCTCGACCTGGAGGCCCGCGCTGCGGAAGGTGCCGGTGAGTTCGTCGAGGCGGTCGAGGCCGGGCGCCGGCTCGGTGGGGGCCTCCGGGTCGCCGGACTGCCGGAGCAGGCCGACGGTGGCGCGGAGTTCGTTGAGCGCGGAGCGGCTGGCCTCGCGTACGTGGGCGAGGGCCTCCTTGGCCTGGTCGGGCCGCTTGTCCATGACATGGGCGGCGACGCCGGCCTGGACGTTGACGAGGGCGATGTGGTGGGCGACGACGTCGTGCAGGTCCCGGGCGATGCGCAGGCGCTCCTCGGCGACCCGGCGGCGGGCCTCCTCCTCGCGGGTGCGCTCGGCTCGTTCGGCGCGTTCGCGGATGGCGGCGACGACGGCGCGGCGGCTGCGGACCGCGTCACCGGCGGTGGCGCCGATGCCGGTCCAGGCGAAGATGGCGAGGTTCTCCTGGGCGTACCAGGGCAGGGGGCCGGCGAGCATGGCGGAGCCGGTCAGCACGGTCATGGTGAGCAGGCCGACGCGCCAGGTGGTGGGGCGGTCGGTGGTCGAGGCGACGGTGTACAGGGCGATGACCGCCGACATCGCGACGGGGGCGCGGGGGTCGCCGGTGACGGACTCGACGAGGGAGACGGTGCAGGTCAGGGCGAGGACCGTCATGGGGGCGCGGCGGCGCAGGACCAGGGCCGCGGCACCGAGGACGATGAGGACGAGACTGAGTGCGTCGGGGGTGCGCAGGCCCCAGCTGACGCCGCTCTTCCCGTGCGGGTCCACGAACGAGCCGGCCACCATGCAGGCCAGTACGGCGACCGCCAGCGCCGCGTCCAGCGCCATGGGGTGCGCCTTGAGATGCCGCCGGGCGCGGTCGAGGATGCTCACGCTTGCTTACGGTACGGCGTGCCCGCGGAGCCCGGTACGGGGGCCGACCGGACTCAGCAGCGCGGGGCGTGTGCCCCCGGAGCACACGCCCCGGGGCGTGTGCCCCGAGCCGTCCTCAACCCGGGATCAGCCCGTCGTCACTCAGCAGCTCCCGGACCTCCTCCAGGGTCGCGTCCGGGGAGGGCAGGATCAGTTCGGACGGTTCCAGGGAGTCGTCGGGCAGGGGGTCGCCCAGTTCGCGGACCTTGGACAGGAGGGCGGCGAGGGTGCGGCGGAAGCCGGGGCCGTCGCCGTTCTCCATTTCGCGCAGCAGCTCGTCGTCGAGCTTGTTCAGCTCGGGCAGGTGGCTGTCGGACAGCTTCACCTGCCCCTCACCCATGATCCGGACGATCATGTCGCCCATCTCGCCCTCCTCGGCGTGGGCCCCGCCGTCGGCTACTGCTTGTCGAAGCGCGGGGTGTCCTGCGGCTGGTGCTGGGACTGCTGCTGCGACTGGGCGCCGTTGCCGCCTTCGATGGCCTGCTGGCCGGCCGCCGGGCCTCCCGCCAGCTCCGCCTTCATCCGCTGCAGTTCCAGCTCTACATCCGTACCACCGGAGAGCCGGTCCAGCTCGGCCTGGATGTCGTCCTTGTGCATGCCGGACTGGTCGTCCAGGGCACCGGAGGCGAGGAGTTCGTCGATGGCTCCCGCACGGGCCTGCAGCTGCGCCGTCTTGTCCTCGGCACGCTGGATCGCCAGGCCGACGTCGCCCATCTCCTCCGAGATGCCCGAGAAGGCCTCGCCGATGCGGGTCTGGGCCTGGGCCGCCGTGTAGGTGGCCTTGATCGTCTCCTTCTTGGTGCGGAAGGCGTCGACCTTCGCCTGCAGGCGCTGGGCCGCGAGGGTGAGCTTCTCCTCCTCGCCCTGCAGCGTCGCGTGCTGGGTCTCCAGGTCCGTCACCTGCTGCTGGAGGGCGGCGCGGCGGGACAGCGCCTCGCGGGCCAGGTCCTCGCGGCCCAGCGCGAGCGCCTTGCGGCCCTGGTCCTCCAGCTTCGACGACTGCTGCTGGAGTTGGTTGAGCTGGAGTTCCAGGCGCTTGCGCGACGTGGCGACGTCGGCGACGCCACGACGGACCTTCTGGAGCAGCTCCAGCTGCTTCTGGTACGAGTAATCGAGGGTCTCGCGCGGGTCCTCGGCCCGGTCAAGGGCCTTGTTCGCCTTCGCGCGGAAGATCATCCCCATACGCTTCATGACACCGCTCATGGGCTTCGCGCGCCCCCTTCTGACGTCCAGCTCCAGCTCTGCGACAGAACCCACAGTACGGGCCCTGCATCCATTGACGCACTGTTCGGGGACGGATGCGCTCATCCCCGAGGACGACTGCTGACGCCCGCGCTCCGGCGTAAGGAGTAGGTGACTCCCGGGTGGGTCGGGAGCGGGCCCATGGTTGAGCTCGCGGTGTCCACCCGGTGCCGCCCGTGTGCCTTTCCCGTGACCGTCGGACGGACCGTCTGCAACGTCCTCTCTGTCCCCCTACGACGACTGGTGTTGCCGGATCGTTCCCGGCCGGGCTGGGGTCCAACCCCCGCCACCCCGTACCCTTGGGTTTTGTGTTCCGTAGCCGTGCCAAGGAAGAGAAGGCCCAGGCCGCCGACAAGGCGCTGGTGACCGACTCCACTCAGACCCGTCACCCCGAGGCCCCGAAGGGCCGCCCCACGCCCAAGCGCAGTGCGGCCCAGTCGCAGCGTCGCAGCGTGGCCAACACGTCGATGACGCGCAAGGAGGCCGCCAAGCGCCAGCGCGAGGAGCGCCGGGCCGCCCTGGAGAAGCAGCGCCAGGCGCTGGCCGGGGGCGACGAGCGGTACCTGCCGGCCCGTGACAAGGGCCCGGTCCGCAGGTTCGCCCGTGACTTCATCGACTCGCGTTTCAACGTCGCTGAGTTCTTCCTGCCGATGGCCGTGATCATCCTGGTGCTGAGCATGGTCCGGGTCGCGTCGCTGCAGAACATCGCGCTGCTGCTGTGGCTCGTCGTGATCGTGCTGATCGTGCTCGACTCGGTCGTCACCGGCTTCCGCCTGAAGAAGCGGCTCGCCGAGCGCTTCCCGGACGACAACAGGCGCGGCGCGGTCGCCTACGCGCTGATGCGCTCCCTGCAGATGCGCCGGCTCCGGCTGCCGAAGCCTCAGGTCAAGCGCGGAGAGCGGCCCTGAGCACGACCGCTTTTTCCGGGGGTGCGGCCGATGCCTGGCTGAGCAAGCTGGGCGGGCTGCGTGATGTCGTACGACAGGAGCTGGTGGCCCGGCAGCTCGACGAGCAGATAGCCGGGCGGTTCCCGGTCGGGCAGCGGCTGCGGGTGCTCGACGTGGGGATGGGCCAGGGCACCCAGGCGCTGCGGCTGGCCAGGGCCGGGCACCAGGTGACCGGCGTCGAGCAGGACGCGAAGATGATCGCGACGGCCCGTGAGGAGCTCGCGGGCGAACCGGAGGGGATCCGGGAGCGGGTCCGTATCGTCCAGGGGGACGGACGGGACACCGGCGTGCACTTCCTGCCGGGCAGCTTCGACGTCGTGCTCTGCCACGGTGTGCTGATGTACATCGAGGAGCCCGATCCGCTGCTGGCCGGACTTGCCCGGATGCTCGCCCCGGGCGGACTGCTGTCGCTGCTCGTGCGCAACGGCGACGCGCTGGCCATGCGGCCGGGGCTGGCGTCGGACTGGGCCGGTGCGCTGGCCGCCTTCGACACCACCGCCTACCGGAACCGACTGGGGCTCGACGTACGGGCGGACCGGCTCGCCGAGCTGACGGCGACGCTCGCGGGGATCGGGGCGCCGCTGCACGCCTGGTACGGCGTGCGGGTGTTCACCGACACCGCGGCGGACGGGGCACAGGTCCCCGCGGACGTGGAGACGTTGCTGGCGGTGGAGGAGCGGGCGGGGAAGACGGACCCGTATCGGAGCGTCGCCGCGTTGCTGCATCTGTGCGGGGTGCGCGGCTGAGCTCGTTCGGGTGAGCAGCGCAGGCCGACACCGGTTGGCGAAGCGAGACTCGGGGCATGGATGCTCGCCGTCTCCGCGCCCCGCGCCCGGTCGCCGCCCTGCTGTGCTGCCTGGGTCTGCTTCCGGGGTGCTCGCACTCCCCGGCCGCGGGCTCGGGCGAGAAGGAGGACTCGGCGACGCGGGCCGCGCAGGCCGCGGCGCCCGGGCGGGCGGTCGACGATCTGCAGAACGGCTACCTGAAGGTGATCGAGGACGTACTGCCGTCGGTCGTGCAGATCCAGGCCAGGACCGATCTGGGCTCCGGCGTGGTCTACGACGGCCAGGGGCACATCGTCACCAACGCGCATGTCGTCGGCACGCAGGACAGCTTCCGGGTGACGACCGCCAACAGCGAGGACACCCTCACCGCACGGCTCGTCTTCTCGTATCCGCAGCAGGACCTCGCCGTGATCAAGCTGGACAAGGCGCCGAAGGGGCTGAAGGCGGCGCGGTTCGGGGACTCGGCGAAGGTCGAGGTCGGGCAGATCGTGCTCGCCATGGGTTCGCCGCTCGGGCTGTCGTCCAGCGTGACGCAGGGCATCGTCTCGGCGACCGGACGGACCGTCACCGAGAGCCGTGACAACGGCGGTACGGGCGCGACGATCCCCAACATGGTGCAGACGTCGGCCGCCATCAACCCCGGCAACAGCGGCGGGGCACTGGTGAACCTCGACGGCCGGGTCATCGGCATCCCGACCCTCGCGGCGACCGAACCCGGTGCGGGGGAGGGCGCGGCGCCCGGCATCGGGTTCGCGATCCCGGCGTCGACCGTGCAGATGGTCGCCGACCAGATCGTGAAGGACGGCAGGGTCACCGAGTCGGGCCGGGCGGCGCTCGGCATCACGGGCCGTACGGTCGTGAACGACGACTACGAGGTCGCGGGCGTCGCCGTCGTCGAGGTGACGGCGGGCGGGGCGGCCGACAAGGCCGGGATCGAACCCGGGGACGTCATCACCCGGCTCGGTGACACGGACATCGACACGATCACCTCACTCGCCCAGGAGCTGGCCTCCGACCGGCCGGGCGAGCGGACGACGGTGACGTACACGCGCGACGGCGAGGAGAAGACGGTGGACGTGACGTTGGGTGAGCAGTGAGGGGGCGGCCGGGTGAGGGCCCGGTCGCCCTCACCCCGCCCGTCGGCTACGACGCGTCGGCGTGCAGGCTCATCGGCCCGTAGATCTCCGCGGAGTCCTCGAAGAGCCGCACCTGGTCCGCGCCGCCCTCCTGGAGGGCCTTCCAGTGCTCCCCGATCCAGGACTCGGCGTCGCCCTGGGTGGTGAACTCCTCGGGCTCCACCGCGGGCTGGACCTCCGCCCCGTCGGCCTTCTCGAACCGCCACGTCCATGCCGCCATGTACGCCTCCCAGGTGTCAGCACGTGCAGTACGGAAGCCGGTTAGGGTCCGGCTCCCGCCCTGAGCGTATGTGCTCCGTCAGGTGCGCCGTAAACAGAGCGCGCGTTCGGTTCACGTGCTCGGTGCGCCCACGAGGGCCCTCGGGCGCGCAAGATCAGTGGCGACCGGCGAAAATCGGTCCGTGGAACTGACTCTGCTCGGCACCGGTGCCCCCGCGGGACTCCCCCGCCCCGACTGTCCCTGCGCGGCCTGTGCGAGCGCGCTCGGTGATGACGCGCGGGCGGCGACCGCCCTGCTCGTGGACGGAACGCTGCTGCTCGATCTGACGCCGGGGGCGGCGTTCGCGGCGGCTCGGGCGGGGCGTTCGCTCAGTGGTGTACGGCAGGTGCTGCTGTCCCACCCGCACGACGGACCCGCCGTCGAGGTGCCGGCGGGGCTGCCGCAGCCCGGCCGGGTGCCGGACGGACGGGAGTTGACGCTGCTGACGGGACATCGGGTGCGGGCGGTGGCGATGGACTCTCCCGGCACCGGGTACGCGGTGACCGGGCCGGACGGGCAGCGGCTGCTGTATCTGCCGCCGGGCGGCTCGCCGGCCGGACTGGAGGAGGGGGCGGTCGGGATGTACGACATGGTGGTCGCCGATGTCGTGAGGCGGCCGGACGCCCTTGCCAGGCTGCGGGCGGTGGGCGCGGTCGGACCGACGACCGATGTGGTCGCCGTCCATCTGGACCATGACGTGCCGCCGGGGCCCGAACTGCGGCGGCGGTTGGCCGCGGCGGGGGCGCGGGCGGTGCCGGACGGGGAGACGCTGGTGGTGGGGGCGTACGAGGACGTGCCGGACGTGCCCCGGCGGACCCTGGTGCTGGGCGGAGCCCGGTCCGGGAAGTCGGTGGAGGCGGAACGGCGGCTGGAGTCCTTCCCCGAGGTGCTGTACGTGGCGACGGGGGGCAGCCGGGCCGGGGACACGGAGTGGGCGACGCGGGTCGCCACGCACCGGGAGCGGCGGCCGGGCTCGTGGCGGACCGTCGAAACCTGTGATCTGGTGCCGCTGCTGGCCGGGGACGGGGCGCCGTTGCTCATCGACTGTCTGTCCCTGTGGCTGACGGACGCGATGGACTCGGCCGGCGCGTGGGACGACGCGGTGTGGGCGGAGAGCGGCGAGCGGGTGCTGCGGGAGCGGGTGAGGGAGCTGACGGACGCGGTGCGGGCCACCCGGCGGACCGTGGTCGCGGTGTCCAACGAGGTGGGCTCGGGGATCGTCCCGGCGACGGCGTCGGGACGCCGCTACCGGGACGAGCTGGGACGGCTGAACGCGGCGTTCGCCGGGGAGTGCGAGCAGGTGGTGCTGGTGGTCGCGGGGCAGGCGATGGTGCTACGCGGATGAGGCCGGCGCCGCCGGCTCCTTGCGGGCGATGACGCGGTACGCGTTAGCGAGCGGCGTGCGGCGCAGCACGGGCGCCAGGAGCAGGTCGAGGGCCCAGGCCGCGGCGATCAGGGGGGCGCCCAGCACCGCCAGGTACGGGGAGACCAGGCCGCTGAGCACCCGGGAGGTCGTGACCGCGAAGTCGTACGGGGTGTGCGGGGCGCGGTCGATCGAGACGACCGCGCAGCCCTGGGAGCGGAGTTCCTCGCAGAGCGTGGCCAGGGGCAGCAGGTGGAGATGGCCCGGGCGGCTGTGCGGGGTCCACCAGGCGCCGAGCAGCAGGGCGAACGCGCCGCGCGGGTTGGGGAGTTCGAGGACCAGGTGGCCGCCGGGGCGCAGGACCGCGAGGGCGGCCCGGAGTTCGGCGCGCGGGTCCGGGGCGTGCTCCAGGTGGCGGAACATGCTGACGACGTCGTAACGGGTGCGCAGCCGGGTCGTGACGCGGGGGTCCGTCAGCCGGCCGACGTAGGCCTCCTCCACGCGCTCGGCCACGCGGGCGTGCAGGACGCGGTCGGTCGGGTCCAGGCCGTCGAACGCCGTGTACGGGAAGAATTCCCTGGCGGCCTCCGGGAAGCGGGCGTCGCCCGTGCCCACGTCCAGCCAGCTCTCCGGCTCACCGAGAGGCAGTGCCGCGCGGGCGGCGGCTCTCAGACGGCGGGCGGGCGCCTGCCGCGCGAGCCACAGGTACCGGGGGACGTAGGTGTGTTCCCGGCACGGGGCGAGAGTGAACGCGCAGGCGGCGTGGCGGCGTTGGGCGGGTGCGGTCGCGGTCATGGTGGCTCCCGGGCGCGAGGACGTACGACGGGGGCGTACGGCGGGGCGGACGGCGGGACGGTGCGAGCATGCCCCGACAATCCGCTGCAAAACGGAACGTATGGGATGGCGATCTTGGGTGCAACGACGTCACGCCGACGCGGCGGTGCCGTGGCGGAGCCCGGGGTGGCCATGGGGCACCGTTCTGTTCGACCGGTGCCGGTACTGTTCGGCGAATGAGCTCGCTTAATCTCGACGACTTCTCCGAACTGATCGAGCGCCCCGACGGTGGGGTGCGCCGTGACGCCGAGGCACGCCGTGAGCGTCAGGTCGTGCCGCCCGGAGCGCTGGGCCGCCTCGACGATCTGGGTGAGTGGCTGGCGGCGGCGCAGTCCGCCGTGCCGGTGCGGCCGATCGAACAGCCGCGGGTCGTGCTGTTCGCCGGGGACCACGGCATCGCCGAGCTGGGCGTCTCGGCGCGGCCGGCGGGCGGTGCCGGGGAGTTGGTGCGGGAGATCCTTGAGGGCGGCCGGCCGGTGTCCGTGCTCGCGCGGCGGCTCGGGGTCGGGGTGCGGGTCGTCGACATGGCCCTGGACTGCGACCCGCAGACGCTGCCGGAGACGGTGGTGCGGCACCGGGTGCGGCGCGGCAGCGGGCGTATCGACATCGAGGACGCGCTGACGCCGCAGGAGGCGGAGGCCGCCTTCCGGGCCGGGATGGCGGTGGCGGACGAGGAGGCCGACTCCGGTACGGATCTGGTGGTGCTCGGCGATGTGAGCGTCGGCGGGACGACGGCGGCCGGGGTGCTGGTCGCCGCGCTGTGCGGGACCGACGCCTCCGTGGTCACCGGTCGGGGCGGGCTGGCCATCGACGACCTGGTGTGGATGCGCAAGTGCGCGGCGATCCGGGACGCCCTGCGCCGGGCACGGCCCGTGCTCGGCGACCAGCTGCAGCTGCTCGCGACGGTGGGCGGCGCCGACCTCGCCGCGATCACCGGGTTCCTGCTGCAGAGCGCGGTGCGCAAGATGCCGGTCGTGCTGGACGGGATCGTGGTCGCCGCCTGTGCGCTGGTGGGGCAGCGGATCGCGTTCCGGGCGCCGGACTGGTGGCTGGCCGCGCACGACAGCGGGGAGCCGGGCCAGGCCAAGGCGCTGGACCGGATGGCACTGGAGCCTCTGCTCGACCAGGGCGTGCGGGTCGGCGAAGGCGCCGGAGGCCTGCTGGCCCTCCCCACGGTGATGGCCGCCGCCGCACTGGCCGCCGAACTGCCGGAGCGGCCGCTGGAGCCGGAGACGCCGGTGGAGGCGGAGAAGCCGGTGGAGGCGGAGACGCCGGTGGAGGCGGAGACGCCTCAGGAATCGGTGGCCGGGGAGCCGGGGGCCGAGTAGGGGCCGATCTGGCGCGCCAGACGGCCAGGGCCCACGGGACGGGTCTGTCCGGCCGACCGTGTCGTGGCCGCCGGGGACGAGGGACTGCAACGGGGCAGCCACGGGCGGCAGGACGGCCCCGGTGGACTCCGATCAGGTGACGCACCCGAGCGGGGACGTCCGCCGCGCCGGTCGCGGCGGAAGAGCGTGCGGCACGGCCGTCGCGGTGCCGGTGCGTGCGGGGTGTCGGCGGTGTGCGCGGTGCGTCAGCGGCGTTCCAGGGCCCGGGCCGGATCCGCGTCGGGCGCGCCGCCGATCCAGTCCTGGACCTTGCGGCTGAGGCCCGACCAGCGCCGGTCGTGGTGGTAGGCGCGCAACTGGGCCTTGGCGCGGGCCCGCGGACGACGGCCGTAGAAGCGCTTGGCCCACGGGGAGGCGGGCCGGGCCAGGCGGATGGCGCCGAACAGGGCGATGAAGGGAATGATCACCCCGAAGATCGCGATACGGGCCTTGCCCTTGGCGAGGGCGATCAGGGCGAGGAGGAAGTTCCCGGCGATCGTGCTGAGCGCCGACCCGCGGTTCTGCATCTCGTTCTCGTCGAGGTCGTTGACCCCGAAGGGCGCGAAGCCGAGCAGGAGCAGGCCGACCACGGCGGCGGTCAGCACGACCACCTCGACGCTCTTGCGGCCGGCCTCGGTCCAGTACACGTCGTCCAGGTGCAGGATCAGCGCGAACTCGTCCAGGACCAGGCCCGCGCCGATCCCGAAGACCACGGCGGCCACGGCGGAGCCGATGCCGCGCTGGCCGCCGGCGACCGCGCAGAAGCCGCCGATGATCGTGAGGACGACTCCGGGGACCACGTGGTGGATGTGGACGGCGCCGGTCTCGATGTTGCGGAAGGGCCCTTTGCCCGCCCGGATCAGGCGGGTGATGACCCGGGTCACCAGGAACGTGACCACGAAGGCGGTCAGGGCCAGCAGCAGCGGGAGTTTGCCCGGTTCGATGATGTTGCGCTGCCACCAGTCACCCATGTCCCCAGTGTCTCCGCGACGGGGGTGGGCTGCCTGCCGGGGACGACGTCCGGGCTACTCTTCCGCCGTGTCCATGACCCTCCCGCCGCTGCACGGCCTCCGTTTCGCCTTCGGCACGCTCAGTGTGCTGCCCGTCCGGGTGAGCCGGTGGGACCGGGACACCGCGCGCGGCGGGATGCTGTGCGCCCCGCTCGTCGGAGTGGTCCTCGGCGGCGCCGCCGCCGTCCTCGCGCTGGTGCTGCTGTTCCTCGGCGCCGCCCCGCTCCTCGCCGCGGTCGCCGGAGCCGCCGTGCCGGCCGCCCTCACCCGGGGCCTGCATCTCGACGGGCTGGCCGACACCGCCGACGGGCTGGGCAGCGGCAAACCGGCCGAGGACGCACTGCGGATCATGAAGCAGTCGGACATCGGGCCCTTCGGCGTCATCACGCTCGTGTTCGCGCTGCTGGCGCAGGTGGCCGCGCTCGCCCAGCTGTACGGCGACTCATGGGCCCGCGGCGCCCTGGCCACCGTCGCGTCCGCCGTCGCCGCCCGCCTCGCGCTCACCCTGGCCGCCCGGACGGGGGTGCCCGCGGCACGGCCGGAGGGGCTCGGGGCCGCGGTGGCCGGCGTCGTACCGGTACGCGGCGCGGTGGCCGTCGCCCTGGCCGTGACCGGTGTCGCCGCGGCGGCGGGCGCGCTGCTCGGGGCGGCCGACCTCGCCCGCACCGCCCTCGCGGTGCTCATCGCGCTCAGCGCCGCCGAAGTCCTGCTGCGGCACTGCGTCCGCCGCTTCGGCGGGGTCACCGGCGACGTCTTCGGCGGGCTCGCGGAGACGGCGGCGACGACCGCCCTCGTCGTGCTCTGCCTGGGCTGACCCTCAGCCCGCCAGGGCGTGCGGCAGCGTGCCCCAGGGGTGATCGCCCGTACCCGGCACCGCGCAGTGGACCGTGGCCCCGCGGGCGCGTGCCAGATCCCCCGGTTCGGCGTCGGCCGGTACGCCGTACACCAGGTGGCACAGCCGCACTCCGGTGCCGCCCGACCATCGCTGCGGGCCGAGCCCGGTGTACGACGCCCAGGTGCCCTCGAAGGTGACGAGGAGGTCCGCGATCCTGGCGTACGCCGGGTCGGGTGCCGTGCCGTGGTTCAGGGCGATCGTCCCGAAGCCGGCACCCCAGGCCGCGGTCGCGAGCCGCTGGTAGTACCCGAAGTCCGCACGGCCCGAGGCGACCTGGTCCAGGAAAACACCGTCCGCGCCGTACCAGTCGCGGTGCCGCACGAGGTCGCGGACGACGTCGGTGTGCGGCCGGCGGCCGTAGCCGGTGTCGGCGTAGCCGAGCACCCGCACTCCCCCGGCCGCCCGCAGCCGTGCCGCGACCTCGGCGAACGCCGCGTCGGGCGTCGCGCCGGGGCCGCTGGCCGGGTTCAGTACGACGCCGTACAGGCGGGGTGCGGCGGCGATGATCGCGTCCCATTCCGCGGGGCGGACGGAGGGGTGCTCGTAGTAGGGGACCAGCAGTTCGCTCATCGGTGGGCGGTCACCCTCCCCAGCAGGGCGCAGACGAGCGCGGCCTGGGTCACCGCCGCCACCCCGTGGACGATCAGGCCGATCCAGTTCGGGCTGCCCGCGTGCGTCACCAGGGCCGCCGTCTGGGCGAGGGCGGCCCCGCAGCAGATCGCCGCCGCGCTGAGCACCGCGCCGAAGGACTGGAGCAGCAGGCCCGTCCACAGGACCACGCCCAGCAGGAGCAGCCCGGCCAGGCGGACGCCCGCGACCGAGGGGGCGTGCGGCCACAGCGCGGAGGTGGCGAGGCCGAGCGCGAGCAGCGCGGCCAGGTAGGCGGTCAGGCACTTCACGACGGTGAGCACCGTGATCCGCCGGAACGCCCTGGGCGTGCTGCTGGAGCGCAGGCCCGCCAGGCTGCCGCTGCGGAAGCGGTACAGCAGCCATTCGGCGGGGCCCATGCTGAGGGTGAGGGCGACGGCGGCCGGCGCGGCGACCACGCCGGCCCCCTCGTCCGCGAGGGCGTCGCCGAGGGCCGCGTACAGCACGAGCACACCGGTGCCCAGACCGAACAGCGCGTACGGGAAGGACCCGGTGAGAGCGGGGGACGCGGTGCGGTGCGCCTGCGGTGCGCTGCCGTACCCGCCGAAGGGCAGCAGGGCGGTGAGGCCCGCCGTCCAGCCCTGCTCACCCAACTCCCTGGCAGCCGGACGTACTTCGAGGCAGGCGAGCGCCACCACCGCGAGCAGGGAGCCCAGCAGCACGGCGGTTCTCGCCAGGTCGGGGACGGGGTGCAGCTGCGCGAACACCGCTGCCGCGGCCATCGGGATCAGCGCCGCCAGCAGGACGCGTTCGCGCCCCATGACCAGCAGGACCGTGGCCGCGCCCAGGTAGCAGGACTGCCCGGCGGCGAAGGCGGCCCCGGCCGGGTGGGGCGTGGCCGCCGTCGCCGCCACGGCCAGGGCGACCAGGGCGCCGAGCAGCACGCCGGCCGGAGTGCCGAGCAGCAGGCAACGGCGGGCGGCACCACGGTCGCCCAGCCCGAGCCAGGAGTACGCCCGGTGGGCGAGGCCCTGGTTCCAGGTCCAGCCGACCAGGGCGCCGGCCAGCAGCGGGACCGTGCCCGCGGGAAGGCCGAGATCGTCCTCGGGGCCGGCGAGCAGGGGTGCGCCGAGGACGTAGCCGAGGCCGGGGAGCGCGAAGACGACACCGCGCAGCAGACAGCCCGGCAGGCCGACCTGCCAGGGGTCGTGGACCGGGCCTTCCGGCTCCGGGTAGCGGCGCTCGACCCGTTCGTACAGCTCCTCGGCGAGCGCGAAGGAGTCCTTGACGCCGTAGCGCTCACGTATCTGGTCGTCGGAGAGGCCGTCGGACTCCAGGAGCGCGGCGATCTCGTCGGGGTGGACGGCCGCCGCCACGAAGTCGTCGAGGCGTTCGGCCAGTTCGTCGACCGGGTCGGGGTGCGCCCAGCTGGGCCGGGCGCGCTGGCGGGGAACGGCGGGCAGGGCTTCGGGGCGGGAGCCGGGCGGCATCCAGAGGCTTCCGCTCACCAAGCGGCCCCGTCCGTCGCGACCTTCTGGTACCAGGGGCTGCGCAGTTCGAGGGTCCAGTCGGCGACCGTTTCGAGCGTGGGCTCGTACACCTCGGGGCCGCCCGCGAGCTCTTGGTAGATCGTCCGGAAGTTGTCCACGGAGCGGCGCAGGGTGAACCGGTCGATCACCCGTTGACGGGACAACTCGCCCAGACCGCGGCGTCGTTCGTCGTCCCTGAGCAGGGTCAGCGCGGCCGCCGCCATCTTCTCCGGCTCACGCGGCGGCACCACCAGCCCGGTGTCGCCGACCGCCTCGCGCACTCCCCCGACGTCCGTCGAGACCGTCGTACGGCCGCAGGACATGGCCTCGATGATGGAGAACGGGAAGCCCTCGGAGATGGACGACAGCATCACGACATGCCCGGCGGCATAGGCGCGCCAGACCTCGCTGATGCGGCCCTCGAAGGTCAGGCCGTCCGTCACGCCCAGCTCGGCGGCGAGCTTCTCCAGCTTGGTGCGGTAGGCCTCGCCGCCTGCCGGCACCGGGCCGAACAACCGCAGGCGGGTCTCCGGGAGTTCGGCGCGGACCATGGCGTAGGCCCGCAGCAGGGTCTCCAGGTCCTTGATGGGGTCGACACGGCCGCACCAGGTGAGGGTGGGGATGTCCGGCTCGGGGCCGGCGTGCGGGAAGGCGTGCGGGTCGACGCCGTTGTAGACCGTGCGGATCTTGTCGGCGTCGGCGCCGCCGCGCTCCTCCCAGCGGCGGTTGTACTGGTTGCAGGGGGTGATCAGGTCGGCCGTGCGGTATCCGAGCGAGTTCAGCTCCCGGTAGAAGCCGAGCATGAACGCCTTCACCGGCCAGCGCTGGGCGTCGCTGCGGTAGCCGAGATAGCGCTCGCGCAGGTAGATGCCGTGTTCGGTGAGGAGGAACGGCACGCCGTCCAGCCGACGCGCGGCGAGCGCGGGGAGCGTGGCGAGGCCGCTGCTGACCGCGTGGGCGACGGAGTCCTCGGGGATACGGGTCCCGAGCGGGCGCAGGGCGTGTTCCAGCAGGTCGGTCGCGGTCAGGGCGTCGTGGACGGTCGGGTGGGCGGCTGCGGTGGGCAGATGCGGCATGGTCCATATCCACATCAGGGACCTGAGCGCCGACTCGGTGCGCAGCGCCGACGACAGCCGGCCGTCGCGGGCGAGGCGGGCCAGCTCGTCCAGGGCCTCGCCGAAGTCGCAGGGCGCCTCGGGGTCGAGGAAGGAGAGCAGGAAGCGCTCGTAGCAGTCGGTGAAGCGGCGGCGGGCCCGGCCGTACGGCGCCCGTCCCCGTCCGGGACGCGGGCCCCAGGTCGGTACGGAGGTGTGCCGGTAGACGTTGGGCGGCAGCTCCCAGGTCACGGGTTCGCGGCCGGTTCCGGTGAGCGACACGATGTGGAAGTCGACCTCGGGCATGCCCTTGACGAGCTGGTCGCACCAGGTGCTGACACCGCCGTGGACGTGCGGGTAGGTGCCTTCGGTCAGCATGGTGACATGACGGCCCGTGCGCATCATGCGAGTTCCCCCCTGTGGAACAAAGTGTGGTGCTACGGCCCCTGCGCGCACCCCGGGCGTCTGGTCGTGAGGTGACCGGGGTGCGCATGGCCCTGCGCCGGGCCCTGTCGGCCGGGGAGGCCCCTAGGGTCGTGTCCGCAAAGTCCCGTCGTCCGCCCGGAGGGCGGGCCGCGCGGCGTATGGTGCGTGCTCTCGGCGTGACGGGCGGAAGCCCTCGTACTGGTTGTACGTGGGCTTTCGCCCGGTGCGGCGAGAGTGCGTGCCAGGCGTCGCGGGGCAGGCGGGACTTTGCGGACACGACCTAGGACGGCAGCTTCAGCTTCAGCGCGCTCTGCAGGAGTCCCGGCGTGGTCCAGGCCGAGCGCTCTCCCGCGTACGGCGTCCCGAACGCGCTGGTACCGACGAGGAGTTGCTTGACGGTTCCTTCCGGTGCGGTCACCGGGATCTGGGTCCCGGACGGGGCGTTGACGGTGACGGAGGTGCCGATGCGGTACGCCGTGACGGAGCCGTTCGCGAGCGCGGTCTGCCAGGCGGCGCGGCGCTGGAGCTCGGTGCCGATCGACTTCTGGGAGACGTTCTGCACCGGGGTGTTGTCGGCGAAGAGCGCCTGGTAGTCGGCGAGCACCTTGTCCAGGACCGGGTACAGGGTGCGGTCCTCGGCCAGGTTGGACTGGTGGGCGTAGTGCGGGCGCGGGTCGCCCGAGACGACGTGGCCGAGGGCGGTGTGGGCCTCCTGCGGGACGATGTGCTCGTCGTAGCCGGTGGCGGTGTCCAGCGGTGCGTCCAGGCAGGTGGAGGCGGGGTTGGTCTCACAGACACCGCTGCCGCCGTCGGCCTTGGAGGTGTAGATCCAGTTGTACTCGTCGGTCATCTCCTCCTCGGTACCCACGTTGTAGTACACGTTCATCGGGTGCCGGGGCACGGTCAGCGCCGCGCCGACCGGGCGCTGGGCGGGCTCGCGGGAGTTGTCCGAGGCGATCCACTTCACACCGGTGTCGGCGAGGGCTCCGGCCAGGTTCGGGTTGTCGGCGGGCTGCTGCGGCAAGGTCTTCAGACCCGAGTGCTCGCCGGTCACGAGTTCCGTGCGGTCGACCGGGAGCCCCTTGCCGACGGCCCAGTTGTGGTTGTCGCGGATCTGCGCGGCGATGTCCGCGCGGCTCATGTACCGGGTCGAGCCGTCGGCGTTCTTCGCGCAGCTCCACGGGACGGTCGTGGTGTCCTGCACACAGCCGAGGAACGGGTGCGTGTAGGTGTGGTTGATCCAGCGGTACTGCGCCTTGTCGGCGAGCAGCCGGTCGGTGAGGGCGTCGGTGCCGCCGTTCTCGCTCTTCCACTCCTCGCCGGAGCCGGCGTTGTAGACCATGTCGAGGGTGAAGCCGCGCTCGCGCTGCCACTGCGCGGCGTACGCCGCGTCCTCGGCCGTCATGCGGATCGGCGCGGTCCCCTCGCCGTCGCCGCCCGCGCAGTCGAAGTCGCCGGGGGTGCAGTTGCGTTCGGTGTCCCATCGGCTGTCGGGCGCGAACACGTCGTCGACGTGCACCGCGAAGTAGTTGCGCGTCTGCCCCAGGTGCACGCCCCGGGTCAGCCATTCGACGATGCCCCGGGCGAGTACCCGGAACTGCTGCTGGTGCTGGTTGTAGGCGAAGGTCACCACCAGTTCGCGGCGCCCGTCGCGGTGGTGTTCGCCGACCAGGCTGCCGCGCCCGGAGCCGCCGGGCACGGGCACGTCGACATAACTGGTGAAACCGGTACGGGGGCGGGCGACGTAGCCGTAGCTCTCCAGTACGGCAGGGTCGTTGTCCTCGAAGGTGAGGGCGCCCTCGAGATAGCCGAAGTACCCCGCCTTCCCGGCCGCGGTGACGGACGCCTCGCGCCCGTCGAGGGAGCCGGCCCAGCCGCCCTCGCTGGTGTGGTCGAGGCCGACTCCCGGATGGGCCCAGGTGTAGGCGTCGACCTGCGGGACGGCGTAGGTCCGCTCGTAGTTCTCCAGCGCGGTCTGCTCCGCGGAGCCCGCCCCGAAGGGGGCCTCGTTCGGCAGGACGACGCCCTGGTACTTGGCCCGGGGCGTGCCGTTCACCGTGTCGCTGAGGAACGCGGCCGTGATGGTCGGGCGGTTCGCGTCGTTCAGGTCGACCGTGGTGTACGGGATGCCGGTGCTCTTCAGCTGGGCGGTGATGGCCCGGACGGGGCTGTCGCCGTTGTCCACGACCAGCACCTTGAGGTCGATGCGTGGTTCCGCGGCGGCCGCGGCGCGCGGTGCCGAGAGCCCCAGGGTGAGCAGGCCGGCGGCCGTCAGGGCGGCGACGGCGTTCCTGCGATGTGTCCATCTGTGCGCGCTGTGCGCCGTTGGGTGCATTGAGTGTCCCTTCCCCCCAGAAGATCCCTCGCGGCCCACGGGGCGCATCGGCGAGGGATCCGTGGAAATCATGCAAAGCGGCAAGCTGATCACTTGCCGGAACCAGATGAGTGTGACTCAGCTCACCGGGCCGGGAGTCAAGAGATGACCAGTACGCCACCGACAGGTGAACGCCCGCAGGAATGAGCGAGTGCGCACGCGAGCGTAGGCTCATCCCGAGTGTTCGCCGTACCGGGGAAGGCCCCGCTGAGACCGCACCCGTAGGTCGGAACTAGGGTCGGCCGTCGGGCCCGGTCGACCCACACCATTCGGCCATTGCAACTTCACATCGGAAGCGAGATTTCACCACCGTGACTGCTCTCACTCTCAGCACCGCCGCGGCGCCCGGCCTGCGGGCCGACGCGATCGTGATCGGTGTCGCCAAGGGCGCCAAGGGACCGGTCGTCGCGCCGGGCGCCGAGGCCGTGGACAAGGCGTACGACGGCAAGCTCGCCGGCGTCCTGGAGACCCTCGGCGCCTCCGGTGCCGAGGGCGAGGTGACGAAGCTCCCCGCCCCCGCCGGCTTCAAGGCCCCGCTCGTGGTGGCGGTGGGCCTGGGCGCCGCGCCCGACGACGCCGAGGACGGCGCCTACGACGGTGAGGCGCTGCGCAAGGCCGCCGGCGTCGCCGCCCGTGCCCTCGCAGGCTCCAGGAAGGCCGCCTTCGCCCTGCCGATCACCGACGCCGCGGACACCGGCGCGATCGCGGAGGGCGCCCTGCTCGGGGCGTACTCCTTCGACGTCTACAAGGAGTCGAAGGGCACCGGCACCAACGCCAAGGCCAAGAACGGCAAGGCGCCGCTCGCCGAGGTCGCCGTGCTCGGCGCCAAGCCCCGCGACAAGGAGCACAAGGCGGCGATCCAGCGCGCGACCGCCGTCTCCGAGGAGCTCAACCGCGCCCGCGACCTGATCAACATGCCGCCGAACGACCTCAACCCGGCGTCGTTCGCCGCCGAGGCCCAGCAGGCGGCCAAGGAGCACGGCATCAAGGTGCAGGTGCTCGACGAGAAGGCCCTGACCAAGGGCGGTTACGGCGGCATCCTCGGCGTGGGCGGCGGTTCGACGTCCGCTCCGCGGCTGGTCAAGCTGACGTACACGCATTCCAAGGCGGACAAGCACCTCGCCTTCGTCGGCAAGGGCATCACCTACGACTCGGGCGGCATCTCGCTGAAGCCGGCCGGGCACAACGAGACGATGAAGTGCGACATGAGCGGCGCCGCCGCCGTGTTCGCCGCCGTGGTCGCCGCCGCGCGCCTCGGCCTCCAGGTGAACGTCACCGGCTGGCTGGCGCTCGCCGAGAACATGCCGTCGGGCTCCGCGGTGCGCCCGGGTGACGTGCTGCGCATGTACAGCGGCAAGACCGTGGAGGTGCTCAACACCGACGCCGAGGGCCGGCTGGTGCTCGCCGACGCGCTGTGGGCGGCTTCCCAGGAGAAGCCGGACGCGATCGTCGACGTCGCGACGCTGACCGGGGCGATGGTGCTGGCGCTGGGCAACCGCACCTTCGGTGTGATGGCCAACGACGACGCGTTCCGCTCCGCGATCGTGGAGGCCGCCGAGGAGGTCGGGGAGGCGTCCTGGCCGATGCCGCTGCCGGAGCACCTGCGCAAGGGGATGGACTCGCCCACCGCCGACATCGCCAACATGGGTGAGCGCATGGGCGGCGGCCTGGTCGCCGGTCTCTTCCTGCGCGAGTTCGTGGGCGAGGGCATCACCTGGGCGCACCTCGACATCGCGGGGCCGGCGTTCAACGAAGGCGGTCCCTTCGGATACACGCCCAAGGGTGGAACCGGGTCCGCCGTGCGGACGCTGGTCCGGCTCGCGGAGCTGACCGCTTCCGGCGACCTGGGCTGACGCCGTTTCCGGGTGAGGGGGCTCCGCGCGCGGGTAGGGCGGGGCCCCCTCACGGCTGTCCGCTCAACTGAACGTGGGGCGTCTCACACCCCGGCCCGGCGTCTCGTTCGGTGTGGACAAGTGCGAAGATGGGGCTCGGCAGGACAGGGCCCCACCCCAGGGCCGAAAGATAGAGCGGCCGGACACCAGCCGCCTGTCGGTCATCGACGACCGGCGCACGGCGCACATGCATGGAGGACGTGACGTGGCGAACGACGCCAGCACCGTTTTCGACCTAGTGATCCTCGGCGGTGGTAGCGGTGGTTACGCCGCGGCCCTGCGCGGGGCGCAGCTGGGCCTGGACGTCGCCCTGATCGAGAAGGACAAGGTCGGCGGCACCTGCCTGCACCGGGGTTGCATCCCCACCAAGGCCCTGCTGCACGCGGGCGAGATCGCCGACCAGGCCCGCGAGAGCGCGCAGTTCGGTGTGAAGGCCACCTTCGAGGGCATCGACATCGCCGGGGTCCACAAGTACAAGGACGGCGTGATCGCCGGCCTGTACAAGGGCCTGCAGGGCCTCGTCGCCTCCCGCAAGGTGACGTACATCGAGGGTGAGGGCCGCCTGTCCTCGCCGACCTCCGTCGACGTCAACGGGCAGCGGGTCCAGGGCCGCCACGTCCTGCTGGCGACCGGCTCCGTGCCGAAGTCGCTGCCGGGCCTGGAGATCGACGGCGACCGCATCATCTCCTCGGACCACGCCCTCGTCCTGGACCGCGTGCCGAAGTCCGCGATCATCCTCGGCGGCGGTGTCATCGGCGTCGAGTTCGCCTCCGCGTGGAAGTCCTTCGGGGCCGACGTCACCGTGATCGAGGGGCTCAAGCACCTCGTCCCGGTCGAGGACGAGAACAGCTCGAAGCTCCTGGAGCGCGCCTTCCGCAAGCGCGGCATCAAGTTCAACCTGGGCACCTTCTTCCAGAAGGCCGAGTACACCCAGGACGGCGTCAAGGTCACCCTCGCCGACGGCAAGGAGTTCGAGGCCGAGGTGCTGCTGGTGGCGGTCGGCCGCGGCCCCGTCTCCGCCGGTCTGGGCTACGAGGAGCAGGGCGTCGCGATGGACCGCGGCTACGTCCTCGTCGACGAGTACATGCGCACGAACGTGCCGACCGTCTCCGCGGTCGGTGACCTGGTCCCGACCCTCCAGCTCGCGCACGTCGGCTTCGCCGAGGGCATCCTGGTCGCGGAGCGGCTGGCCGGTCTGAAGACCGTCCCGATCGACTACGACGGTGTCCCGCGGGTCACGTACTGCCACCCGGAGGTCGCCTCCGTCGGCATCACCGAGGCCAAGGCCAAGGAGATCTACGGCGCGGACAAGGTCGTCGCTCTGAAGTACAACCTGGCGGGCAACGGCAAGAGCAAGATCCTGAACACCGCGGGCGAGATCAAGCTCGTCCAGGTGAAGGACGGCGCGGTGGTCGGCGTCCACATGGTCGGCGACCGCATGGGCGAGCAGGTCGGCGAGGCCCAGCTGATCTACAACTGGGAGGCGCTGCCCGCCGAGGTCGCCCAGCTGATCCACGCCCACCCGACGCAGAACGAGGCGCTCGGCGAGGCCCACCTGGCCCTGGCCGGCAAGCCGCTCCACGCGCACGACTGATCCCTCGGTCGACGAACGCGACGACACAGACTTCCGCACTTTCCGTAAGGAGCAACCGAAACCATGGCGGTTTCCGTAACCCTTCCGGCGCTCGGCGAGAGCGTCACCGAGGGCACTGTCACCCGCTGGCTGAAGGCCGAGGGCGAGCGTGTCGAGGCCGACGAGCCGCTGCTCGAGGTCTCGACCGACAAGGTCGACACCGAGATCCCCTCCCCCGCCGCCGGTGTCCTGGCGTCCATCAAGGTCGCCGAGGACGAGACCGTTGAGGTCGGCGCCGAGCTGGCCGTGATCGACGACGGCACGGGCGCGCCCGCTGCCGCCCCGGCCCCGCAGGCCGAGCAGGTCGCCGAACCGGCTCCCGAGCCGGCCGCTGCCGCTCCGTCCACCGAGCAGGCCGCCCCGGCCCCCGCTCCCACCGCCGAGGCCGCCTCGGGCGGCGGTTCCGCCGAGGGCACGGACGTGGTCCTGCCCGCGCTCGGCGAGTCCGTCACCGAGGGCACCGTCACCCGCTGGCTGAAGTCGGTCGGTGACAGCGTCGAGGCCGACGAGCCGCTGCTGGAGGTGTCGACGGACAAGGTCGACACCGAGATCCCGGCGCCCGCCTCCGGCACGCTGCTGGAGATCGTGGTCGGCGAGGACGAGACGGCCGAGGTCGGCGCCAAGCTGGCCGTCATCGGCGTCGCGGGTGCCGCTCCGGCGGCCGCCCCGGCCCAGGAGGCCCCGGCCCCCGCCGCTCCGGCTCCGGCTCCGGCCGCCCCTGCCGCGCCCGCGGCTCCGGCCCAGCCCGCGGCCCCGGCCCCCGCCGCTCCGGCCGCGCCCGCCGCTGCCGCCCCGGCTCCGGCCCAGCCCGCCGCCCCGGCTCCCGCTCCGGCCGCTCCGGCCCCGGTCACCCCGGCTCCGGCCGCTCCGGCCGCCGCCAAGGCCACCGACGAGGGCGCCTACGTCACCCCGCTGGTGCGCAAGCTCGCCGCCGAGAACGGCGTCGACCTGGCCACCGTCAAGGGCACCGGCGTCGGCGGTCGTATCCGCAAGCAGGACGTCGTCGCCGCCGCCGAGGCCGCGAAGGCCGCCGCGGCTGCTCCGGCCCCCGCCGCCGCTGCCGCTCCGGCCGCCGCGAAGAAGGCCCCGGCGCTGGAGGTCTCCCCCCTGCGCGGCCAGACCGTCAAGATGCCGCGCATCCGCAAGGTCATCGGCGACAACATGGTCAAGGCGCTGCACGAGCAGGCGCAGCTGTCCTCGGTCGTCGAGGTCGACGTCACCCGCCTGATGCGCCTGCGCGCCCAGGCCAAGGACTCCTTCGCCGCGCGCGAGGGCGTCAAGCTCTCCCCGATGCCGTTCTTCGTGAAGGCGGCGGCCCAGGCGCTGAAGGCCCACCCGGTCATCAACGCCAAGATCAACGAGGCCGAGGGCACGATCACCTACTTCGACACCGAGAACGTCGGTATCGCGGTGGACTCCGAGAAGGGCCTGATGACCCCGGTCATCAAGCACGCCGGTGACCTCAACATCGCCGGTATCGCCAAGGCGACGGCGGAGCTGGCCGGCAAGGTCCGCGCCAACAAGATCACCCCGGACGAGCTGTCCGGCGCGACCTTCACCATCTCCAACACCGGTTCGCGCGGCGCGCTGTTCGACACGATCATCGTGCCGCCGGGCCAGGTCGCGATCCTCGGCATCGGTGCCACCGTCAAGCGCCCGGCCGTCATCGAGACGGCGGAGGGCACGGTCATCGGCGTCCGCGACATGACGTACCTGACCCTGTCCTACGACCACCGCCTGGTGGACGGCGCCGACGCGGCCCGCTACCTGACGGCCGTCAAGGCCATCCTGGAAGCGGGCGAGTTCGAGGTCGAGCTCGGTCTGTAACCCCCTTCGCGGGTACGGCTGTGCGGTGCCCCTGTCCGGAAGCTTCCGGGCGGGGGCACTGCCGTGTGTGCGTGTAAGTCTCGTCTCACCTGCACCAAAGCGCCCCCGCGCGCCCTTCCCGCGCGGCGTTGCGGCCGTATTGTCTAAACGTCAAAACGCCCCGGGGGCCTGTGGCCCCTCTCTAAGGAGCCCTCATGACCGCGCCCGTCATCCACTCGCTGCGCGAACAGATCCGCGAGCACATCCTGGAGGGGATCATCAGCGGGCGCTGGCAGCCGGGCGAGCGGATCGTGGAGCGGCGTATCGCGACCGAGCTGGAGGTCAGCCAGACACCGGTGCGGGAGGCGCTGCGGGAGCTGGAGTCGCTGCGGCTGATCGAGTCGGCGCCCAACAAGGGCGTGCGGGTGCGGAGTCTGACCGCGGCCGATCTGGAGGAGAGCTACCCGGTCCGGGCCGGTCTGGAGGCCATCGCCGCGGAGCTCGCGGCCGACCGTCTCGCCGAGGACTGCTCCGCCCTGGAACCGCATGTCACCGCCCTGTACGAGGCCGACCGCAACTCCGACGGCACGGGCCAGGTGCGGCACACGGTCGCCTTCCACCGCGAGATGGTGCGGGCGGCGGGCAACTCGGTGCTGCTGCACACCTGGGAGGGGCTCGGCATCGAGGTGTTCACGGCGCTGTCCATCCGGTGGCTCGGGACGGTGCAGCAGTCGTACGCGGAGGAGCACGAGGAGCTGGTGGCCGCTTTCCAGCGCCGGGATCCCCGGATCGCCGAAATCGTGAAGGCCCATGTCCTGGGCTGCGCGCCGCGGCACGAGTCCTGAGCGCGCCCCCGCTCAAACGTAGCCCCACCTGCGAAAACCTCTCGAAAGCGCGGCACCCCGTGCCTGCCCGAAAGGCACCCCGTGCCTACTTTCTCGTGATCAAGAGGTTTTCGCCCTCAACCCTTTGATCGATCATCGATCAGGGGGTTAAAGTCGCCGACGGACCTCCACCGAGGTCTGCCAGCCCTGTCCTGCCAAAGACCAAGGGCACCCCCGAACCCTTACCGATGAGGGAACCCCCTTCGACTGAGGAAGGCGGCGACATGACCGACCCCAACGCCATCCAGCCGAGCGCGCTCGACCAGCTCCCCGACCGCGACCCGGAGGAGACCGCCGAATGGCAGGCCTCGCTGGACGCGGTCGCCAAGGCGGCCGGGCCGCACCGTGCCGCGTACCTGATGCGCCGCACGCTGGAGCGCGCCGAGGGCACCGGCATCGCGCTGCCCAAGCTCCTTGAGACGGACTACGTCAACACCATCCCCACCTCCGCCGAGCCGGCCGTGCCCGGTGACGAGGAGATGGAGCGCCGCATCACCGCGTGGAACCGCTGGAACGCGGCCGCGATGGTGACCCGCGGCTCCAAGCACGGCGTCGGCGGCCACATCGCCACCTTCGCCTCCGCCGCGTGGCTGTACGAGACCGGCTTCAACCACTTCTTCAAGGGCAAGGAGGCCGACGGCTCGGGCGACCAGCTCTACATCCAGGGCCACGCCTCCCCCGGTATCTACGCCCGTGCCTTCCTCGACGGCCGTCTGAACGAGCAGCACCTGGACAACTTCCGCCAGGAGTCCGGCGGCAACGGCCTGCCGTCGTACCCGCACCCGCGCCGCCTGCCGTGGCTGTGGGAGTTCCCGACCGTGTCCATGGGCCTCGGCCCGCTGTCGGCGATCTACCAGGCCCGCTTCAACCGCTACCTGACGGCGCGGGGCATCAAGGACGTCTCGAACTCGCACGTCTGGGCCTTCCTCGGCGACGGCGAGATGGACGAGCCCGAGTCGACGGCGGCCCTGGCACTCGCGTCCCGCGAGGGCCTGGACAACCTGACCTTCGTCATCAACTGCAACCTGCAGCGCCTCGACGGCCCGGTCCGCGCCAACTTCAAGATCGTGCAGGAGCTGGAGGCCCAGTTCCGCGGCGCCGGCTGGAACGTCGTCAAGACGCTGTGGGGCACGGCCTGGGACGAGCTGTTCCAGCTCGACACCACGGGCGCGCTGGTACGCCGCCTGCGCGAGGTACCCGACGCGCAGGTGCAGACGTACCAGACCCGCGACGCCGCCTACATCCGCGAGGACTTCTTCGGCAAGGACCCGGCGCTCGTCGAGATGGCGAAGCTGCTGAGCGACGACAAGATCCTGGAGTGCTTCCACCTCTCCCGCGGTGGACACGAGGCCCGCAAGGTCTACGCCGCCTACAAGGCCGCCGTCGAGTTCAAGGGCGCGCCGACGGTCATCCTGGCCCAGACGGTCAAGGGCTTCACGCTCGGCGAGGGCTTCGCGTCGAAGAACGCCAACCACCAGATGAAGAAGCTGACGGTGGACGAGTTCAAGGCGATGCGCGACCTGCTCGACCTGCCGATCAAGGACAGCGACTTCGTCGACGGGGTCGTCCCCTACGGCCACCCCGGCGCCGACTCCCCCGAGGTCCGCTACCTCCAGGAGCGCCGCGCCGCCCTCGGCGGTCCGGCCCCGGCCCGCCGCGTGCACCCGGTGGCGCCGCTGCCCGCCCCCGCCGAGAAGGCGTTCGCCTCCTTCGACAAGGGCTCCGGCTCCCAGAACGTGGCCACCACCATGGCCTTCGTCCGCCTGGTGAAGGACCTGGTCCGCGACAAGGAGACCGGCAAGCGCTGGGTGCCGATCGTCCCGGACGAGGCGCGTACCTTCGGCATGGAGTCGCTCTTCCCGTCCCTCGGGATCTACTCCCCGAAGGGCCAGACGTACGAGCCGGTCGACCGCGACCAGCTCATGTACTACAAGGAGGCCAAGAACGGCCAGATCCTCAACGAGGGGATCACCGAGGCCGGTTCGATGGCCGACTTCATCGCCGCTTCGACGTCGTACGCGACGCACGGCGAGGCGATGATCCCGTTCTACATCTTCTACTCGATGTTCGGCTGGCAGCGCACGGCCGACCAGATGTGGCAGCTCGGGGACCAGCTCGGCCGCGGCTTCCTCATCGGCGCGACGGCGGGCCGGACCACGCTGACCGGCGAGGGCCTCCAGCACGCCGACGGCCACTCCCCCGTCATCGCGGCGACGAACCCGGCCGCGCTGACGTACGACCCGGCCTTCGCCTACGAGGTCGCGGCGATCGTCAAGGACGGCCTGCGCCGGATGTACGGCGAGGCGGCGCCGGGTGAGGACCCGAACGTCTTCTACTACCTCACCGTCTACAACGAGCCGCTGCCGCAGCCCGCGAAGCCCGCGGTGGACGGCATCGACCAGGGCATCGTCAAGGGCCTGTACCGCTTCAACACGGCGGAGTCGGCGGGCCTGTCCCCGGCCGCGAACGCCCCGCGCATCCAGCTGCTCGGCTCCGGCACGGCGATCCACTGGACGCTGCAGGCGCAGAAGCTGCTCGCCGAGGAGTGGGGCGTGGCCGCCGACGTGTGGTCGGCGACGTCCTGGACGGAGCTGCGCCGGGACGCCCTGGAGGCCGACGCGGCCCTGCTGCGCGGCGAGGAGCGGGTGCCGTACGTCCGGCAGGCGCTGCAGGGTGCCGAGGGCCCGGTGCTGGCGGTGTCCGACTACATGCGCCAGGTACCGGACCAGATCGCGCAGTGGGTCGAGCAGGACTGGTCCTCGCTGGGCGCGGACGGCTTCGGCCTCTCCGACACCCGTGCGGCGGCCCGCCGTCACTTCGGCGTCGACGCCGAGTCGATCGTCGTCGCGGCCCTGGCCCAGCTGGCCAAGCGCGGCGAGGTCAAGGCGGCCGCGGTGAAGGAAGCGCGTGAGAAGTACGGGCTGTAAGGCCCGGTGAACGCGGCCCGCAGGGGCTGACGGCTGATGAAGGGGTACGGCTTCCGCCGTGCCCCTTCGCTGTCGGTGGCACCCGGCATGATGGCCGTATGCGTGCTGCCCGGCTCATCAAGATGGTGCTGCTGCTCCAGTCCCGGCCCTCCATGACCGCCGCCGAACTGGCACGGGAGCTGGAGGTGTCGGAGCGGACCGTCACCCGGGACGCCCAGGCTTTGTCGGAGGCCGGAGTTCCGGTGTACGCGGACCGGGGGCGGGCCGGGGGGTACCGGCTCATCGGCGGTTACCGGACCCGGCTGACCGGGCTGGCCCGCAGTGAGGCCGAGGCGTTGTTCCTCAGCGGCGTCCCGGGGGCGCTGCGGGAGATGGGGCTGGAGGACGCGGCCTCCGCCGCCCGGCTGAAGGTGTCCGCCGCCCTGCTGCCCTCCCTGCGCGACGCCTCCCGCACGGCGGCTCAGCGGTTCCATCTGGACGCCCCCAGCTGGTTCAGGGAACCGAAGACGCCCGAGCTGCTGCCGGCCGTCGCGGACGCGGTGTGGGACGACCGGCGGATCGTCGCCCGCTACCGGCGAGGTGAGGGGGAGCGCCGGCGGGAGGTGGGGCGCGAGCTGGAGCCGTACGGGCTGGTGCTGAAGGCGGGGGTCTGGTACCTGTGCGCCCGTGTGGCGGAGCACGGGTCGTACCGGGTGTACCGCATCGACCGGTTCACCGCCGTGGAGCCGGGGGACGAGCGGTTCCAGCGGGACGAGGAGTTCGACCTGCCGGGCTTCTGGGACGAGCGGGCCGAACAGTTCGCGCGGTCCCTGCTGCGGGCCGAGGTCGTGGTGCGGGTCTCCCCGGACGGGGTGCTCAGGCTGCCGTACACCGTCGATCCGCTCTCCGCCCGGGAGGCACTGGAGGCGGCCGGCGCCCCGGACGGGGACGGCTGGGTGACGGTGACCCTCCCGGTGGAGTCGCAGGAGGTCGCCCACACCCAGCTCTCGGCGCTCGGACCGGAGGTCGAGGTGCTGGCGCCCCAGGCGCTGCGGGCCCGCTTCGCGAGCGACGCGATACGGCTGGCGGCGCTGTACGGCACCTGAGCCCCACGGTGTCGGCCGCATGGCACCCCGTCACCCCGGGCCGTGCGCCCGCAACAATCCGCCGCACTCCACGTGCGCCCCGCCCGCCCAGGGCCGATGCTTGACCCGTGATGGACGAGACGGAGTTCTGGGAGCTGATCGACGAGACCCGCGAGGCCGCCGACGGCGACCCCGAGGAGCAGGCCGACCTGCTCGTGGACCGTCTCCTCAGGCTGGACCCGGACATGATCCTGGACTTCGCCCGTCACTTCGAGGCCCGCTACAACCGCGCGTACGTCTGGGACCTGTGGGGCGCCGCCTGGATCCTGCTGGACGGGGCCAGCGACGACGCGTTCGACTTCTTCCGGTGCTGGCTGATCGGCCAGGGCCGTGAGGTGTACGAGGGTGCGGTGCACGAGCCCGACGCGCTCGCCGAACTGCTGGACGACTTCGACGAGGAGTTCGACGGCGACGGCGAGGAGCTCGGGTACGCCGCGGACGAGGCCTACGAGCAGCTCACCGGCACCATCGCCCCCGAACTGGGTATCGCGCCGGCGCCCCCGGAACCGGCGGGCACGCCGGTGGACCTCGAAAACGAACAGGCGCTGGCGCAGCGGCTGCCGCGGCTGTGGGAGCGGTTCAAGGGCTGAGCCCGCCGGGGCACCCGCTCGGGCCGCGGGGGCCCGGCTGCGGCTCGGCTCCGGCGACGGGACGCACGCCTGCCCCTGATCCCTGATCGCCCTCACCGCCCGGTGCATCGGCGCCTTGTCGGCCCGGCACGGCACGGACGCCGTGACGGCGGCCGGTCCGAGGCCGACGGCGGCCACCGCGCGGACCACCGTCCGGTGGCTGCGAGGAACCCGTGCGGGCCGCCGGGTGCGCGCGCTGTTCGGGCCCGCGTCGGTAGCCGTTCGCCCGTGAGCTCTTGACCGGCCCGGTGATCCTCGGCTTAGCCTGGCCGCCCCTACCAGGAGCACCCTGCCCATGACCAGCCTGTTCGTGCGGGAGATACCGCGCGCGGAACACCTCGCCCGGCTGCGGCGGCACCCCGACACCAGCCATCTCCAGATCCCCGAGTGGGGCGATGTGAAGCCGGACTGGCTGCCGGAGAGCGTGGGCTGGTTCGAGGGGCGGGAACTGGTCGCGACGGCCCTGGTCCTGTACCGGCCGCTGCCGGGGACCCGGCGCTATCTGGCCTATCTCCCCGAGGGGCCCACGATCGACTGGCGCGACCCGCGTCTGGAGCGCTGGCTGGACCCGCTGGTCGCCCACCTGAAGAAGATCGGGGCGTTCACTGTACGGATCGGCCCGCCCCTCGTGGTGCGCCACTGGGACGCGGCCACCGTGGCGGCGGGCATCGCCGACCCCGGCGTACGGCATCTGCGCGATCTGCCCCCGGCCGGTATCGACGGGTACGCGCTGGACGTCGCCGAGCGGCTGCGGCGGCTCGGATGGCGGCGGTGCGAGGAGGACGACGGGAGCGGTTTCGGTCTCGGGCAGCCCCGCTACGGCTGTGAGATCCCGTTGGCCGGGCGGTCGGCGGACGAGTTGCGCCGCGCCCTCGCCCCGCACTGGGAGCAGTCCCTGCGCACGGCGGAGGAGGCCGGGGTCCGGGTCACCTGGGGCTCGGCCGAGGACCTGCCGGACTTCCACCGCCTGTACACCGCGACCGCCGCCCACGACGGGTTCAAGGCCCGCCCGCTGGACTACTTCCGGCGGATGTGGCAGGCGCTGAACGCCGAGGACGACGACCGGCTGCGCCTGTATCTCGCCGAGTACGACGGCGAGGTGCTCTCCGCGGCCCTCATGATCAACGTCGGCTCCCGGGTCTGGCACTCGTACGCCGCGTCCGGTCGCCGGGGGCGGCAACTGCGCCCGAGCAGCGCGCTGTTGTGGCGCATGCTGGGTGACGCGCGGGCGGCGGGAGCCGAGACGTACGACCTGCGCTCCGTCACGCCCTGCCTCTTCGAGGGCCGACTGCTCGGGCGGCTGCGCTTCAAGACGGGGACGGGCGGCCGGGTGGTGGAGCACCTCGGGGAGTGGGAGCTGCCGGTGGGCGGCCAGGGCAGGGTGCTCCAGCGGGCGCTGGGCGTGTACCTGGGGCGCCGGTGACGCCTCACGCGCGTGCGCGCTCCGGGCCGGGCGGCCGGTCCGGGCCGGGTCCGTGGTCCCGTCGTCCGCCGGGAGGGCGGTCCCCGCGGCGTTCGCTGCGTGCTCCGGGCGGGCGGGGCAGGCGGGACTGCGCGGAGGAGGCTCAGGGGTTCCTGCCCTGAAGGCGTGCCGCGAGCTGTCTGATCTCGGGCAGCCGGGCGGTGAGGGCGGCGCCGGGACAGCTGGTCATGTAGCCCTCGTTGTGGCCGGCGAGGGCGGGGAACGCCACGCTGGTGCCGGCGGCGTAGCGGCTGTGGCTGTTGCTGGAGGTCAGGCGGACCTGTGTGCGGGGATCGGTGTCGGAGAGCCCCAGCTTCCACGCGGCCAGCGCGGCGATCGCGTCGGTCATCGCCTTCGGCACGGGGACGCCTGCCGTGAAGGTGCCCAGGGCGGCGATGCCGGCGGTGCGGTGGTTGAAGCCCTGGGTGTGGGCTCCGGTGACGGGACGGTCGACGCCGCCCGCGCGGCCCTCGTAGATGGTGCCGCAGCGGTCGACGAGGAAGTTGTAGCCGATGTCGTCCCAGTCCCGGGAGCCGGTCTGGCCCGCGTACAGGTAGCGGATGATGCGGGGCACGTCGGCGCAGTCGTAGCCGTTGGGCGAGTCGGTGTGGTGCACGAAGACGGCGACGACCCGGTCGTCGTAGCGCGGGGGCGGCTGGGCACGCCGGGTGTCGTCGTCCATCCAGGCCGACCTCGGCAGGATGCGGGGCCGGGGCGCCTGGTGCCCGACGGCGGGCCGCACCGGGTCGGCCCGGACAGCGGCCCCGACGGTTTCGCCGATCCCCTCCGCGCACAGCACCAGCGCGAGACCGGCGGCGAGACCGGGCGCACAGCCGAGGAGCACGAGCACGGCACCGGGAACCCGCCGCCCGGCGAGCCGCCCCGACCGGCCTGGCGGCACGGCCGCCTCCCCCGCGGACGACCGCACGGCCGCCCCGTCCTGCCCGACCGGCTCCACGCCCGACTCGTCCCGTACCAGGGGTTCGACGGGAACGCCGCCCTCACCGGGCGCGGCGGACTCGCCGGGCACGAGACGATCAGCCGATGCGGCGGCCTCACCCGACACCGCGCGGCCGACCGGCAGGGCGGGTTCCGCCGACACCTCGTGATCGGCGGGGACTGAAGGCTCATCCGGCACCAGGCCATCGGCCGGCGGCGAAGGCTCAGCCGAAGCCGCACGGCCGGCACCCACCGCCGACGCCCCCGGCACCACGTGACCACCCGGCACAGCCCCGTCCGACACCGCTCCATCGGCAGACACCGAGGGCTCAGCCGAAGCCGCACGGCCGGCACACACCGCCGAGGCCCCCGGCAGGTGGACGGTCGGCACGGCAGGCCCGTCGGACACCCCGTGATCGGCGGAGGCAGCGGGTTCACGCGATCCGTGACCGACCGAGGCCACGGGCCCGTCCGACCTCACGCCATCGACCGACACCGCAGGTTCATCCCGCCCCACGCCACGACCGGCCGACACCTCGGGCCCATCCGACCCCACGCGGTCGGCGGACCCGGCCGACGCCTCCGGCATCACCCGGTCAGCCCGCACGGCCCGCTCGTCCGGCGCCCCCCGCGCGGCCCCCTCAGGCCGCCCCGGAGCGCCGCCCGGGCCCTGCTGGGCCTCGGTGCCGGCGGGCGCGCCCGTGCTCGCCTCGGCCGGCCCCGCATCCCACGCGTGCCCGGCCTCGGCACTTCCCTCGGCGGGCTCCGCCGCCCCCCGGGCCGGCGCAGCCCACGGTATTCGTACGGCACGTGGTCTTCGTCTCCCCCGTGTTCGTCGGAAGACCCTTCGGGTGGCCCGTCGGAAGACACGCATGGTCCTACTGTCCGACGGATCCCGTCCGCCCGCGATGTGTGGCGTGACACTCCGTGGAACCAACCTCGCGGTCCGGGACGTTTCTCCAGGTGCACGCTCCGTGGCAGTTCCCTGCGGCCCGCCCGTACGTGCTGATCAACAAGCGCTTTCCGCGCGTACTAAGGGGTCCGAGAGAAAGGCGGCTCCGTGGACCTGCTCGACATCCTGCTGTTGCTGGTGATCCTGGCCTACGCGGCCTCCGGCTACCGCCGTGGACTGGTGGCCGGCTGCGTGTCCCTGGCCGGTTTCGTCGGCGGCGCGGTGATCGGCGTATGGATCCTGCCGTGGATGATGGACCTGGTCACCCCGGGCACCACCCGGGCGACCGTGACGGCGGTGCTCACGGTGCTGGTCCCGGCGGTGCTGGTGCACGAGCTGGCGGGCCGGCTGGCGCTGCGGCTGCGCCGGGAGCTGGACGGGGGACCGCTCAGGGTGGCCGACGGCGTCGGCGGGGCCGTGGCCAACTCCGTGGCCGTGCTGATCGTGTCCTGGGTCGCGGCGAGCGTCCTCGCGGCGTCCTCCTCCTCGCCGCTGCTCAGCTCGGCGATCCGGGACTCCCGCCTGCTCGGCACGGTGCAGGACACGATGCCGGACACGACGCCGGCCTGGTTCTCGCGGGCCACCTCCGCACTCACCGAGGCGGGCTTCCCGCAGGTCTTCAACCCGTTCGAGAACGAGTCGACCGCAGAGGTCGCCAAGCCCACCGGCGACAGCGTCACCGCCGCCGCGACGAACGCCGCCAAGCTCAGCACGGTCAAGATCGAGGGCGTCTCGGGCACCCAGGGCCGCGAGGGCAGCGGCTTCGTCTACGCCCCGGAGCACGTGATGACCAACGCCCACGTGGTGGCCGGCATCGACGAGCCCGGTGTGCGGGTCGGCGGCGTCGGGCGGTCGTACGAGTCACGGGTGGTGCTCTTCGACCCGCAGCGGGACGTGGCCGTGCTGTACGTCCCCGACCTGCGCGCTCCCGTGCTGCGCTTCGACGACGCCGCCGCCCGGGGCGACTCCGCCGTCGTGGCGGGCTATCCGGAGGACGGCGACCTCAACCTCCAGGCGGCGACGGTCGCGAACCGGGTGCGCGCCACGGGCCAGAACATCTACAACGACGAGGCCGCCACCCGCGAGATCTACTCGATCCGCTCCACGGTCCGCCCCGGCAACTCCGGCGGCCCCCTGCTGACCACGGACGGCAAGGTGTTCGGGGTCGTGTTCGCCCGCTCGACCTCCGACGCCGAGACCGGCTACGTACTGACGGCTGCCGAGGTCGCCGCCGACGCCGAACGCGCGGCGAAGGCGACGGCACCGGTGGACACCGGAGAGCTCATCACGTCGTGAGCCGAGGCGACGGCCTCGTCACAGGCGGCTTCCCATCAGCACGTCGTCCACGTACGACCCGCCCAGGAAGAACTCCTCGGGCAGCACCCCCTCCACCACGAACCCCTCGGACTCGTACAGCTTGCGGGCCGGCGTGTTGTGCGCGAGGACACGCAGGGTGAGACGGCGGGCACCCCGGCGGCGGGCCTCCTCGACGGCGGCGCGGATCAGGGCGCGTGCCACGCCCCGGCCCCGGGCCCCGTCGGCGACGGCCAGGCCCTGTATCTGCCGCACATGGGCGTTGGACGCGAGCGGGGTGGGGAAGGCGAGACGGATGTACCCGACGACGCGCCGGTCGAGCTCGGCGACCAGGTAGTCGTCGGGGACGTGACGCTCGTCGAAGAACGGCCGGTACGGCGGTTGCGGCTCGGGCGTGACCGCGTGCAGCGGCGACCAGGTGAGACGGTCCAGGAGGGCCAGCTCCTCATCGTCGTCCGACAGGGCGGTGCGTATGCGCGGCGGCTGGTGCGGTACAGGCATGAGCGTCACCCTATGGCCGGATGGCGGGTACACGACCGGGGATTTCGTGCCGGCAGAGACAGGATGAGGTCATGCAACTTTCAAGGATCGCGGTGGCCGGAGCCTCCGGTCTGATCGGCGGCGCACTGGTCCGGTCTCTGGCCGCCGACGGGCACGAGGTGGTGCGGCTGGTGCGCCGGGAGCCCAGGGGGAGTCACGAGGTGCGCTGGGACCCGGAGAACAAGCACGTGGACGTGGCGGGGCTGGCCGGTTGTGACGCGGTGGTCAACCTGGCCGGGGCGAACGTGGGCTCGCGGCGCTGGACGGACGCGTACAAGGCGAAGCTGCGCAGCGGCCGGGTGCTGGGCACGGCGGCGCTCGCGGAGGCGATCGCCTCGCTGGACGAGCCGCCGCGGGTCTTCGTGAACGGCAGCGCGATCGGCTACTACGGCGAGACCGGCGAGCGGGCCGTCGACGAGAGCGCCCCGCCCGGCCAGGGCTTCCTGCCCGAGCTGGTCGTGGAGTGGGAGGGCGCGGCGGCCCCCGCGCGGGAGGCGGGCGTGCGGACGGTGTTCCCGCGCACGGGGCTGGTGGTGGCCCGCCACGGCGGGGCCTGGGGGCGGCTGTTCCCCTTGTTCCAGGCCGGGCTGGGCGGGCGGATGGGGGACGGGCGGCAGTACTGGTCGTTCGTCTCGCTGCACGACGAGGTGGCCGCCATCCGGCACCTGATCGACCGGGACGACCTGTCGGGCCCGTTCAACGTGACCGCTCCCCGTCCGCTGACGAACCGTGAGATCACCGAGGCGATGGGGCGCGTGCTGCGTCGGCCGACGCTGTTCTCCGTCCCGGCACCCGTGCTGCGGACCGTGCTCGGCGAGCTGGCCGGTGACGTGCTGGGCAGCGTACGCGTCCTGCCGGCACGGCTGTTGCGGTCCGGGTTCACCTTCGCCTTCCCGGAGATCGAGGAGGCGATCCGGGCGGCACGGTGAGTGCTCGCATGCGACCGTCGTGCGACCGTGCTCTGTCGATGCGCGACTGTTCCTGACCGATCACGGCCCTAACCTCGTCCCGAACTCGGGTATCCCCAGAGCCTGTTGGGGGCATCACGTCTCCACCGGCCGCGCAACCTCGAGGAGGGGCACGTGCTTGAGCCCGCGTACCAGGCGGACGTCGTCATCGTGGGAGCCGGGGTCGCCGGACTCTCCGCGGCACACCGACTGACCAGCGCAGGAGTAACGACCGCGGTCCTGGAGGCCGCCCCTTGTCCGGGCGGCCGAATGTCGACCGAGAAGATCGACGGGTTCCGGCTCGACCGGATCGGCCAGCTCCTGTCGACCTCGTACCCGGAACTACGCCTGACCGCGGGGCTCGACGCACTCGCGCTGCGCCTCTTCGCGCCGGGCGTACTGCTGTACAGCGACGGACGCCGGCATCGCGCGGGCGCGTTCGCCCGTCCGATGAGCGCCAGGCGCGCAAGGGGCGCACTCCATGCGGTACGCGCTTTGGCGAGCGCCCCCAGGTCGTCGTCCCTGCGGAGCGCTCAGGGGTCGACGTCCCTGCCACGGGTGCGTGCGAGCGCCCCGCTGGGTACCGCCGTCGACCAGGCCCGGCTCGGCGCCACCCTCGCCCGCCTCGCCTCCTCCCCCGTCGAACGGCTGCTGGCCCGCCCCGAGTTGCCGGCCGCGCAGGCCCTCGCCGCCCGGGGCGTCCCCGCGCGCGCGGTCGACGGCTTCCTGCGGCCGCTGCTCGCCGCCCTGCTGTGCGACCCGGAGCTGACGACGTCCAGCCGCTGCGCCGACCTCGCGCTGCGTGCCTTCGCGAGCGGGCGGCTGTGCGTACCCGAGGGCGGTGCCGAGGCACTGCCGGAGCAGCTGGCCCGGGCCTTGCCGCCGGGCGTTCTGCGCACCGGGGTGCGGGTCACATCGGTCGCCACGACGTCGGTGACCACCGCGGAGCACGGCGAGATACGCTGCCGGGCCGTGCTGCTGGCGACGGACGCGCGCACGGCGGCCGAGCTGCTGCCGGGCCTGCGCGTACCGGACTTCCACCCGGTCACGGTCCTCCACCACACCACCGACGAACCGCCGGGGACCGGCGCCTCGCTGCTGCTCGACGCCGACCGCGGCGGCCCGGTCGCGCACACGGCCGTGATCAGCCAGGTCGACCCGAGCCGAGCGCCGGCGGGCCGGACACTGGTGTCGTCGACCGTACTGGGCACACCGCCACCCGGCATCGACATGGCCGTACGGATGCATCTGTCCCGTCTCTACGGCACCTCCACCGCGCGCTGGGAGACGCTGGCCGTGCACCACACCCCGGAGGCCGTGCCCGCGATGCGTCCGCCGCACGACCTGCGGCGCCCGGTGCGGCTGCTGGCGGGGCTGTACGTGTGCGGCGACCACCGGGACACCAGCACGGTGCAGGGGGCCCTGCACTCGGCCCACCGCGCCGCGGCGGCCATCCTGACCGACCTGGGCGCCGCGGGGTCGCTGCACCGCGCGGAGCCCTTGAGGGCGGCGGCCTGAGCGACCGGGCCGGGCGGTCGAGCGCGCCCGGACACCGCCGCCGTGGCCGACACCACGGCGGCGGAGCCGGCACGCCCTGACCTACCCCAGCGCCGCGACCTTGTCGCGGTACCCCCGCACCGGTGCCGCGTCCCGGTACGGCTCCAGCCTCCGCTCGAAGTCCTTGACGTACTCGATCGCCCGCACGGACCGCATCTCCGAGGCCTGACCCGCGGCCTCCGCACCCAGCACGCAGGCCTGGTCCAGCTCGCCGAGGCCGAGGCGGGCGGAGGCGAGCACGACCCGGCAGAACAGGCGGCTCCGGGCGTACGCGGGGGCGCGCAGTTGCAGGGAGCGCTCGGCGTGCTGGGCCGCCGCGCGGAACTGATGCAGATCGCGGTGGCAGTGGCCGAACTCGTCGGCGAGCTGTGCCTCGTCGAAGAAGCGGGCCCAGTACGGGACGTCGTCGCCGGGCCGGGCGGCTTCGAGGGCCCGCTCGGCCCGCACGAGGGAGGCCGTGCAGGCGCGCACCTCGCCCAGTACGCCGTGCCCGCGCGCCTCACACGCGTGCAGCAGGGCCTGCACGACCGGCGGCGCGCTGGTGCCCACCCCCTGCTGGGCCACCCGCGCCAGCTGGACGGCCTCGCGGCCGTGCCCGAGGTAGACGGCCTGGCGGCTCATCGTCACAAGGACGTAGGAGCCGTAGGGCCGGTCGCCCGCCGCCTGGGCGAGGCGCAGCGCCTGCACGAAGTACCGCTGCGCGAGTCCGTGCGCGGCGATGTCGTACGACGTCCAGCCCGCGAGCCTGGTCAGGTCCGCGGCGGCCGCGAACAGCCTGCGGCCGGTCTGCTCGCCGTAGGTGCCGCGCAGCATCGGCTCGCACTCGTGCTCCAGGTACCGCACGAGGGCCTGGCGGGCGTGGCCGCCGCCGTACATGTCGTCGAGGGAGCGGAACAGCTCGGCGACCGAGCGCAGCGCGGCGATGTCGCCGCCGGTGACCTTCTGTCCGGGCCCGCGCTCGGCCTGGCCGCGCTGCCGGGCGGTCGCTCCCCCGTGTTCGAGCACGGCCGGGAACTTGGCGGAGGCGGGCCGCCCCTGGGTCGGGATGCGGGCGACCGGCTCACCGCGGGCGACCTTCTCGTCGGCGCGGCCGATCAGCCAGTCCCGGCTCGGCACGACGAGTCCGGCCGGGGTGAAGGCGATCTTGCGCAGTTCGGCGTGGCTGCCGGAGTCCTTGCGCCACAGGCCGCTGACGATGTCGACGGCCTCCTCTGGGGTCGCGGCGAACTCCAGTCCCGCGTACACCGGCGCGCAGGCGTCGAGACCGAGGTCCTGGGCGGTGAGCCGGCGTCCGAGCCGACGGGTGAAGACCTCGGCGATGAGGGCCGGGGTGGTGCCGCGCGGCTGCTGCCCGCGCAGCCAGCGGGTGACCGATGTCTTGTCGTATCTCAGATCAAGCCCGTGTTCGAGGCCGAGCTGGTCCACCCGGCGGGCGAGACCCGCGTTGGAGAATCCCGCTTCTGCGATGAGCGCGGCGAGCTGGCGGTTGGGAGTGCGCTGCGCGGGTCGTTCCGTCATCTGCGGTGCGGTCTCCTGCCTTTCGGGCCGCGCGGGGCCGGTGCGGCCGCCGTGGTGCCCGGATTGCCTGTGAGCAGCCCTTTTGGCATCTCGAACGGCGCGAATGTAGCGGAGAGTAAACAGCCGATCGCACATTACGCCGCCTATTCATCCGATCGTGTGAGGATTGCCCTACCGGGCTGACGCAGGCCGGGAGGCGTCACCCGAACGCGGCGGTCGTACAGTGGCGTGGGCACGCTTTGTGCCTTACGACCTTCTGAGGCTTCCAGGGAGGCTTGCCGTGGGTGAGTTGCGGTTCGTGCGCATGGGGTTCGGCGCGGACGCCGTCGAGTACCAGGAGGCGTGGGACGAGCAGCGCCGGGTGCACGCGGCGCGGTTCGCGGACGAGATCCCCGACACGGTCCTGCTGCTCGAACACCCCCCGGTCTACACGGCGGGGCGCCGCACGGCGGACAGCGAACGGCCCCTGGACGGCACACCGGTCGTCGACGTGGACCGCGGCGGCAAGATCACCTGGCACGGGCCGGGCCAGCTGGTCGGCTACCCGATCCAGAAGCTGCCCCGCCCCGTCGACGTCGTCGCCCACGTACGGCGCCTGGAGGAGGCCCTGATCCGCACCTGTGCGGAGTTCGGCCTGGAGACCACCCGGATCGAGGGCCGCAGCGGCGTATGGGTGCTCGGCGACCCGGTGGAGCGGCGCCCGGCGCTCGGCGGGCTGTCCCTCGATTTCGACCCCCGCCTGACCGACGAGGAGTTCGACCCGCGCCTGAACGGCCCGGAGTACGCCCCGTCCAACGCCGGCCAGCGGCGCGAGGACCGCAAGATCGCGGCGATCGGGATCCGGGTCGCCAAGGGCGTGACGATGCACGGCTTCGCGCTGAACGTGAACCCGGACAACAAGTGGTTCGACAGGATCATCCCGTGCGGCATCCGCGACGCGGGAGTGGCTTCCCTGGCGAGCGAGCTCGGCCGCGACGTCACCATCGACGAGGTGCTGCCCGTCGTCGAGCGGCACCTGCGGGACGTACTGGAGAACGCGGACCTCAAGCCGCGGGAGATCGAGAAGCAGCCGGCGGCATAAAGGAGCCCGTGGAGGGGCTGACACCCACACAGGCATTCAAATCCACGGGCGTACCCTTGAGGGCGCCGAAGAATCAATCGCTAGGGAGCCGGTCGTGTCCGCAGTCTCACCCGACGGACGCAAGATGCTGCGCCTGGAGGTCCGCAACAGCCAGACCCCCATCGAGCGCAAGCCCGAGTGGATCAAGACCCGGGCGAAAATGGGTCCCGAGTACACCAAGATGCAGAACCTCGTGAAGAGCGAGGGCCTGCACACGGTCTGCCAGGAAGCCGGCTGCCCGAACATCTACGAGTGCTGGGAGGACCGCGAGGCGACCTTCCTCATCGGCGGCGACCAGTGCACCCGGCGCTGCGACTTCTGCCAGATCGACACCGGCAAGCCCGAGGCGCTCGACCGCGACGAGCCGCGCCGCGTCGGTGAGTCGGTGGTCACCATGGACCTGAACTACGCCACCATCACCGGCGTCGCCCGCGACGACCTCCCCGACGGCGGCGCCTGGCTGTACGCCGAGACGGTCCGCCAGATCCACCGGCAGACCGCCGGCCGCGAGGCCGGCCGCACCAAGGTCGAGCTGCTCGCCCCGGACTTCAACGCCGTGCCCGAACTGCTCCAGGAGGTCTTCGACTCCCGCCCCGAGGTCTTCGCGCACAACGTCGAGACGGTGCCCCGGATCTTCAAGCGCATCCGGCCGGGCTTCCGCTACGAGCGCTCGCTGAAGGTCATCACCGAGGCCCGTGACTTCGGCCTGGTCACCAAGTCGAACCTGATCCTCGGCATGGGCGAGACCCGCGAGGAGATCAGCGAGGCGCTGCGGCAGCTGCACGAGGCCGGCTGCGAGCTGGTCACCATCACGCAGTACCTGCGGCCCTCCGTGCGGCACCACCCGGTGGAGCGCTGGGTCAAGCCGCAGGAGTTCGTCGAGCTGAAGGAGGAGGCCGAGCAGATCGGCTTCTCCGGTGTGATGTCCGGCCCGCTGGTGCGCTCCTCCTACCGGGCCGGCCGGCTGTACCAGATGGCCGTGGAGAAGCGTGGCGCGTACATCGCGTCGCAGGCCGTGTGATGACACGGAGTGCCACACACTGCGTGTGAATCTGCGCACAAGCAACTACCCCTCGGTAGCCGCACCTCGACGCGGCCCTGGACGTCCCCGCAGATAGGGGGACCATCCGGGCCGCGTCCGGCGTTTCGGGCCACACATCAAGGCTTCATGGGTGTTTGACCGGTCGGTCACGTCCTGGTAACACCATTCAGTGACCCTGGTTGTACGCCCCGTGCACCATTCGCCAAAGGCCCATTCCCGAGGGGGGACCTCCACCATGCAGGCCGCGCCCGTTCGCGCCACCGCCATCCCGTCGTTCACGACTGCACTCCGTGCCGTCGAGTCGCTGCTCATGAGCAGCGGCCACCGCACCGCCCGCCGCAACGCCTGGACGTCCGTGCTGGAGGACCGCCGTCGCGCCAAGGACCGGGTCGAGGCACAGCGCGTCCTGGACCAGGTCACCACCGTCCGCCCCTGACCCCGGCCCGCGCGCGGCGGAGCCGCATGCCGACGGGGGTCGTGCGGCACTGCCGTCGTCGGCGCTCGTGGGGCCACGTAGACTTCGTGGCATGGCGAGGAAGGAAACTGCAGCGGACGCTGCTAACCCCGGGCGACTGAAGCAGATCGCCCTGACCTACAAGATGACCCGCAGGGCCGACAAGAAGATCGGTCTTGTGCTCGCGGCAGTCGGAATCGTCACCTTCGGTGTCTTCCTCGCGATCGGTTTCTTGATCGGTCACCCCATCTATCTCGGCATCCTGGGCCTCCTGCTCGCCTTCCTCGCGACGGCGATCGTGTTCGGGCGCCGGGCCGAGCGGGCCGCCTTCGGGCAGATGGAGGGCCAGCCGGGCGCCGCAGCGGCCGTGCTGGACAACATCGGCCGAGGCTGGACGACGACACCCGCGGTGGCGATGAACCGCAGCCAGGACGTGGTCCACCGGGCCGTCGGCAAGGCCGGCATCGTGCTGGTCGCCGAGGGCAACCCGAACCGGGTGAAGAGCCTGCTGGCCGCCGAGAAGAGGAAGATGAACCGTATCGTCGCCGACGTACCGGTGCACGATCTGATCGTCGGCGTCGGCGAGGGCCAGGTCGAGCTGAAGAAGCTGCGCACGACGATGCTGAAGCTGCCGCGCGTGCTGACCGGCCCCCAGGTGACCGCCACCAACGACCGGCTGCGGGCCATGGGCGACCTGATGAGCAACATGCCACTGCCGAAGGGCCCGATGCCCAAGGGCATGAAGCTGCCGAAGGGCGGGCCCAAGGCCCGCTGACCCTCCTCGTACGAGAAAGGGGGCGCCCGGATCACTCCGGGCGCCCCCTTCGTCGTACGAGGGGTACGAGGAGGCGCTAGATGCGCACTTCCACGGTGCCCGCCAGCCGGTCGTGCAGGCCCCGGCCGTCGCGGTCCCAGATCAGGGCCGGGACGGCGACGCACAGCAGGGCCGTGCGCAGCAGGGCGCGCAGCGGGTTGACGGTGCCGGTCTCCAGGGTGACCACGCGCAGACCGAAGAGGCGCTTACCCGGAGTGAAGCCGACCGTGCCGACGGTCAGCACGCTCACCAGGAAGAAGAGGAGCAGGGCCCAGTTGCTGGTCGCCTGGCCGTAGCCGTCGGTGATCAGACCGTATGCGATCAAGACGCAGAGGCCCCAGTCGACGGCGAGGGCGCCGAGCCGCCGGCCCGGGCGGGCGATGGAGCCCGGCCCCTCCTGCGGAAGGCCGAGCTGCTGCCCCCTGTATCCGAAGTCGACACCGGCGTCCTCGGCGGCCGCGCGGGGGCCGGAGAGCCAGGATCCGATTGCTTGCCTCTTGTCCACGTGCCCACCGTACTGTGCCCGTTTTGCGATGTGGACACGTGGGGTGAGGTACGGGATGTCCGGTTAACGTGTGCGAAACAAACGGGTCACGCCCGAGAAATCACCCGTCCCTAGGGTCGAGGTCAGCGTGTGCCACCGCACTGGCCGCACGAACGAACTACCACCCCGGCGCGGACGGTCGGGAGTAGGAGGAGCTGGATGTTCCAGAACGCCGACGAGGCCAAGAAGTTCATCGCGGACGAGGACGTCAAGTTCGTCGACGTCCGCTTCTGCGACCTGCCGGGCGTCATGCAGCACTTCACGGTGCCCGTCGAGGCGTTCGACGCGGACGAGGAGCTCGCCTTCGACGGATCGTCGATCCGTGGTTTCCAGGCCATCCACGAGTCCGACATGGCGCTGCGCGCGGACCTGTCGACCGCCCGGGTCGACCCGTTCCGCCGTGACAAGACCCTCAACATCAACTTCTTCATCCACGACCCGATCACCGGCGAGCAGTACAGCCGTGACCCGCGCAACGTGGCGAAGAAGGCCGAGGCCTACCTCGCCTCCACCGGTATCGCGGACACCGCGTACTTCGGTCCCGAGGCCGAGTTCTACGTCTTCGACAGCGTGCGCTTCAAGACGTCGGAGAACGAGTCCTTCTACCACATCGACTCCGAGGCGGGCGCCTGGAACACCGGTGCCCTGGAGGACAACCGTGGTTACAAGGTCCGCTACAAGGGCGGTTACTTCCCGACCCCGCCGGTCGACCACTTCGCCGACCTGCGCGCCGAGATCTCCCTGGAGCTGGACCGCGCCGGTCTGAAGGTCGAGCGCCAGCACCACGAGGTGGGCACCGCCGGTCAGGCCGAGATCAACTACAAGTTCAACACCCTGCTCGCCGCCGCCGACGACCTGCAGCTCTTCAAGTACATCGTGAAGAACGTCGCCTGGCGCAACGGCAAGACCGCGACCTTCATGCCGAAGCCGATCTTCGGTGACAACGGCTCGGGCATGCACGTGCACCAGTCGCTGTGGCAGGGCGGCTCCCCGCTCTTCTACGACGAGGCCGGTTACGCGGGCCTGTCGGACACCGCCCGCTACTACATCGGCGGCATCCTCAAGCACGCCCCGTCGCTGCTGGCCTTCACCAACCCGACGGTGAACTCGTACCACCGTCTGGTGCCGGGCTTCGAGGCGCCGGTGAACCTGGTCTACTCGCAGCGCAACCGTTCCGCGGCCATGCGTATCCCGATCACGGGCTCCAACCCGAAGGCCAAGCGCGTCGAGTTCCGCGCGCCCGACTCCTCCGGCAACCCGTACCTGGCCTTCTCGGCCCTGCTGCTTGCGGGTCTGGACGGCATCAAGAACAAGATCGAGCCGGCCGAGCCGATCGACAAGGACCTGTACGAGCTGGCTCCCGAGGAGCACGCGGGCGTCCCGCAGGTCCCGACCTCGCTCCCGGCCGTCCTCGACTCGCTGGAGGCCGACCACGAGTTCCTCCTCCAGGGCGACGTCTTCACGCCGGACCTGATCGAGACGTGGATCGACTACAAGCGCACGAACGAGATCGCGCCGCTGCAGCTGCGTCCGCACCCGCACGAGTTCGAGCTGTACTTCGACGTCTAGAACCGGGATCTCCGTCCTCGGCGGAGTTCGTGAGCCCCTGCCGTTCCTCGTGAGCGGCAGGGGCTCGGTCGTGTGCGGCGCACTCCTGACCGGGACGGGGCGTTCCATGGGGTCGCGGTCGGTGCGCGGGGCGGCGGAGCCGGCGCAGGACATGGCCCTCGCGTGCCGCGATCGGGCCGAGCACCGTCTCGGGGACGTTCGGGGCCAGGATGGCCAGGATCGTGAGGAGCACCAGCTGGAGACCGCCGACGCCCCTGTGGCGCACTCACGGTTCCAGCGCTGACGCCCGGTGACCTGCCTCGGCAGCGCGAACGCGGGCGCGTGTTCTATTCTGCCGATGAGACCACACGGGGGTGGACGGCACATGCCCGAGCACGAACGCGACGACCAGCAGCCCGAGTTCGACCTCAGATGGGCGGACCAGGCCGAGCACAAGGAGCCCTCGGCCCGGGCCCGCATGCTCGCCGCGCGCTGGAAGCACAACCCGCCCGACCCCGTACCGTTCCGGGCCGATCCCGACCACGTGGCACGACGGCACCGCCGGTCGGGCTGGATCTCCACGGTCGTGGTGCTCGGCTGTGTCGCCGGGGTGATCCTGCTGCTGGGCTACATCAACTTCCGCGGGGCCCACTGAGGGGTGTCGTTCGGGCGCGGACCTTTGCCGCCCCCAGAGCTGGTCACGACCCGTTCATGGGGGTCACCGGGTGCACACTGGGCAGTGGGACGAGTGCCTGAGTGTGCGGGGTGAGGCCAGATGCACAGCCGCTTGCGAAGTGATCGCCGGCTGACCACCCGTATGGGGGTCACGCTGTTTCTGCTCGGGTTGCTGTACGTGGGCTTCGTCGCCGCGCTGATCGTGCTGCTGAAGTCCTGGGTGCTGGTCGTGGTGGTCGCGGCCGCGCTGCTGGGGGCGCAGTACTGGTTCTCGGACCGGGTCGCGCTGTTCGCGATGCGCGGGCGGGTCGTGGAGCGGGAGGAGTATCCCGAACTGCACGGGGTGGTCGACCGGCTGTGCGCCCTCGCCGACATGCCGAAGCCCGTCGTCGCCGTCTCGGACATGGAGATGCCGAACGCGTTCGCCACCGGCCGGAACGCCGATCACGCCGTGGTCTGCGTGACCACGGGGCTGCTGCGGCGGCTGGAGCCGGACGAGCTGGAGGGTGTGCTCGCGCACGAGCTGTCGCACGTGGCGCACAAGGACGTCGCCGTGATCACGGTGGCCTCGTTCCTCGGCGTGATCGCGGGCCTGGTCGTGCGGTTCGCCTTCTACTCGCAGCTGTTCGGCGACGGGCGCCGGGACCAGAACACCGCGGTCGTCCTCGCCGCCGTGATGGGCGTGTCGGCGGCCGTGTACGCGCTGAGCTTCCTGCTGATCAGAGCCCTGTCCCGGTACCGCGAGCTGGCCGCCGACCGGGCCGCGGCGCTGCTCACCGGACGGCCCTCGGTGCTGGCCTCCGCGCTCACCAAGGTCTCCGGCGACATCGCCCGGATCCCGAGCCGGGACCTGCGGACCGCGCAGGCCTTCAACGCCTTCTACTTCACCCCGGCACTCGGCCGGGAGCCGAACCTCGCGCGGGTCCTGTCGACCCACCCGAGCCTGGAGCAGCGGCTCGACCAGCTGGGACGGATCTCCGTCGAGCTGGGTGAGGCGGCGGCTCCGGGAGGGGCGTGAGCATGGGACTGCTGGACATCCTGCTCGGTCGTACGAAACCGGTCACGCCCGATCTCGACCAGCTCTTCGGGCTGCCGTCGGCGGCGGTGACACTGGAGGCGGCGGCCGGGTTCCGGCCGACCGGGAGCGGGGCGGTGTGCTTCGCGGCGGTCGAGGGCGCGGCCTTCGAGCAGACACACCGCGAGGTGCAGGCGCTGCTCGACGCGGACGCGGAGCGCGAGGGCAGGCCGGTGGAGCTGACCCGGGACGGCTACGGCTACTCATGGCTGGTCTCCCGGCGCGCCCCCGACCGGTTGCCGGAGCTCGTCAACGACCTGCACGCGGTGAACAGCGCGATGGAGGTCAACGGCTTCGGCCCGCAACTGCTGTGCTCGCTGGCCGGGTTCGAGGACGACGCGGGCAGCCGGCTCGCCCTCGTCTACCTCTACAAGCGCGGCACCTTCTATCCGTTCGCGCCACTGGCCGGTGCCGAGGAGCGCCGTGACAACCCGCTGGAGCTGCGGGTGAAGGCGGCGCTCACCGACGACCTGCGGATCGAGCAGGACCTGGGCCGCTGGTTCCCGCTGTGGGGTGCCCCCGGCCTGTGACCGGGGGCACCGCGGGCTACGGGCGGAGCTGGTCTCACCTGCTCCTCTCGCGCTCCTGACGACGGGACTCCAGGGGACGCTCGCGACGGTAGCGGCGCTCCCACTTGGCCTGCGTGTCACGGCGGTCGCGGTAGGCGCGGTAGTCGGCGGGCACGGCGCCTCCCGAGGAGGCCCCTCCCCCGGCTCCGCCGCTCGGCGCGGCGGAGTCCCGGCCGTAGCGCAGGTACAGGAACAGCACACCGACCGCGGCCAGCCAGTAGAGGTGGTTTCCGAATCCTAGGATCACCAGGACGACGGTCCCGGCCATGACGATGGTGCCCATCACGGGCCTCCGTGAGCGTGGGTCGGATCTGGATCTGAGCGGTGACCGGTACTCCGACGGGGCGCTGGGGGAAGGACGACCGTCCGTCGGTGCGTAGAGAGTAGCCCCGGGTCCGCAGGGCGGCGCCTGCCCTGCGCGAAGCGGCGTGAGCTGCTCCGTTACGCGTGTCCAGCGTAGGGATCCGGTCACCGGGCGTGCATCTCCTTTTCGCGTGGCCCGCGTGCCGTGAATGAATGGGGCCCATGACCGAGTTCTCCTCCTTCACACACGCCACCGACGGTGAACTGCTCAGCGGGGTGTACGGCGGTGACGCCGGCGACCCCCGGGCGGCCACCGTCGTGCTGCTGCACGGCGCCGGCAACGGCACCAAGGACCGGCTGCTCCCGCTGCTCGGCGAGTTCGTCTCGCGCGGCTGCCGCGGGCTCGCCTTCGACTTCTCCGGGCACGGCGAAAGCACGGGGGAACTGCGGGAGTTGAGCCTGCGCAGGCGCATGGAGCAGGCGGTGGCCGTCATCGACGCGCGCGTGCCGGCGGACGGCCCGCTGGTCGTGGTCGGGTTCAGCATGAGCGGACAGACGGTCGCGGACATCGTCGCGCACTACGGGGCGCGCGTGGTGGCGGTGGGGCTGTGCGCGCCCGCGGTGTACGCCGAGGAGGCGTGGGAGGTGCCCTTCGGGGAGGGCGAAGGGCGGTTCAGCGAGATCATCCGCAGGCCGGAGGGCTGGCGTACGGCGCCCGCGCTGGACGTGCTGCGAGGGTACGAGGGCCGGGCGGTGCTCGCGGTGCCGGGGACGGACGCGATCATCCCGCCGGCCGTGACGGAGGCCGTGCAGGAGGCTCTGGCCACGCACGCCCAGTTCACCCGGTTCGACGTACCGGACGCGGAGCACATGCTGGGGCTGTGGTTCGAGGAACACGCGGACGACAGGCGGGAGTTCGTGACGGCCGTACTGACCGGCCTCGGTGACGGGGGCTGGACGGCCACCCGCGCCTGGCTGGCCAAGCAGCTGCCGGAGGGCCGGACCGTCACCGACACGGCCTTCCTGAAAGGGGGGTGGAGCTCGCAGATGCGGCGGCTCACCCTCGACGACGGCACCCGGCTCGCACTGCGCACCTTCGTGAAGCCCTTCTTCCGCCGGCACGCGCCGGGGCTGCTGACCCGGGAGGCGTCGGTCCTCACCCTGCTCGCCGGGCAGGAGGAGGTCCCCGCGCCCCGGTTGATCGCGGTCGACGCCACCGCCGAGCACTGTGACCACCCCTCGCTGCTGATGTCCCTGCTGCCCGGCCGGGTACGGGTCGACGAGGAGGACCTGGACCGCCGCCTGGAGCTGCTGGCGGCCCAACTCGCCGCGATCCACCGGGTCGTACCGGACGATCGTCCGCGCACGTACCAGGCGTGGACGTCCCCGGAACGGGTGCAGGCACCGGACGGGGAGCTGTGGGAACGGGCCGTGGACGTGATCCGCCGAGAGGCCCCCGCGTACCGGGGCTGCTTCCTGCACCGGGACTTCCACCCGGGCAACGTGCTGTTCAGCGGCGCGGGCGAGCGGCTGCGGATCAGCGGTGTCGTCGACTGGGTGGAGACGTCCTGGGGTCCGGCCGACCTCGACGTCGCCCACTGCTCCACGGCGCTCGCCCTGCTGCACGGCCCGGAGCACGGGCTCGGTTTCCGGCAGCGGTACGAGGCACACGGCGGACGCCCGCTCGCCGACGCCGACGACCACCTGTACTGGCGGCTGCTGGACGCCCTGGCCTACGCACCGGACGCGGCGAAGCTGGCAGGGCCGTGGCGCGACCTGGGGCGCACGGAGCTGACGCCCGAGGTGCTGGGCGAGCGGCTGACGGCGTACGTGGCCGGGCTGCTGGAGCTGTACGGCTGACGCCACGGACGCAAGGGTGGGGCTGAAGGTGGTCGGGTCCCGGGCGCGGTGTCGACGGCCCCGGCCGCGACGGCCGCGCCCTGGGCCGCGTGATCGGCTCGATCCGGGCCGCGTAGGGCGCCGGGTGCGGTCATGAGCGGGCGGCCCGTGCGGCGGCCGTCGTATACCGTGCCTGCCCTGGCCGCCCGTCGCGTTTCCCGCTGCCGCACCCGTTCGGGGCGGGTCGCCCCCCCCTGATCGCAGTGGACGACCGTACGGGTGGCGTGCGCACGCCGGGTACGGCAATCGGGTGGCGTGCACCGCGCGGGTGCCGCGGTGACGTGGGCGGCGCGGGTGGCGCGGTGACGTGGGCGGCACGGGTGCCGGGGTGGCGTGGGCGGCGCGGGCGGGAGGACCTCCCCGACACGCGGCGGGGCGGGTGCCGGGGCAGCGTGCAGGGCGCGGGTGGCGCGGTGACGTGGGCGGCACGGGTGCCGGGGTGGCGTGGGCGGCGCGGGTGCCGGGGTGGCGTGGGCGGCACGGGTGCCGGGGTGGCGTGGGCGGCGCGGGGCGGAAGGACCTCCCCGACACCCGGCGGGGCGGGACGACCTGCCCGGCACGGCCATCCGGTTGCGGGACCGGTGACCCCCGGCAGCAGGCCGTTGTCAGTGCTGTCCGGGAGGATGCGTGCAGGGGCGGGAAGACCGTGCGCGGGCAGGACGGGTGGAGGCCGGGATGGGTGACGTGCTGCGGTACATCGGTGTGGCGGAGCGACGGGCCCGGCTGGGTCTGCGGCATCGGTTGGCCGGCGCGGCGCGAGCGGCCCGGCCGGCGGAGGTCGCCGAGTCCCTGGTCGCCCTGCACGGCACCGACCCGGCGACCGTGTACCTGGCCGTGGGCGCACGACTGGCAACGCCCGCGAAGACCGTCGCGGACACCGAGCGCGCGCTGTACGAGGACCGGACGCTGGTCCGTATGCACGGCATGCGGCACACCGTGTTCGTCTTCCCCGCCGCGCTGACGGCCGTCGTGCACGCCTCGACCGGCCTCGCGGTCGCCGCCCGGGAGCGGGCCACGCTGGTCAAGCACATGGCGGCGGCGGGGGCGCCGGACGCGGCCTGGCTGGCGGAGGTCGAGGAGTCGGCGCTGGCGGCGCTGGCGCGGCGCGGACAGGCGACGGCGGCCGAACTCGCCGAGGACGAGCCCCGGTTGCGCGAGCAGTTCCGGTACGGGGCGGGCAAGAGCTACGAGGGCGTGCACACCGTCTCGACGCGGCTGCTGCGGGTGCTGGGCGTCGAGGGGAAGGTGGTGCGGGGACGGCCCCTGGGCTCCTGGACGTCCTCGCAGTTCCGGTGGGCACCGGCGCCCGAGCATCCGGAGCTGGACGTGGCCGGGGCCCAGGCGGAACTGCTGCGGCGCTGGCTCGCGGTGTGCGGACCGGCGACGGAGGCCGACCTCAAGTGGTGGACGGGGTGGCGGGTGACGGAGGTGCGCCGTGCACTGACGGCGATCGGGGCACAGGCCGTGTCCCTGGACGAGGGCACGGGGTTCGTCGTCGCCGGCGATGCCGAACCGGCCCCGGAGCCCGCCGAGCCGTGGGCGGCGCTGCTGCCCGCCCTCGACCCCACGGCGATGGGGTGGCAGCGTCGGGATTGGTATCTGGCGCCGGACCTGTGGCCGTCGCTGTTCGACCGGAGCGGCAACGTGGGACCGACGGTGTGGTGGGACGGACGAGTGGTGGGCGGGTGGGCCCAGCGCAAGGACGGCGAGGTCGTCTGGCGGTTGCTCGAGGACCTGGGCGGCGTGGAGCGGCGCGCGGCGGAGGCGGCGATCGCGGCGGAGGCCGAGCGGCTGCGGGGGTGGGTGGGTCCGGCCCGGGTGACCCCGCGGTTCCGTACGCCGCTGGAGCGGGAGCTGGCGCGGTAGCGGGCCGGTCGACGGCGACGCCGGGTGCCCCGGGACGGACGGCACCCGGCGCCACGGCTACCGCGAGTACCGCATCAGGGCCCGCACCATGTGGCAGGTCGTCTCCGACGGCGGATGCACGCCGATCGTCTCCGCGGCGCTCCGGATCGTCTCGTCACGAGCCTGGTTCGGCATGTAGACGCCCGAGTCGAGCAGGGCGATCGCCAGGCGCATGGCCTTGAGGCGGCGGTTGTGGGTGACGTACCAGTCGCGCGGACGCCCCGCCGGCAGCGGCCGCTTCTGCACGGGCGCGTACGGCAGGTCGAGCAGGACCGGGTGCTTCGCGGTGGACTGGGTGGGCAAGGGCTTGCGGGTCGGCTTCGGCTTCAGTGCGGCAGCGGGCACAGGCATCCTCCTGTCGCGTCGGAGCGCCGGCCGGCTTCCCGGCGACGTCCTTCGAACACTACGTACAGTCTACTGCCCGCCACTGACAATCCGAGGGTCGTGGAGACGGTGAAATCGCCTGGTCAGCAATAAAGTTGTCGCTGCGTCACAGCAGGTCCCGAAGGTACTGCTGGGACCTCGGAGAAATCGAACATGGCCCCGTCGGCGGAGCCCTCCGACCACCCCGGGATACCGTGAGACACATGGAGATCTGGATCAACCCGGCCTGTTCCAAGTGCCGCAGCGCCATCAGCCTGCTCGACGCCGAGGGGGCCGACTACACCGTCCGCCGCTACCTGGAGGACGTACCCACCGAGGACGAGATCCGCGACGTACTCGACCGGCTCGGGCTCGAACCCTGGGACATCACCCGGACCCAGGAGACGGCCGCCAAGGAGCTCGGAGTCAAGGAGTGGGCACGGGACGCCGACTCCCGGGGCCGGTGGATCAAGGCCCTGGCCGAGCACCCCAAGCTGATCCAGCGGCCGATCATCACCGCGCAGGACGGCACGGCCGTGGTCGCGCGCACCGACGAGGCGGTACGGGACGCCCTGTCCCGCGAGGGCTGAAGCCCCCACCCCACCAACTTCCCTCGGTGTGACGCAGGTTACTCCAACAACCTCCACAACCGCTGAGTAACCTCGTTCGGTATCTCGTACATAACGGCGTACGCTCCCCTACCTCCCAGGAGGCGCGCATGTCGCGTAGGAGAACTCTCGGTACGAAGAAGAAGCTCGCGCTGCTGGTGAGTGCGGCGACGGTGGCGGGAGGTGGCGCCTTCGTCATGGCGAGCACCTCGAACGCCTCGCAGACGCCGACGACCAAGTCCGCCGCGGAGTCCAGCGTCTGTCAGGGGCTCGCCACCGCCCTCGGCAACAACCAGCGGTTCATCGAGGGGCAACGGGCCAATCCGGACGCGCAGTCCGCGGCCAGGATCGCCAACCGTGAAGCCGTCATCAAGCAGATCCAGGTCCAGCAGGAAGCGTCCGGGTGCGCGGTTGGGGAGTCGGCTCAGGGCTCCCAGGCTTCGCAGCCGGCGCAGGGCGGCGGCCAGCAGGCGGGCGGCCAGCAGGACGGCGGTCAGCAGGCGGGCGGTGAGCAGGGTGGCGGTCAGCAGGCGGGTGGCGCCGCCCCGTCGCAGAGCGCCCCTGCGGAGAACGGGAACGCGGGGAACGGCGGCGCGGGCGCGGCCTCGGGCCAGCAGGTCTGCAACGGCTCGACGGTCACGCTCTCCGGCGAGGGCGGTGCCCCGGCGGCGTCCAGCAACCAGTTCCCGGCCGGCACGAAGCTGAAGGTCACCAACCTGGACAACAACAAGTCCACGACGGTCGAGGTGACCTCGGTCTCCGGTAGCTGCGTGCTTCTCAACAACGCGGCCTTCGAGCAGGTCCGCGAACCCGGCAAGTTCCTGATCCGTCGCGCGGTGATCGAGAAGGTGGGGTGATGTCGGAGTAATCACGGCGTACGTGTCATGGGTCCTGCCGCTCGCGGCCACGAGCGGCAGGACTCGCGCGTGTGACATCGAGGTACGTGAAACGCGCCACACCACCCCCAGGTAACACGGGGTTCACATTCGAGCAATGACCGGGAAATCGCCTGTTGACAGGCTCGCGGACATCAACGGCGGCGCCTCAGTGCCGCAGCGCCGCAGCACCCGCAACTGCGCCCAGACCCACCCCCGAAGGATGTGGCCCGTGACCTTCAAGGCTGAGTACATCTGGATCGACGGCACCGAGCCGACGGCCAAGCTGCGTTCCAAGACGAAGATCATCGCGGGTGCCCCCGCCGGTCTCGACGCGCTGCCGATCTGGGGCTTCGACGGGTCCTCCACCAACCAGGCCGAGGGCCACGCCTCGGACTGCGTGCTCAAGCCGGTCTTCACCTGCCCGGACCCGATCCGCGGCGGTGACGACATCCTCGTCCTGTGCGAGGTCCTGAACATCGACCTCACCCCGCACGCCACGAACACCCGTGCGGCGCTCGTCGAGGTCGCCGAGAAGTTCGCCGCTCAGGAGCCGATCTTCGGTATCGAGCAGGAGTACACCTTCTTCCAGGACGGCTACCCGCTCGGCTTCCCCAAGGGCGGCTTCCCGGCCCCGCAGGGCGGCTACTACTGCGGTGTCGGCGCCGACGAGATCTTCGGCCGTGACGTCGTCGAGGCTCACCTGGACAACTGCCTGAAGGCGGGTCTGGGCCTGTCCGGCATCAACGCCGAGGTCATGCCCGGCCAGTGGGAGTTCCAGGTCGGCCCGCTGTCCCCGCTGGAGGTCTCCGACCAGCTGTGGGTGGCCCGCTGGCTGCTCTACCGCACCGCCGAGGACTTCGGCGTCGCCGCCACCCTCGACCCGAAGCCGGTCAAGGGCGACTGGAACGGCGCCGGTGCGCACACCAACTTCTCCACGAAGGCCATGCGCGAGGGCTACGACGCGATCATCACCGCGTGCGAGTCGCTCGGTGAGGGCTCCAAGCCGCTCGACCACGTCAAGAACTACGGCGCCGGCATCGACGACCGCCTGACCGGTCTGCACGAGACCGCCCCGTGGAACGAGTACTCCTACGGCGTCTCCAACCGCGGCGCCTCGGTCCGTATCCCGTGGCAGGTCGAGAAGGACGGCAAGGGCTACATCGAGGACCGCCGCCCGAACGCCAACGTCGACCCGTACGTGGTGACCCGCCTGCTCGTCGACACCTGCTGCTCGGCGCTGGAGAAGGCCGGCCAGGTCTGATCCTCCCGGAGCTCGTCGAAGGGGGCGCCCACCGCCGAGGTGGGCGCCCCCTTCGCCGTGCGTGGACCGGTGCGGCCGGACCAAGGGTCCCCTCCCGGGCGGGCGTCTGCTTCAATGGGGGCATGGTCGGTTTCCAGAAGCACCCCGCGCCGGGTCGCCCCGACCTGGAGCCTTTCTGGCCTTCCCGTCAGCACCACGACTTCGACCGGGTGTGTTGCCGCGCGATGAACGCGCCGGCCCTCTGACGCCGTACTCTCCGGCCTTCGGCCAGCGCGAAACGACGTACGTCCTCTCACGTCCACGTCCGCGTCCGACGGACTTCTCGCGCGAAAGAGCTGACTTCTCATGGCGACCACTCGTCCCCTGTCCTCCGCCACCCTCGACTCCCCCGCCCCGAACGGCTCACGGCTGCATCTGCGTGCCGTCGACCGGGACGAGGCGATCGACGTCGCCGACCTGCTGCCGCCCGGTGCCACCTGGCTGCCCGCGCCCCAGCACTCCCTGCCCACGCTGCCGGGGCAGCCGCCGATGATCGGCTACCTGGTGCTCGTCCCGGCCGACCGGCAGCCGCCGGTCCCGGTCCCGGTCCCGGACCGGACCCGTGGCCCCGAAGGCGACCCGCTCGTCGCCGTCGACACCGTACGGCGCACCGCGGCGGTCGACGGGAGGGAACTCGACCTCACCTACCTGGAGTTCGAGCTGCTCGCCCATCTGGTGGCCCACCCCGATCGCGTGCACACACGGGACCAGCTGGTCAGCACGGTGTGGGGATACGGGCACGTGGGCGACGGCCGTACCGTCGACGTCCACATCGCCCGGCTGCGCCGCAAGCTGGGCGCCGAGCACCGGGACGTGATCCGGACCGTGCGGCGGGTGGGGTACAAGTACACCCCGCCGGCCGGGCGCTGATCCCCCACCCCGGCCGCTGCCCCGGGAGCCTTCTGCTGACGGCAGAGTCCGCTTCCGCCCCGCGGCCGCACCGTGCAGAGTCGACGGCATGAGACTTCTGGTGCTGGGTGGGACGGAGTTCGCGGGGCGGGCCGTCGTGGAGGCGGCCCTCGGGCGCGGCTGGGACGTGACCGTCTTCAACCGGGGGCGGCACGAGCCGCCGGCCGGGGTGCGGTCGCTGCGCGGGGACCGCACAGCGTCCGACGGGCTCACCGCTCTCGCCGAGGACACCGGCGAGTGGGACGCCGTCGTCGACACCTGGTCGGCGGCGCCCCGCGCGGTGCGGGACCCGGCGCGGCTGCTGCGGGGCCGCGCCGGGCGCTATGTGTACGTGTCGAGCTGCTCGGTGTACGCGTGGGCACCGCCCGCGGGGTACGGCGAGGACGCGCCGCTGGTGGAAGGCGCCGAGGCCGGTGCGGAGCACACCGACTACCAGCGCGACAAGCGCGGCGGCGAGCTGGCCGCCGTCGAGGAGTTCGGGGCGGACAGCTCCGTTCTCGTGCGGGCGGGGCTGCTGCTCGGGCCGTACGAGAACGTCGGCCGGCTGCCCTGGTGGCTGACCCGGATCGCCCGTGGCGGACCGGTGCTGGCGCCGGGGCCTCGCGACCTGCCCCTGCAGTACCTCGACATCCGCGACCTCGCGGAGTGGGTGCTGGGGGCGGTGGAACAGGGGCTGAGCGGTCCGTACAACCTGATCAGCCCGCAAGGGCACGCCACCATGGGCGAGTTGCTCGACGCCTGCGCGGCCACCGTCGGCGGGACCGCCGATCTGCGCTGGACCGCGCCCGAGGTGATCCTGGACGCGGGTATCGAGCCGTGGACCCAGCTGCCGGTGTGGGTGCCGCCGGGCAGCGACATGCACGACGCCCTGCACGCCGCCGACGTGTCCCGGGCGGTCGCGACCGGGCTGCGCTGCCGGCCCGTCGAGGAGACCGTCGCCGACACCTGGCGTTGGCTCCAGGACATCGGTACGGCACCCGAGCGCCCGGTCCGGGCTGCCAAGGGCCTGGATCCCGAGGTGGAGGCGAAGGTGCTCGCGGCCGTCGGACGGGGTGTATCCAGCACCACCCCCTGACACGGGCCCCTGGCCCCGTGACCACCGCAGCGGCCTCGACGAGACTGAGGCCATGACCAACGACACGGACAACGGCCGCGGTTCGAGAGCACGGGGCATGGGGGTCGCCGCGGTACGGGGGCTGGCGCTGGCACTGGTGGCGCTGCCGGGGGCCGTCCTCTGCCTCGTCCTGTCCGTGGTGTCGATCGCGCTGATCCCGGTCGGCGTCGGCCTCGTCACGACGCCGTACGTACTGACCGGCGTGCGGACGTTCGCGGACTGGCGGCGTGTGCTCGCGGCCGAGTGGGGCGGGGTGACGATCCCGCGGGCGTACCGGCCGCTGCCCTCGCCATGGGTCGCCAATCCGTGGACGCGCACTTTCGGGATGCTGGGCGACCCGGCGACCTGGCGGGACCTGCGGTGGCTGCCGGTGGACATGACGGCGGGGTTCCTGACCGCGCTGCTGCCGGCCGTGCTGCTCTTCTATCCGCTGGAGGGGTTCGCGATCGCGGCAGGGCTGTGGCGGTTCTTCGCGGACTCCGCCGGCGGCACCTACTGGTACGGCTTCGTGCCGGTGACCGGGCAGGCGTCCGCGCTCGGCGCCGGCGCCCTGGCCGCCGTACTGCTCCTGTTCGCCCACTTCTCCACCCCGCGCCTGCTGCAGGCCCACTTCCGCCTCACCCGGGCGGTCCTCGGCTCCGACCAGCGCGAACTCGCTGAGCGCGTACGGGTGTTGACCGAGACCCGGCGGGACGCCGTCGACACCTCCGCCGCCGAACTGCGGCGGATCGAACGCGACCTGCACGACGGGGCGCAGGCACGGCTGGTGGCGATGGGCATGGACCTCGGGACCATCGAGATGCTGCTCGACAAGGATCCGGCGAAGGCCAAGCAGCTCGTGGCGCAGGCCCGCCGGTCCTCCGTCGACGCCCTCGCCGAGCTGCGCGACCTGGTGCGCGGCATCCACCCGCCCGTGCTCGCCGAGCGCGGACTCGGGGACGCGGTGCGGGCGTTGGCGCTGCGCTTGCCGGTTGCGACCGAGGTGACCGTGGAGCTGCCCGGGCGTGCGGAGGCGCCCGTGGAGTCGGCGGCGTACTTCGCGGTCAGCGAGGTGCTCACCAACGCCGTCAAGCACGCGGGTGCCGACCGGATCTGGGTCGACCTGCACCACACGAACGGCATGCTGCGCGTCACCGTCACCGACAACGGCAAGGGCGGCGCGGTGATCGAGGCCGGTTCGGGACTGGCCGGGGTCGAACGGCGGCTCGGTACATTCGACGGCGTCCTGGCCGTCAGCAGCCCCGCGGGCGGTCCCACCATGGTCACCATGGAGATTCCTTGCGCGTTGTCCTAGCCGAAGACCTGTTCCTGCTGCGGGACGGCCTCGTCCGGCTCCTGCAGGCCTACGACTTCGAGATCGCCGCGGCCGTCGAGACCGGGCCCGAGCTGTCCCGGGCGCTGGCCGAGCTGGAGCCGGACGTGGCCGTCGTCGACGTACGCCTGCCGCCGACGCACACCGACGAGGGGCTGCAGTGTGCGCTTCAGGCCCGCCGCACCAAGCCCGGACTGCCGGTGCTGGTGCTCTCGCAGCACGTGGAACAGCTGTACGCCCGGGAGTTGCTCGCCGACGGCAGCGGCGGGGTCGGATACCTGCTGAAGGACCGGGTGTTCGACGCGGACCAGTTCGTGGACGCGGTACGGCGGGTCGCGGCGGGCGGCACGGCGATGGACCCGCAGGTGATCCAGCAGCTGCTGACCCGGCGCGCGGCCGACGACCAGCCGCTGGCGCGGCTCACGCCGCGTGAGACGGAGGTGCTGGAGCTGATGGCGCAGGGGCGGACGAACACGGCGATCGCGGACCGGCTGGTCGTCACGGAACGGGCGATCGCCAAGCACACCGCCAACATCTTCGCCAAACTGGGCCTGGAGGTGTCGGACGACGACAACCGTCGCGTGCTGGCGGTTCTCGCGTATCTCGACCACGGCCGATGAAAACGGGCCCGTTCATTCACCCGTCGTCGGGATTCGACAACTCCCGGTGTTCGTGCGCCTGTTGAGCACACAGTGCACTCACGAATCCCTCAACAATTTCCGAGACGGCTGAACACCCCTGGGACGCACTCCGTATGAGAAGGAGCCGCTTCACTCCTGTCGGGCGCCTCGATGCCCCGAAAAAGGAAGTCAGAGGAGTTCCATGGGACGCAACACGAGAAAACGCCGTACGCCGCTGGCCACCAAGGCCATTGCCGCATCGGCGGCCCTAGCGCTCGGTGGGGGCGGGCTTGTCTGGGCCAACTTCTATGCTTCGGCGCACGAGGACAACTCCGGGTGGAACCGGACGAAGTCCACGAACGCCCAGATCGCGACGATCAACTGCCCGGACGTCGGCCAGAAGCTGACGAGGGTGCCGAGGAGCGCGCGCAAGGGTGTCGCCAAGGAGCTGGCGCTGCTCGACAGGCAGATCACCGACGCCTACACGCGCCTGGCGGATACCCGTCAGGCCCAGGCCGGTGACGCCAACTTCGTCAGCAACGCCATCCTCGGCCCGCTGAAGTCCAAGCGAGTGGCCACGCTCGACCGGATCCGCATCCAGATCAACCGGGTCGGCGGCAAGGCTCCCCGGGGGCTCGACCAGTTCGCGCAGTGCCAGGGAGTCCCGGCCGAGCAGCCGCAGACCAACGACGGCGGCCAGGACGACGGCCAGAACAACGACGGTCAGGACCAGAACAACGACGGTCAGGACCAGGATCAGAACCAGGGTGACGGCGGCCAGGACAACGGTCAGGACCAGGGCAACGGCGGCCAGGCCGGCAACGGCCCGTCGGCGGACGACTTCATCAACATCGAGAACGTCCAGCCCAACTCCCGCAACCTGCCGAACGGTCTGGCGGCGAACGGGGACGGCGGTTCGACTGGCAGCTTCACCACGAACTGCGGCGTCAACGAGAACGAGAACCGCAACTCGGACAACGTGATCGTGGCCCCCGGTGTCAGCAACGGTGCCCAGCACCAGCACGACTACGTCGGCAACCAGGCCAACAACGCTTTCGCGAGCGACGAGGACCTGGCGAACGGCAACACCACCTGCCAGAACCAGGGTGACAAGTCGTCGTACTTCTGGCCGGTGCTGCGGATCCAGGACGGTACGCAGGACATCGACCAGGGCCAGCCCGGTGGCGGCCAGGACGGCAACGTCGGCAAGATCGTCGAGGCCAGCGAGGCGCAGCTGAAGTTCGTCGGCAACCGCACCAGCGATGTCGTCGCGATGCCCAGGGCCCTGCGCATCATCACCGGTGACGCCAAGTCCTTCACCAACGGCCTGAACAACGCCAACACGTCCTGGAGCTGCACCGGCTTCGAGGACCGGCAGGTGACGGACAAGTACCCGATCTGCCCCGAGGGCAGCTCCGTGGTGCGCACGTCCAACTTCCAGAGCTGCTGGGACGGCCAGAACATCGACAGCGCCAACCACCGCACCCACGTGGACTTCGTGGAGGCGGACGGCACCTGCTCGAACGGCTTCCAGGCCATCCCCCAGCTCCAGGTCCGACTGGTCTACGACGTCCAGGCGCCGCAGATCGACAACGGGCAGGTGCAGAACGCGTTCGCGGTGGACTCCTTCCCGGAGCAGCTGCACAAGCCGATCACCGACCACAACGACTTCATCAACTTCTTCGACGAGGACCTGATGAACGAGATGGTTCAGTGCATCAACAGCGGCCAGGACTGCCAGTAGTCCTGAACCACTGAAAAGCCGGCGGTGGGATTTCCCACCGCCGGCTTTCTCCGTCCGGGAACGAACGCCCCGGGAACGAATGCCCCGGGAACGAAGCCGCGTGGTCAGCCGTGGTGGCCGCCCTTGTTGTGGCTGCCGCCGGGGTTCATGTGCTCGGAGCCTTCCTCCATGGTGCCGCCGAGGGTGGTCTGCAGCGCGTTGACGGTCTTCTCCTGGCCGACGGCGACCCACTTGCGGCCCACCAGGTAGTAGCCGCCGTAGTCCTTCGCGCCGTTCAGCCACTCACGCTGACCGCGGTCGGTGGCGAAGGTGGCGAGGACGAACTTTCCGTCGGGGTTCTTGCACAGGGCCTGCCGGATCTCGTCGGCGTCGGTCTGCATGTTCGGCTTGCACTTCACCTCGGCGGCCAGGTGTTCGAGGCTGCCGGTCGCCGTCTCGGGAACGGCCGCCTCGCCCTTACCGCCGGATCCGCAGCCCGCCAGTGTCCAGATCGCCGCCGCGCCGGCCAGCGCGAGCCTCGGTCGGGTCAACCTCATCTGCTGTTCCTCCGGTCCCTTCCGGCGACATGCCGTACCGGGCCCCGGCGCGGGGCCCTCGTGTTCGATACGGCTGCGGCGGCCGGAGCGCTCAAAATACCCCTGCGCTCCCTGGGACGCCTGTGCGAGGGTGATCAGGTGAACCAGGACTGGGAAGACCGTGTCATCGCCGCGTGGGCCGCGTTCGACGACCAGGCCGACTCCGCCGCGCAGGCCGGGTTCCGGGCGGTGATCGACGCCCTCGTCGCCGAACTGCCGGACGACAGCCCGCTGGGCCCCTTCGAGCAGGCCTGCGCGTGGGACTCCACCGGGCACTCCGACAAGGCGGTACCGCTGTACCGGGAGGCGCTCGCGCGGGGACTGAGCGGCTACAAGGGCCGCCGGGCGAAGATCCAGATGTCCAGCTCGCTCAGGAACATCGGGCGGGCCGAGGAGGGCGTCAAGCTCCTGACCCCCGAACTGACCGCCCCCTCCGACGAACTCGACGACGCGGTCCGGGCCACACTCGCCCTGTGCCTGTCCAGCCTCGGCCGTGACCGCGAGGGCCTGTCCCTGGCCTTGGGCGCCCTCGCACCCCATCTGCCGCGCTATCAGCGCTCCATGGCGAACTACGCGCGTGAGCTGGTGGAGACCGAGGACTGAACCGGGCACGGGAACGCCCTCGGGCGCCAGGAGTGACGGTGACCAACCGTCGATTCGCTCGTTCTGCTGAACGTGCAGTCACAGGATGTCGCCCCGCGCCCCGCCCCCGCCCCGGCCGACCCGGTCGTCGACGTCGAGCGGGCGGAGGCCGCGCTCGTCGAGCACTACCCGCGCCTGGTCCGGCTCGCCTACCTGGTGCTGCCGCCCAGCCTCGGCCGCAACCGGCGCGTGGTGACCGCGCACTCCCTGACCCAGCGTGCGCTGCCCCGTGGCCGGACGAGCGCGACACCCGCGATCCCGGCCCAGTCGACCGGCCGCGAGAGCGACGTCGGATACGCCTTCCTGCGCCTGCGCGTCCTGCGTACGGCACTGGAGGCGGGCCGGCCGCTGAAGCGCCTCGCCTGGCCCAAGCGCTCCCAACTGCCGCCGCTGCTGCCCCACGTGTGGGGCCTGCGCCTCTTCCCCAGGTCGGGCGGCGCCGACGAACTCGCCCTGGACCAGCGACTGTCGGCGCTGTCCGGCCCGGCGCGGGCGGCCTACGTCCTGCGCGGCCTGGAGAAGCTCACGGACGACGACGTGTGCGAGGTCCTGGCGGCGGCGGGCGTCGAGGACTGGGACGCCGCCCTGGAGGAGGCCGACACCGTCGAGGCGCAGTACGCGCTGCTCGACTCCCCCGAGTTCGACCCCTGCTCGCTCCAGGCCCGGCCCACCGACCTGATGCGCCGCAGGCAGCACCTGAAGGCCACGCTCGCCGCCGGGGCGGCCCTGCTGGTGTGCGGGGCGCTGCTGGGCCTGCCCGGCGAGGGCTGGAGCCCGGACGGCCCGGCCGCACCCTCGTACGCGCAGAACCCGGCGGCCGAGGCGGCCCTCGACCCGGCCCAGTTGACGAAGATCCCGGCGCTGGCCTGGCAGTCCTCCGCCCGCACCGACTTCTCGGTGTGGCCGGCGCGCGGTGACCTCACCGACGACTCGGCCCTGCTGCGCCGCGCCCTCGCCGTGTGGGCCCGCCCCGGCGAGACGGTCGCGGTCTCGGCCACCCCCGGCACCCCGTCGGGCGGCCCGCCCGGGGCACCGCAGCTGCTGTACGCGGGGAGCATCGACAACGCCCGCGTGGTGATCCTCTACGACGGGCTGCGCATCGCCCGCTACGCCGAGCCGAAGGACGGCACGTCCGGCGCCGCCCTGGACTTCTCCCGGGTCGACGGCGCGACCAGGGCCGAGGCGAGCGCGGTGGTCCTGAGCCGGGCCGACGGCAATGTCCGCTATCTGATGGCGCCCTGGGTGAAGAGGGCGGCCGAGCGGGACCTGTTGAAGCCGCGTACCGGTGCGATGGACCTGACCGTGTCCGACGGCGTCACCTCGCCGATGGCGAGCCCCGCCACCCGGCAGTCCGGCACCTGCACGTCCTGGAACGTCCTGCAGGTGACCGACAGCACCGGCACCCGGCTGCTGACCGACCTCGCCGAACTGGTCCCGGCCCGCCTCACGAGCGGCCGTCCCGGCAAGACCGGCGAGGCGGCGGGGCCCGCGGCCCTGCGCGCCTGGGCGCCGTACTCCTGCTGGCTGGGCAACCTGCGCTCCGCGGGCGTGCGCACGGTCAACGCCTGGACCTACGCCCGGCAGCCGCTGCCCGACGGGACCGGTTCGGCGGACTGGGTGTGCACCCGTGCCGAGACCTGGCGGGGCGGCGGCGAGCGGGTGCTGGCCCAGTTCCGGGCACCGGGCTCGGCCGGCGCCGCGGTGGTGGCGAAGGCGCAGAACGTCTCGGCCTGCGGGGCGCGGGATCCGCATGTGCTGGCCGGGGTGCTGTGGAAGGCGCGGACGGGCGACTGGTTCCTGCTGGCGGCGGGTGCCGGGGACACGGCGTCGATCCGGACCACGGGCGGCGTGCGGGGCACTTCGCGGGGCAGTCTCCTGACGGTGCGGGCCGAGCAGGGGGCCCAGGCCGAGCTCAAGGGCACGCTGGAGAGCGGGCGGTCGATCCACGGGCTCGGATGAGGCGGGCGGGAGTACGACGAAGGCCTCCTTGCTGACAATCGCGTAAACAAGGTGCCGCAGAGGGGTTCACCCGATCCCTACCCATCAGTACATTGACGCCATGTCTAACAAGCAGGAGCGGGTGCCCCTCAAGGCCCGCAAGGTGTCCTTCTCCTGGGACGGCACTCCGTTGCACTGGGTGCCCGGGGACCCGTTCACGACCCACACGATCAATGTGCTGCATCTGCTCCTGCCCGCCGGTGAGCGGTGGTTCGTCCACGTCTACAAGCAGGTGCTGCCGTACATCCGGGACGAGCGGCTGCGCGAGGACGTCCTCGGGTTCATCGGGCAGGAGGCGATGCACTCGCAGGCCCATGACGAGGTGCTGCCGCACCTGCGGGACCAGGGGCTCGATCCGACGCCGTACACCGCGCAGGTGGACTGGCTCTTCGAGAAGCTGCTGGGCGACCGCACCCTGCCGCCCGGCCGGGCGCGCCGCTGGTGGCTGATGGAGCGGGTGGCGCTCATCGCGGCCATCGAGCACTACACCGCCTTCCTCGGTGACTGGGTGCTGAACGCCGAGGAACTGGACCGCCGGGGGGCCGACCCGACCATGCTGGATCTGCTGCGCTGGCACGGCGCGGAGGAGGTCGAGCACCGGTCGGTCGCCTTCGACCTGTTCACGCACGTCGACGGGAGCTACCGGCGCCGGGTGCGGACCTGGGCTACGGCGTTCACCGCGCTGGTGTTCCTGTGGCAGCGCGGGGCGCGCTTCTTCATGGAGAACGACCCGACGCTCATCGACGGCAGGGCCGGCTTCACGGACTTCTATGTACGCGGCCGGCGCGGCACCCTGCCCGCGACCGGCGACATGCTCAGGTCCGTCCCGCGCTACCTCAGCCGCGCCTACCACCCCTCCCAGGAGGGTTCGACCGAGCAGGCCCTCGCCTATCTGGCCTCCTCCCCCGCCGCGCTCGCGGCGCAGAAGTACGAGAAGGGTGCCGCCTGATGCCGAAGCCTCGGACCGTCGTGGTCGTCGCCGGTGCCGCCCTGCTCGCGCGGCGGGCGCTGCGGCGCCGGATACGGTCCTCGCCGCTGTGGCCGATGCCCGCCCTGGAGGAGCCCGTCTCCGGGCGGCCGCGCTCGCGGGCGCTGCGGCTGCTGGTGGCCTCGCGCGAGCCGGTCGCCGAAGGAGTCGTACGACTGCGGCTGGAGGGGCGCGACCTGCCGCGCTGGGAGCCGGGCGCCCATCTCGACCTCGTCCTGCCGTCGGGGCTGGTACGGCAGTACTCGCTGTGCGGCGATCCCGCGGACACCTCGTCGTACACCGTGGCCGCCCGGCTGGTCCCGGACGGCCGGGGCGGCTCGCGCGAGGTGCACGAGCAGGTACGGGAGGGGACGGAGCTGGAGGTGCGGGGGCCGCGGAACCGTTTCCCGCTGGTCGAGGCCGCATCGTACGTGTTCGTCGTGGGCGGCATCGGGATCACGCCCGTCCTGCCGATGCTGCGGGCGCTGCCGCAGACGGCCGCGTGGCGGCTGCTGTACTGCGGGCGCGACCGCGCGTCGATGCCGTTCCTGGAGGAGATCGAGGAGCTCGGTGCGGACCGGGTGCTCGTCGTGGAGGGGCTGCCCGATCTGGACGCGTTCCTCGCGGACGTCCCCGAGGACGCCGCCGTCTACTGCTGCGGTCCCGAGGGGCTGATGGGGGCGGTGGCGGAGCGGGTGCCGCGGGTGCACCTGGAGCGGTTCACGCCGCGTGCCTCGACAGGCGGCGCCTTCGAGGTCGAACTGCGGCGCAGCGGGAAGACGTTGACCGTCCCCGAGGACTCGACCGTGCTGGCCGCCGTGCGGGCCGAGCTGCCGGACACCGCGTACTCCTGCGAGCAGGGCTTCTGCGGGACCTGCCAACAGCGGGTGCTGGAGGGCGAGGTGGATCACCGGGACGAACTGCTGACGGACGTGGAGCGGGGCGATTCCATGCTCATCTGTGTGTCACGGGCGCGAGGTGACCGACTCGTACTGGACATGTGAACATAGGCGATCGGTCCGCTCCGTTCGGGGCCGGAATCGATCGGTAAGGTGTTCGTATGACTACCGGGGTACGGCGAAGAATGGGAGTCGAGGAGCGGCGGCAGCAGTTGATCGGCGTCGCCCTCGAACTGTTCAGCCAGCGCTCTCCCGACGCTGTCTCCATCGACGAGATAGCGTCGGCCGCGGGCATCTCGCGGCCGCTGGTCTACCACTACTTCCCCGGCAAACTCAGCCTGTACGAGGCCGCGTTGAAGCGTGCGTCGGAGGATCTGGCGGGCCGGTTCGTGGAACCGCAGGACGGCCCGCTCGGGGCGCGCCTGCTGCGGGTGATGCGCCGGTTCTTCGACTTCGTCGACGAGCACGGCCCCGGTTTCTCGGCGTTGATGCGCGGCGGTCCGGCGGTCGGCTCCACCGCGACGAACGCGCTCATCGACTCCGTCCGGCAGGCCGCGTATGTCCAGATCCTTTCGCATCTGCGGGTGGACGACCCGCCCGCGCGGCTGGAACTGGTCGTCCGCTCCTGGATCTCCCTCGCCGAGTCGACGGCACTGATCTGGCTGGACGGCCGGCGGATCCCGCGCGCCGAGCTGGAGAAGCAGCTCGTGCACGACTTCGCCGCGCTGGCCGCCGTCAGCGCCGCCTACGACGAGGAGATGGGCGCGTTGCTGCGCCGCATGCTGAAGGACGAGCCGGCCGACGGCCCGTTCAGCGATCTGGTCAGCCGGATCGTCTCGCTGGCCTCCTGAGGCTCAGGCGTCGAACTTCCGGTACGACGGATCCAGGTCCCGCACCTCGGCGGACGCGTGCAGCGCGGTGCCGTCGGCGGGCTTCACATGGGTGCGCACCAGCTCCAGGACCGCCTCGGTGAGGCGCTCCTTGGTCTCGTCCGTGCGTCCCGCCAGCAGGCCCAGGGTGACGTGGACGACGGCGTGCCCGTCCGTGTCCCGCCCGACGGCCGTCTCCTCGCCGGGCCTGAACTGCGTCTTGCAGGCCTCGTACTTCGCGGCCGCGATCTCGACCACCGCGTCGTGCAGGGCGAGTGCGAAACCGCGCCGGTCGAATCCCTCGGCGAGCGGTGCGGAGTAGTCGACGGTGATCTGCGGCATGGGCACTCCTGTTCTACGACGTCAGGGCTCACCCTAGCCGCAGCGCCAGCATCGCGATGTCGTCCTCCTGGTGGTGCCCGAAGCAGCCCAGCAGGGTGTCGCACAGCTCCTCCACTCCGGGCGGGGCATCGGCGGCGGCCGTGCGCAACTGCTCCATGGAGGCGGCGAGGTCGACGCCGCGGGTCTCGATGAGCCCGTCGGTGACCATGAGGAGCCGCTCCTTTCCGGTGAGGACCAGCTCGGTCGGCTCGGGCCGGTCGAGGCCGAGCCCGAGCAGCGGGCCGGCCGCGCGGACGTACTCGGCCTCGCCCTCGTCCCGCACGATCAGCGGCGGGATGTGGCCCGCGTTGGCGATGCTGGTGCGCCCGGTACCGGGGTCGACCAGGGTCAGGCAGACCGTGGCGGTGACGTCGGGGTGGTAGTGCTGGAGCATGCGGTCCAGTCGTGCGGCGAGCGTGCCCGGGTCGCTCTCCTCGACGCAGTAGGCGCGCAGGGCGTGCCTGATCTCGACCATGACGGTGGCCGCGTCCAGCGAGTGCCCGACGACGTCCCCGACCGCGGTGAGCACCCCCTTCGGGGTGCGCAGGGCGGCGTAGAAGTCGCCTCCGATCTCGGCCTGCCGGGAGGCGGGCACGTACCGGACGACGACGTCCACGCCGGGCAGCGCGGGCAGCCGGTACGGCTGGGGCAGGAAACTGTGCTGGAGGGTGAGCGCGATGTGCCGTTCGGCCTGGTACATCAGCAGCGGTTCGGCGGCGAGCGCGGTGGCCTGGGCGAGCCGGGCGAGGAGGTCGTCGTCGGCCGGGCGCACCGGGGTGGCCACGCAGACCGGGGCCGGGCCGGTCTCGGGGAGCACCAGCACCAGGCGCGCGTCCTCCTGGACGCCGGGGCGGAAGAACCCGGCGGGCCACAGCGAGGCGGGGACGATCGTGCTCTGCGTGCCTCGGCGCCCGCCCCAGCCCTTGGTGATCCGCGTGATCAGCCGTGCCGCCGCCACGTGCGGGGCGGTGCCGTGCCTGCCGGTGTCGCCGAGTGCCGCGTCGGGAAGCGCGGAGGGGGTGTCCGTCGGGCGGGCGGCGCCGTGCCCGACGGGCAGACGCCGGGAGCTGCCCCAGTGCGGTTCGCCGTCCGGGCCGATGACGAAGACGACGGCCGGGGTGCCGGTGAGCCGGGCCGCGCCCGCGGCGGCGGCGTCGGCCAGCTCCCCCAGACAGCGCGCGGTCTGCACGGTGACGATCGCCTCGGACAGCAGCGTCAGCCGCTGGGCGAGCGTCGCCGCGGCGGTGTGCCGGCGCGCCCCCCGGACGGCGGCCCGTACGACGGCCTCGATCTCGCTGGGCTCGGCCGGCACCGTCAGGAAGGCGTCGGCGCCCGCGTCCAGCCCGCGGCAGCGGTCGCCGGTCTCCACGGCACTGGCGGAGAAGTGGACGACGGGAAGCGCGGCCATGGACGGCCGGGACTTGACCCGGCGGCAGAGTTCGAAGCCGCTCATGTCCGGCAGCCCCACGTCGACGAGGGCCACATCGGGCAGGGCGCCCGCGCGCAACCGCACGTCGAGTTCGCTCAGTGCCTGGCCCGCGGTGGCGACGGGGACGACCTCGTGGCCCGCTCGGCGCAGCACGGCACCCATGGCGTAGCGGTTGGCCGAGACGTCGTCGACGACCATCACGGTGGTGCCCGGCTGCTTGCCGTAACCGTTCATCGTCGCCAGCCCCTGAGTACGCACACGAATGGGGCGGGCCCGGCGCTCCGGGTCCGCCCCATTCAAGCTAGCGCGGTGTCAGAGCGCTCGTGCGAAGACGGCGACAGTACGCCCCGGAACGGCGAACGTGCCGGTTTTCCTCTCATAGGACGAGGACTTGACGGTAGAGTCCGCCCCCTCGGCCTGCACCGGATGCAGCCGGTAGCCGTCGCCGGCCAGCGACCCGATCCGCTGCTCCTGCCGCTCGGGTGTCGCGTTGAAGACGACGACGAGATCTCCGAGCCGCATGGTGATCACCCCCGGCGTCTCGTCCTTGCCGGACAGCGGGAAGGACAGCTCCGACTGGACCCGCTCGGTGGTGCCGAGCGAGAACGCGCTCTCCGTCGAACGGATCCTCAGCAGGTCCCGGTAGGCCGCCGAGGCGCCCTCGATCTGCTCGCAGCCGGCCTTCACGGTGGTCAGCAGCGGCTTGGCGTACGGCCACTTGGAGGCGTTGTCGGCCGCCATCGGCAGGCCCCGCCCGAAGCCGTTGCCGTCGGCGCAGTCCCAGTGGATGGCGTTGAACCAGTCGCCGCTGTCGTAGGAGTTGCGGTCCAGGGACTTGGAGCGCAGCAGGTCGGTGCCGGCCTGGGAGAGGGCCGGGCCCTGCGAGAGGGTGGCCGTGGCCATGGCGAGGACCTGCATCCGGGCGCGGTCGTCCGCGCCGACCGTGGCGGGCAGCTTGAAGGCGAGGGCGTCGAACAGCGACTCGTTGTCGTGCGCGTCGGCGTAGGCGAGGGCGTCGCCGGGGGCGTCCGCGTAGCCGGCGGGTGCGCCGTTGTAGTCGACCTCCGAGCCCTTGACCTCCTTGCCGCTGGTGTCGGTGAAGCGGTAGCCGGCGAGGTTGCCGGACAGCCCGACCTTGATCAGGTCCTGGTAGTGCAGTAGCCGGGCCTTCTGCTCCTCGGTGGTGCCGTTGTTCTTCGACGAGTTGGGCTCGGTGTAGAGGCCGGACGCGAAGCCCTGGATGCCCGGGTCCTCGTCGAAGGGGCCGCCGCCGCGCACGGCGTCGCGGGCGCGGTCGGAGAAGGTCGCGACGCCGGTGCCGGCCATGTTCTTCTGGGTGGCCTGGACGAAGCGGGCGTCGTCGGCGACCTCGCCGAAGTTCCAGCCCTCCCCGTACAGGATGATCTTCTTGCCGTCGACGCCGTCCTCGGCGAGGGTCAGCGCGTCCAGGGCCTTGCGGACGGCCAGGATGTTGGCCTTCGGGTGGTGGCCCATGAGATCGAAGCGGAAGCCGTCGACCTTGTACTCCTTGGCCCACGTGACGATCGAGTCGACGACCAGCCTGCCCATCATCGCGTTCTCGGTGGCGGTGTTGGCGCAGCAGGTGCTGTTGGCGACCGAGCCGTCGGCGAGGAGCCGCTGGTAGTAGCCGGGGACGATCCGGTCGAGGACGGAGGTGCCCGCCTGCCCACTGGCCGCCGTGTGGTTGTAGACGACGTCCATGACGACGCGCAGGCCGTCCTCGTTGAGGGCCTTGACCATCTTGCGGAACTCGACGTTGCGCGCGGTGCCGTCCGGGTCGGAGGCGTAGGAGCCCTCGGGGACCGTGTAGTGGTACGGGTCGTAGCCCCAGTTGTAGGCGTCCTTCGCGGCGATCTTCGCCACGCACTCCTGCTGCTTGTCGGAGTCGGCCGGGAAGGAGGCGAGGTCGCAGTCGGCGGTGGCCTGCTCGGACCTCTTCTCGGGGATGGTGGCGATGTCGAAGGCGGGCAGGAGGTGGACGTACGACGTACCCGCCTCGGCCAGCTTCCTCAGGTGCCGGGAGCCGTCGCTGAGCTTGTCCGTGAAGGCGAGGTAGGTGCCCTTGTCCTTCGCGGGCACCGTCTTGTCCGCGACCGAGAAGTCCCGGACGTGCAGCTCCTGGATCTGGGCGTCCTTCAGCGGCACGGCCTTCGGCTTGGTGTACGTGGACCAGCCGGCCGGCGCCAGGGACCGGTCGCGCAGATCGACGACCAGGCTGCGCTCGGAGTCGGCGGTCAGGGCGAGCGAGTAGGGGTCGGTGACCTTGTTGGTGACGACCTTGCGGACGCTGGGCGCCCAGACCTTCACGACGTACCGGTACGGCTTGTTCTTCCAGGACCTGGGGCCGGTGACGGACCAGACGCCGGTGCTGTCGTCCCGCTTCATGGCGACGGTGGACGCACCGATCTCCAGCTCGACGGAGTGCGCGGTGGGCGCCCAGACGGCCAGGCTCGGACGGCCCTTGGCGAAGGTCGGCCCGAGGTCGGCCTCGGTGGCGGCGGAGGAGTAGAGATCGTCGAGCACGCCCGCGATCTGCACGCCGGTCGCGGCCAGGACGGCGCCGTTGGCGGCCCGCTGGGAGGCGACGACCTGGCCGCGCAGGGCCTCGCGGACCCGGTCGCGGTCACGCGGGTCGACGGTCCAGGCGGCGTGGTTCTTCAGGTGCGGGAACTTCGCCTTCTGTGCGTCGGTGAGGGACGTCTTGCTCAGGCGCAGCCACTTGGCGTCACCGGTCAGGGCGCCGTCCTCGGCCGAGATGCCGCCGTCCCGGCTGTACAGCAGCTGGGTGGAGGCGGCGGCCTCGGAGCCGTTCCAGGCGACGGTGTTCCGGTCGATCCAGACGGCCTTGGAGGTGGTCAGGTCGAGCGCCGCCGCCGAGCCCGCGGGCTGCGGGAGCAGGTACTTCTCCTGGCCGCTCACCAGCCACACCTCATGGCCGTTCGCCGTGAGGTCGAGCGACTGGTCGGAGGGCAGGTCCTTCTCGTCGCCCTTGTGGATGATGTAGCTGAGGCTGGTGGCACCGTCGGTGAGCGGTACCTCGAAGACCGCACCATAGGAGTCAGTCTTGACGGGCTTCAGGGGGTTCGACCAGTCGGTGGGGTTCGCGGCGCCCGTCCAGACGTGCAGGCCCCAGCCGTCGTAGTTCCCGTCGGCGCGGTGGTAGTGCAGGGTCGCCTTCGTCTTGTCCGGTGCCGGGTAGTCGGCCGCGGGCCTGTCGGTGCGTACGGTCTCCTTGCCCTGCTCGATCCAGATCTCACCGGTCTTGGTGAGGTCGATCGTGCGGTCCGTGGAGACGTCCTTGTTGCCGTCCTTGTCGATGACGAGGAAGCCGATGTTCGAGGCACCGGGCTTCAGCTTGACGTAGGCGAAGGCGCCGTAGGCGTCGCGGCCGACGAAGGGGTGGCTGTCCGGCCATTCGGTGGACTCGCCGTCGGCGAGGTCGCCCCAGGCGTACAGACCCCAGTTCGCGTAGTCGCCGTCGGTGCGCTTGTAGTGGACGACCGCGTGGTCGCGGGAGGCCGCCGACGGGGTCTCGGGCGCGGGCGGGGTGCCGGTGGTGGAGGCCGCCGTCGTGCTCGCCGTGCGGCCCGCCGAGTCGATCACGACCGCTTTGTAGCGCAGGGCGGTGCCGGGCGGTACGTCCTTGCCGATGGTCTGCGTGACCTTGTACGGGGCGTGGTCCGCGGAGCCGAGGGTCCGCCACTTGCCGCTTCCGACCTGGGCGGCGAACACGACGCGGTTGAGCCCGCCGCCGTCGACGTCGGCGGAGAGTTCCACGGTCCCGGTGGCGCCGGCGGCCGGGGCCTCCAGGGTGAGCGCCGGCTTCGTGGCGGGTGCGGCGAGCTTGCCGGCCGCCTTCCAGACGATCGCCGAGCCGGCCGGGACGCTGACGGTGACCTTCTTGTCGCCGTCGCTCCTGACCGAGCCCTCGGTGCCGTAGACGCCCTTGAACGTCATACCGGCCGAACCGGTCGCGAAGGTCGCCGACTTGGTGTCGTCGGCGTTGTTGAAGGCGACGACGTACTCGGTGCCCGTCCTGGCGTCGGTGCGCGAGAAGGCGTAGACGCCGGCGCCGTCGGCCGCGTGGCGCTCGGTCTGGACGCCGTCGGCGAGGGCCGGGTGGGCCTTGCGCAGCTTGGACAGGGCACTGATCCGCCGGTAGAGGGGGGCCTCGGTGTCGTAGGCGTCGCTCGCGTGGGTGCGGTCGGTGCCGAGCTGGTCGTCGTCGAGGTAGTCGGCGGTCCTGGAGGCGAACAGGGTCTGGCGGGCGTCCTTGTCGCCGCCGGCGCCGGTGAAGCCCTGCTCGTCGCCGTAGTAGACGACGGGGTTGCCGCGGCTGAGGAACATCAGCTCGTTGGCGAGCCGGTCCTTCTTCAGCAGCTCGGCGTCGGTGGCCTTCGGGTTGTCCTGTTTCAGGAAGTGCCCGATGCGGCCCATGTCGTGGTTGCCGAGGAAGGTGACCTGCTCGTAGGCGTTGGCCTTGTCGGTCGTGTACTTGTAGTCGGCGCCGAAGACGTGCGCGAGCTTCCGCGCGCTGCCGCCCTGGGAGGCGTACTGCCGTGCCGCCTCCTGGAAGGGGAAGTCGAGCGTGGCGTCGAGGCGGCCCTCGGTGACGTACGGGGAGGTGATGTCCGTGTCGGCGGAGTACACCTCGCCGAACATGAAGAAGTCGTCGCGGCCCTGCTTGGCGGCGTAGGAGTCGAGGGCCGTGGCCCACCGGGTCCAGAACTCCATGTTGACGTGCTTCACGGTGTCGATGCGGAAGCCGTCGATGTCGAAGTCCCGTACCCACCGCTGGTAGATCTTCGCCATACCGCTGACGACCTCGGGACGCTCGGTCCACAGGTCGTCGAGGCCGGAGAAGTCGCCGTGCGTGGAGCTCTCACCGGCGAAGGTGGAATCGCCGCGGTTGTGGTACATGGTCGGGTCGTTGAGCCACGACGGGACCTTGTTCCTCTTGGCCACGGTGGGCGTGCGCGGGAAGGAGTCCGAGTCGACCGCGGGGAAGCGCTCGGCGCCGTCCGCGTAGTCGGCGTCGTCGAAGGGCTTCCCGTCCTTCGTCAGGTACGGGAAGGCGCCCTTGGAGAGGTAGTCGTAGGACTTCTCCTCGTAGTCGACGACGTCAGCCGTGTGGTTGGTGATGACGTCGAAGAAGACCTTCATGCCCTTGGCGTGCGCCTTGGAGATGAGGGTCTGAAGGTCCTTGTTCGTGCCGAAGTGCGGGTCGACCTGGGTGAAGTCGGTGATCCAGTAGCCGTGGTAGCCCGCGGAGGCGTTGCTCCCCGTGCCCTGCACGGGCTGGTTCTTGAAGATGGGGGCCATCCAGATGGCGGTGGTGCCGAGGCCCTTGATGTAGTCGAGCCTCTTGGTCAGGCCCTTGAGGTCGCCGCCCTGGTAGAAGCCCTTGTCGGTGGGGTCGTGGCCGGTGGTGAGGCGGGAACCGGTCAGGCCGCCCTTGTCGTTGCCGCGGTCGCCGTTGGCGAAACGGTCCGGCAGGACGAAGTAGAACTGCTCGCGGGTGGCTTCGTGCCGGGCGGGCTCGGCGGCGAGCCTCGCGTCGGAGGGAGGCGCCGGCGGGGTCGCCGCCCCGGCGGCGAGGGGCTGGACGAGCGCTGCGGCCAGCGCGGTCACGGTGACCGCAGCGACCCGTCCGGCGTGTGCGGTACGGCGCCGCGGCGGCGGCGGCCAACTCGGTATCACTGACGTGGACTCCTTGCGATACGGCTCTCTTGGGTCCGACCCCGCGCGACCGTATCGCCGCCGAAAGCCTTACAGCAAGAGTCCTGAAACGATCGGTAAAAACTTTCAACAAGACGGGAGTTCGTCCGACCGTCGCCCGGGCGTCGGCCCGGACGTCCCCCGACGACGTGCGGCGCCCCTCGGAGTACCGAGGGGCGCCGCATCCGCGCGCTCGTGTTCAGCAGCTCGGCTTGCCCGCGTGGATCGCCAGGGCGGTGTTGGCGCCCAGGGTCGCGGTGAACTGGCCGCTGGAGTTCACGGTCACCGTCGTGTTGTTCTGCACGTTGCAGTACGTGCCCGCCGGGAGGGACGTCTGGTAGGTCCGGCTCAGGCTGCCCGACTCGTGGTTGATGGCCACGAAGCCCTTGCCGCCCCGCCCGAAGGCGATCGCGTCGCCGCCGTTGTCCCACCAGTCGGTGACGGCCTGGCCGCGGGTGGTGTTGCGGAAGGCGACCATCGACTTGATCTCCGGCCAGTTGTGCTGGCACTTCCAGCCGTTCTGCCAACAGGCGTCGACCCGGCCGCCGTTCGGCGGGCCCGCGTCGTGGTCGGTGAACTCGTAGCCGGAGTTGATGTCCGGGGCGCCGTAGGGCCAGGCCAGCATGAAGACGTTGGCCAGCGTGTAGGTGGCGTTGTCCTTGTAGCTGAGCGTGGAGCCGTTGCGCTCGGTGTCGTGGTTGTCGACGAAGACGCCCGAGACACCGCTGTTCAGGTAGCCCCAGCCCTCGCCGTAGTTCTTCAGATAGGCGAGGTTCTCGTTGTTGAAGACGCGCTTGAGGTCATAGGCGTAGCGGAACTCCTGGACGTCGCCGTTGCCCGTGTACTCCGTGGGCTGGACGGCCTCGCCGCTGCCGTAGATGACCTCCTGCTTCCAGTACACGCCCGGGTTGCTCAGCCGGGACTTGATGTTCGCGAGGTCGGCGGCGGCCATGTGCTTGGCCGCGTCGACGCGGAAGCCGTCGACGCCGAGCGAGAGGAGGTCGTTCATGTACCCGGCGACGGCTTTGCGGACGTAGTCCTCACCGGTGTCGAGGTCGGCGAGGCCCACCAGCTCGCAGCGCTGGACGTTCCAGCGGTCCTGGTAGTTGCTGATCTGGCTCGTGCAGTCGTCGAAGTCGAACGACGAGTACAGACCGGGGTAGTTGTACTTCGTGTACGACGAGCCACCGGTGCCGGTGCCGTTGCCCGCAGCCATGTGGTTGACGACCGTGTCGACGACGACCTTCACACCGGCCGCATGGCAGGTGTCGACCATGTTCTTGAAGGCCGTACGGTCGCCGAGGCGTCCGGCGATCTTGTAGCTGACCGGCTGGTACGAGGTCCACCACTGCGTGCCCTGGATGTGCTCGGCGGGCGGGGAGACCTGGACGTAGCCGTAGCCGGCGGGGCCGAGGGTGGCGGTGCACTCCTTCGCCACGGAGGCGAAGTTCCACTCGAACAGGACGGCGGTGACGTCCTTGGTGCCGGGCGGGGAGGCGGAGGCGGTGGTGGCGGGGGCGACAACGGCCGCCGTGGCGGCGAGCACGGTCGCGGTCGCGGTGACGGACCATCTCGATATCACAGGCGTAACTCCTTGCGATGACGGCCAGGCGTCGTTGCCGGGCGCCGGCGAGACCGTACCGCCACGAAAGGTTTACAGCAAGAGAGTTGAAAATAAGAGCAAGTACTTTCATCCGCAACCGTGACGGTTCCCTCCCAACTCGCCCACGGCCGTCGGGCGGTGACGCCACGACACGACGGCCCGGCCACCATGGACAGGTGGCCGGGCCGCTGTTGTCGGTCGGGTCAGGCGGTCGTCCACCACACCGTGGTGTCCGACGGGACCTTCGTCTCGCCGTCCGCCTCGGCGATCTCACCGCTGGCGAGCAGGACACGGCCGTACGCCGGGAGCGTCACGGACTCACCGCTCGTGTTGGCGACGCAGACGAACTCACCCCGCCGGAAGGCCAGGACGCCCTCGGGCGCGCGAAGCCACTCCACCGAGTCGCCGGCGCCCAGGTCGGGGTGGTCCCGGCGGGCGGCGAGGGCGGCGCGGTACAGCTCCAGGGTGGAGCCCGCGGCACCGGTCTGGGCCTCCACGCTCAGCTCACCCCAGCCAGCCGGCTGCGGCAGCCAGCTGCCGCCCGTGCCGAAGCCGTACGACGATCCCGTGCGCGTCCAGGGGATCGGGACGCGGCAGCCGTCGCGGAAGCCGTCCTGGCCCTCCCCGCGGAAGTACGCCGGGTCCTGGCGGACCTCGTCGGGGAGGTCGACGACGTCCGGCAGGCCCAGTTCCTCGCCCTGGTAGACGTAGGCCGAACCGGGCAGCGCCAGCATCAGCAGGGTCGCCGCACGGGCGCGGCGCAGGCCCAGTTCCCGGTCCCCGGCCGTGCGGATCTGGGTGCCGAGGCCGGGCGGGTTGGCGAAGCGCGTCGCGTGGCGGGTGACGTCGTGGTTGGACAGGACCCAGGTGGCGGGGGCGCCTACCGGGCGCATCGCCTCCAGGGTGCGGTCGACGACCTTGCGGAGCTCCTCCGCCTCCCATTCCGTCGACAGGTACTGGAAGTTGAAGGCCTGGTGCAGTTCGTCGGGGCGGACGTAGTTCGCCGTCCGCTCCACGGTCGGGGTCCATGCCTCCGCGACGAAAATACGCTCGCCGGCGTACTCGTCGAGGATCGTGCGCCACTGCCGGTAGATGGCGTGCACGCCGTCCTGGTCGAAGAACGGCATGACATCGTTGCCCAGCAGCTTGAGCTGATCATGGGATCCAAGGTCGGGCAGCCCGTCCGCCTTCACCAGGCCGTGGGCGACGTCGATGCGGAATCCGTCGACGCCCATGTCCAGCCAGAAACGCAGGATGGAGCGGAACTCGTCGCCGACCGCGGGGTGCTCCCAGTTGAAGTCGGGCTGCTCGGGGGCGAAGAGGTGCAGGTACCACTCACCGGGGGTGCCGTCCGGCTCGGTGACCCGGGTCCAGGCCGGGCCGCCGAAGATGGACTCCCAGTCGTTGGGCGGGAGTTCACCGTTGGCCCCCTTGCCGGGGCGGAAGTGGTAGCGGTCCCGCAGCGGGGAGCCGGGACCGTCGGCGAGCGCCCGCTTGAACCACTCGTGCTGGTCGGAGGAGTGGTTGGGGACGAGGTCGACGATGATCCTGAGGCCCAGCTCGTGGGCGTCGCGGATCAGCGCGTCCGCGTCCAGCAGGTTGCCGAACATGGGGTCGACGGCCCGGTAGTCGGCGACGTCGTAGCCGGCGTCGGCCTGGGGGGAGGCGTAGAAGGGGCTGAGCCACACGGCGTCCACGCCGAGGTCGCGCAGGTACGTCAGGCGGGAGCGTACGCCTTCCAGGTCGCCCATGCCGTCGCCGTTGCTGTCGGCGAAGCTGCGCGGATAGACCTGGTAGATCACCGCGTCCCGCCACCAGTCACGGCGCTTGGCGACGGTGGCGACGGCGGAGGTTCGGGCCGGGGCGGTGGGGTGCTGGCTCATGGCGTCCTTGGTGCGTAACGGGAGTGGGGTCGAAGTCATGGGTGCGTCTCCGGCGAACGGGGATGACGAGGCGGCCGCGGTGACAGCGGGGTCGGATGGACACCGCGGCCGCCACCCGCGCGGCCAGGCGCGCGGGAGTCGAGGTGAGCCCTGGCTCAGCCCTTGGTGCCGCCCGCCGTGAGGCCGGTCACGAGGTTCTTCTGCACGAAGTAGAAGAACGCGGAGACCGGTATGGCGATCAGCACCGCGGTCGCGGCCATGAGGTTGCGCTGCGCGTCGTGTTCGCTGACGAAGGTCTGCAGCCCGACGGCGAAGGTGTACTTCGTGTCGGACAGCATGAACGTCGACGCGAACGCGACCTCACCGAAGGCGGTGAGGAAGCTGTAGAAGGCGGCGACCGCCAGGCCCGGCTTGGCGAGCGGCAGGATCAGTCGCGCGAACGTGCCGAAGGGGGTCAGCCCGTCGACGCGTCCCGCCTCGTCGATCTCGAACGGGATCGTGTCGAAGTAGCCCTTCATCAGCCAGGCGCAGTACGGCACGGTCGTCGTGCAGTAGACGAGGACGAGACCAAGGTAGCTGTCGACGAGCTGCAGCTCGGACAGGATCTGGTACATCGGCACCATCAGGACGGCGACCGGGAACATCTGGGTCACGAGCAGGACCCACATGAACTTCTTGTAGCCCGGAAAGCGCATCCGTGAGACGGCGTACCCGGTCGTGGCGGAGATGATGACGCCGATGACCGTCGTGCCCAGCGTGACGATCAGGGTGCTCGTCAACCAGTCGAAGAACTTGGTCTCCTGCAGCACGAACGTGTAGTTGTCCAGCGTCATCTTCCCCCAGATGGCGCCGGGGTGGAGGTAGTCGTCCTTGTCCGGGCCGAGGGACAGGAAGACCAGCCAGGCGACCGGGAACAGCGCGATCAGGCTCGCCACGATCAGGATGCCGTGGGAGACGAGGGATGTGCCGAGGCTGTTCTCGCCGCGGCGGCGGGCCTTGCGCGGGCCGGCGGTGGTCACGGAGTCCTGCTTGTTCACCGGGGTCTCAACAGTGGTCGTACTCATGGGGACTCCTGCCTCAGATCGCGAGCTGCTGGTCGTTGCGGTTCAGCCAGCGGCGGTAGAAGGAGGTGAAGACGATCAGGATGGCCAGCAGCAGCATGCCGTAGGCGGCCGACTGCGCGAAGTCACGCGGCTGCTGTCCGAAGCCGAGGCGGTAGGCCCAGGTGACGAGGATGTCAGCCTCCGGGGCGGTCTTGCCGAACAGCAGGAAGATGATCGCGAACTGGTTGAAGGTCCAGATGATGCCGAGCAGGACGACGGTGGAGCTGACGGACCGCAGGCCCGGCAGGGTGACGTACCGGAACTGCTGCCACTTGGTGGCGCCGTCCATCTCGGCGGCCTCGTACAGCGAGGAGTCGATGGACTGCAGCCCGCCGAGCAGCGAGAGCATCATGAACGGCACACCGCACCAGGTGTTGACCATGATCGCGGCGAACCGCTGCCAGAAGGTGTCCTCCAGCCACAGCGGCGTCGGCAGGTGGAGCGTCTCCAGGAACGAGTTGATCACGCCGCCGTCGGCGAGCATGAACCGCCAGCCGAAGACGGTGACGAAGGTCGGCACGGCCCACGGCAGGATCAGGATCAGCCGGTACAGGGTGCGCCCGCGCAGCTGCTGGTTGAGCAGCAGGGCGAGGCCGAGGCCGATCGTGTAGTGCAGGGTGACGCAGGCCGCGGTCCACACGACGGTCCAGATGAAGTGCGACCAGAAGCGGTCGTACGCCGTCTCGCCCCACAGGATGTCGGCGTAGTTGTCGAAGCCGATGAACTTGTAGGTGGCCTCGATCTCGTTGACGCCGATCGTGCGGGCGCTGTTGAGGCTGGTGGCGTCGGTGAGGGTGAGGTAGAAGCCGTACACCAGGGGGTAGAGCACGAGCACCCCGAGGACGATCACCACCGGGGCGATCATCGCGTAGGCGTACCAGTGCTTCTGGTAGCCGTGCTTCAGACGCTGGCCCATCCCGGGCCGCGGCGCGCGGTCACCGCGGCGCTTGCCGGTCGCGCGGTCGATGGCGACTGTCATGGTTCGACAACCTTCTCGAAGTTCGGCAGATCAAGGGGTGTACGGCGGACAGGCCGGTGGCCGCCGGAACTCTCCCCCCACGGGCAGGGAGTTCCGGCGGCCACTCGGGATCACTTGGCGAAGTCCGGGACCAGCTTGGCGATCTCGGTCTCGGCGGTGCTCAGACCCTTGTCCAGGGACACCTTGCCACCGGCGATCTTCAGCAGCTCGGTGTCCACCGGGCCCCACAGCGAGCTGTACTCGGGCAGGGCCGGGCGCGGCTGGGCGGCGGCCAGCACGGTCTGGTAGCCGGCGATGCCCGGGTCGGCCTTGACCTCGGCGGTGTAGGCGTCGTCGCGGGTGGGCAGCGTGTTGTTCTTCAGGGCGATGGTCTCCTGGGCCTTCGCCGAGGTCATGAAGTTCACGAACTTCAGCGCGGCCTTCTGGTGGGCCTCGTCGGAGCCGGCGTACACGGAGAGGTTGTGACCGCCGGTGGGGGCGCCCGCCTTGCCGGAGGAGCCGGCCGGGACGGTGGCGATGCCGAGGTTGTTCTTGTCCTTGAACGCGGAGCCCTTGTAGAAGTTGGTGATCTCCCACGGGCCCTGCATGATCGAGGCGACCTTGCCGTTGACGAACGCCTCCTGGATGTGGGCGTAGGCGTCGGCGGTGGTGTCGGCCTTGTGCAGGCCCTTGCCCTCGAACAGGCTCAGCCAGGTGCCGTAGCCCTTCTTGGCCTCGGCGCCGGCGACGGTGATCTTCTTGCCCTCGGCGTCGACGGTGTCGGTGCCCTCGCCGTAGAGGAACGTCTGGGCGTAGTACGCCTGGGTGGAGCCCCAGTAGCCGTCGACGCCGGTCTTGGCCTTGATCTTGGCGGCGGCCTTCTTCAGGTCGTCCCAGGTCTTGGGGGCCTCGACGCCCGCCTTCTTGAACAGCTCCTTGTTGTAGACGAAGGCCAGGGTGTCCGTGGTGAACGGAACGCCGTACACCTTGTCCTCGTACTTGGCCTGCTCGATCAGGTTCGGCTGGAACTTGGCCTGGTCGGCGAGGGCCTCGGTGCCGTCCAGCGGCAGGAAGTAGCCCTTCTTGGCGAAGGCGGGCGTCCACCCGACCTCGGAGCGCAGGATGTCCGGGGCGCCCTTGGAGCCGGCGGCCGTGTCGAACTTGTTCTGCGCCTGGTCGAACGGGACGTTGACGTACTTGACCTTGATGTCCTTGTTGGCGGCCTCGAACTCCTTGACCAGGGCCTGGTACGTCGGCGCCTCGTTGGTGGCGTTGGAGGTGTCCCACCAGGTGATGGTGACCGGCCCGCTCGAGTCGCTGCCGCTGTCGTTCCCGCCGCCGCAGGCCGTCGCCGCGAGAGCGAGGGACGCCACCAGCGCGGTGGCCGCTATGCCACGCCGCATGAGTTCTCCTTGAGGGTGAAAGCCCGTGTGGTGCAGGGGCGGCCCCGTCTGCCTGCCTCTGCTGTCTGCCGACTGCGCCGTTGCGGCCGCCGGGCGACGTGAACGTAACAGCGTTGAAAGATCGACGAAAGACCTTGCAGAAAAAAAGTGCAAGAGATCTCCGAAGTTACTCGTGCGTGACCTCGCGGCGACCATCGTGAGACGCTTCTTTTCAACGGTGGAGCGGTTCACCGGGCAGTTGTGCAAGACTCTGCAAGCTCTTGCTATCACTTTCACGAGGGAGCGCGATGACGCAGCAGCCCGGGACGAGCCGGTCAACAGGTCGCCCACGGCGTCCCATTGGTGTGCAAGGCGAGATACGGCCGGTACAGTCCGGTGCCGTGACCACACGGCTTGCCGACATCGCTGCGCAGGCGGGGGTGAGCGAAGCGACCGTCAGCCGCGTCCTCAACGGGAAGCCGGGCGTCGCCGCCACCACTCGCCAGTCCGTGCTGGCCGCACTCGACGTGCTCGGCTACGAGCGCCCGGTGCGGCTGCGGCAGCGCAGCGAGGGCCTGGTGGGCCTGATCACGCCCGAGCTGGAGAACCCGATATTCCCCGCGCTGGCCCAGGTGATCGGCCAGGCGCTGACCCGCCAGGGATACACACCCGTGCTGGCCACCCAGACGCCGGGCGGCTCGACGGAGGACGAGCTGACGGAGATGCTCGTCGACCGTGGGGTGGCGGGCATCATCTACGTCTCCGGCCTGCACGCGGACACCACCGCCGACACACAGCGCTACGAGCGCCTGCGCGCCCAGGGTGTCCCCTTCGTCCTGGTCGACGGCTTCTCCCCGCATGTCCAGGCCCCCTTCATCTCCCCCGACGACCGCGCGGCGATGAACCTGGCGGTCACCCACCTGGTGTCCCTCGGCCACACCCGGATCGGCCTGGCCCTCGGCCCCAAGCGCTTCGTCCCGGTGCAGCGCAAGATCGAGGGCTTCGTCCGCACCATGCAGGACCAGCTGAAGCTGCCGACGGACGTCATAGAGACCGAGCTGATCCAGCACTCGCTGTACACGCTGGAGGGCGGTCAGGCCGCCGCCACGGCGCTCATCGACCGCAGCTGCACGGCGGTGGTCTGCGCCAGCGACATGATGGCGCTGGGCGCGATACGAGCGGCCCGGCAGCACGGCCTGGAGGTCCCGAAGGACATCTCGGTCGTCGGCTTCGACGACTCCCCGCTGATCGCCTTCACCGACCCGCCCCTGACGACGGTCCGCAAGCCGGTTCCGGCGATGGGACAGGCGGCGGTGCGCACGCTGCTGGAGGAGATCGGCGGGACGCCCGCGCCGCACAGTGAGTTCGTGTTCATGCCGGAGCTGGTGGTGCGCGGTTCGACGGCATCGGCCCCTGGGAACCGGAACCACGGCTGAGTCCTTCCTGAGTCCTTCCTGAGTCCTTCCTGAGGAGGACGAAGCCGTCCACCGTCCGTAGAACGTGCATCCTGAACCCAACCGGAGGATGATCGGTCGGGGAAGTCTTTTCTGGCAGACTCTGTGCCCATGGGTGACACGACCGTGACGACACTGGAAGGCCGGGAAGCGGCCGTTCCGCCCCGTGTCGCGGACGAGACGGGGCGGGGCCTGCTGTGTCGGATGCGCACCCCGCGACGCCCCCGCCTCTATTTCGAGATCCTGCTGATCGCGGTGAGTTACTGGACGTACTCACTGATCCGCAACGCGGTGCCGGAGCAGAAGGCAGAGGCACTGCGCAACGCCGACTGGCTCTGGACCCTGGAACGCCATCTGGGCATCGCCGTCGAGCAGTCGGTCAACCATGCCGTGAACTCGGTGACTTGGCTCATCGTCGGCATGAACTACTACTACGCGACCCTGCACTTCATCGTCACCCTGGCCGTCCTGGTCTGGCTCTACCGCGGGCACCCCGGCCGCTACGCGGCGACCCGCCTGGTCCTCTTCGCCACCACGGGTGTGGCCCTCGTCGGTTACTACCTGTACCCGCTCGCTCCCCCGCGGTTGATGACCGGCGGCGGCTTCGTGGACACGGTGCTGATCCACGACACATGGGGCTCCATGGCGTCCGGCGACCTGAAGAACATGTCGAACCAGTACGCCGCGATGCCGTCGATGCACATCGGCTGGTCCGTGTGGTCCGGCCTGACGATCTTCGCCCTGGCGAGGCTGCCCTGGGCTCGTGTCCTGGGCCTGCTCTACCCCGCGGCCACCCTGGTGGTCATCGTGGCGACGGCCAACCACTTCTGGCTGGACGCGGTCGGCGGCCTGGTCTGCCTGGCGTTCGGCTACACAGTGGCACGCCTGTGGTACGGAAGGCTGCCGCACGCCCTGCCCCGCCTGGTGCCGCACCCGCCGACGGCGGGAAGGGGCCGTGCCGGGGGGTGTCCGCCCGCAGCGGCGGGCGCCGAGGAACAGCACTTCCCGCCCGACAGCCGCCCGACCGAGGACAGACACCCCCCGGCACGGTCCCGCCCCGCCCCCAGACGGTAGGCGCTATACGCACCCCCGTCGAACAACGGGCTGCCGCCGGCACCGAAGACGCAAGACGCACCCCCCACCCGCGGCGAGTCACCCTCACCCCCCGTAGAACAGCTCCTCCACCACACCCCGGGCCCGCCGCGTGGTACGCCGGTACGCATCGAGCATGTCCCCCACGTGCCCGGGCTCGTAGCCCAGGTAGCGCCCCACGGCGGCAAGCTCACGGCTGTCCGACGGGAACGTGTCGCCGGCCCGCCCCCGCACCAGCATCACCGCGTTGCGCACCCGCGTCGCCAGCACCCACGCCTCGTCCAGGATCGCCGTCTCCTCCTCAGGGATCAGCCCGGCCGCGCACGCGGCGGCGAGCGCCTTGCGGGTACGGGTCGTCCGCAGGCCCGGCTCGGTGTATCCGTGCTGGAGCTGAAGGAGCTGAACCGTCCACTCCACGTCGGACAGACCGCCGGGACCGAGTTTGGTGTGCAGCTTCGGGTCGGACCCGCGCGGCAGCCGCTCGGACTCCATACGCGCCTTCAGCCGCCGGATCTCGCGTACGGCGTCCTCTCCGAGACCGTCGGCGGGGTAGCGCAGCGGATCGATCAGCTCGATGAACCGGCGCCCCAGATCCTCGTCCCCGGCGACCGGCTCGGCCCGCAGCAGCGCCTGCGACTCCCAGCCCAGGGACCAGCGCCGGTAGTACGCCGCGTACGACTTGAGCGTGCGCACCATCGGCCCCGACTTGCCCTCCGGCCGCAGGTCGGCGTCGATCAGAAGAGGCGGGTCGGAGCTCGGGATCTGCAGCAGTCGGCGCATCTCGGAGACCACGCGGTTGGCGGCCGCGGCGGCCTCGTGTTCGTCCACGCCGTCGCGTGGCTCGTGCACGAAGACGACGTCCGCGTCGCTGCCGTAGCCCAGCTCATGTCCGCCGAAGCGCCCCATGCCGATGATCGCGAACCGGGTGGGCAAGGTGTCCCCCCAGCCGTCGCGGACCACGGCCCGCAGCGTGCCCGCCAGCGTCGCCGCCGTCAGGTCGGACACCGCCGCGCCCACCCGGTCCACCAGAGCACCCTGGTCGGCCTCGGCGGGCTTCGTCTCGGTGCCGTAGGAGTCGACGACGTCCGCGGCGGCCGTACGGAACAGTTCGCGGCGCCGCACGCCGCGGGCCGCCGTGACCGCCTGTGCGGAGCCGTCCGCGCGGCGCACCGCGGCGAGGATCTCCTGTTCCAGGTGGCCGCGGGAGCGGGGCTCCAGGCCGGTGCCGCCGTCGCCGTCGCCGAGCAGCGCCACCGCCTCCGGTGCCCGCATCAGCAGGTCGGGGGCGAGCCGGCCGGCCGACAGGACGCGGGCGAGGTTCTCGGCGGCGGCGCCCTCGTCGCGCAACAGCCGCAGATACCAGGGGGTCTTGCCCAGCGCGTCGGAGACCTTGCGGAAGTTCAGCAGACCGGCGTCCGGGTCGGCGGAGTCCGCGAACCAGCCCAACAGAACCGGAAGCAGGGTGCGTTGGATCGCCGCTTTGCGGGTGACGCCGGAGGCCAGTGCCTCCAGGTGGCGCAGCGCGGAGGCCGGATCGGCGTACCCGAGCGCGACCAGCCGCTCACGGGCCGCTCCGGCGCTCAACCTGGCTTCCCCCGGGGCGAGTTGGGCGACCGCGTCGAGCAGTGGGCGGTAGAAGAGCTTCTCGTGCAGGCGCCGTACGACGCCGGCGTGCCGCTTCCATTCGCGGTTCAGCTCGGCCACCGGGTCGGCCCTCAGCCCGAGGGAGCGGCCGATGCGCCGCAGGTCGGCCTCGTCCTCGGGGACCAGGTGGGTGCGCCGAAGCCGGTAGAGCTGGATGCGGTGCTCCATGGAGCGCAGGAAGCGGTAGGCGTCGTCGAGCTGGGCGGCGTCGGCACGGCCGACGTAGCCGCCGGCGGCGAGGGCCTGGAGGGCGTCCAGGGTGGTGCCGCTGCGCAGGGAGGCGTCGTGGCGGCCGTGCACCAGCTGGAGCAGCTGCACGGCGAACTCGACGTCCCGGAGCCCGCCGGGCCCCAGTTTCAGCTGTCGGTCCAGTTCGGCGACGGGGATGTTCTCCACCACCCGGCGGCGCATCTTCTGCACGTCGGAGACGAAGTTCTCCCGCTCGGCGGCCTTCCAGACCAGCGGCTGGAGCGCGGCGATGTACTCCTCGCCCAGCTCGATGTCGCCGGCCACCGGGCGGGCCTTGAGCAGCGCCTGGAACTCCCAGGTCTTGGCCCAGCGCTGGTAGTAGGCGAGGTGGCTGCTGAGGGTGCGCACGAGGGGGCCGTTGCGGCCCTCGGGGCGCAGGTTGGCGTCGACCGGCCAGATCGAGCCCTCGACGGTCGTCTCGGAGCAGATCCGCATCATGTGCGAGGCCAGCTTGGTGGCCGACCTGAGCGCCTTGCCCTCGTCGGCGCCGTCGACGGCCTCGCCGACGAAGATGACGTCGACGTCGGAGACGTAGTTCAGCTCGTGGCCACCGCACTTGCCCATCGCGATCACCGCGAGCCGGCACAGCGCGGCGTCGTCCGGCGCGGCGGCGCGGGCGATGGCGAGCGCCGCGCGCAGGGTGGCGGTGGCGAGGTCGGCGAGCTCGGCGGCGGTCTGGGCCACGTCGGTGGTGCCGCAGACGTCACGGGCCGCGATGGACAGCAGGCAGCGCCGGTAGGCGACGCGCAGCGACACGGGGTCGGTGGCCTCGGCCAGCCCGTGCTCGAACTCCGCCACCTCGGGGTGCAGGTCGCGCGGCTCGTACATGACCAGCGCCTGCCAGTCGCCGGCGTGCCGGGAGAGGTGGTCGGCGAGGGCCGCCGAGGCGCCGAGCACACCGAGCAGCCGGTCGCGCAGGGGTTTGGCCGCTATGACGGTGTCCAGCAGTTCCCGCTCGGCGGCTGGTGCGGGCTGTGCTTCGAGCAAGCGGACGAGGCCGTGCAGGGCGAGGTCCGGGTCGGCGGTGGCGCCCAGGGCCTCCAGCAGGACCGGGTCGTTCTTGATCGGCGCGAGTTCGGGGCTCTCCAGAAGCCGGTCGGCCGCCGACGGGTCGGTGAATCCGTGCCGCAGCAGCCGCGTGAAGGTACTGCTCCTGCGCCCCGGCGCCGTCATGGTCGGCCTCCCGTCCGATCAGGGTCGTACGCACCCGATCAAGGTCGTACGCGGTCGAGCCTAACCGGATTGCCTGGGAGTGGCGCCGATGAGTTGTGCGGGCCCGTGCGGTCTGCACTGTGCGACGACATGTCTGGAGGGCGTCCGATGACCGAGAAGCAACCGCAGACCCGGCTGGATGCGCGCTACAGCGACGAGAGGGCCACGGCGACCGACTGGGCCGAGGCCGAGAAGATGCTGGCCGAGGCCGAGCTGTTCTGGATCTCGACGGTACGGCCGGACGGGCGGCCCCATGTGACCCCGCTGCCGGCGGTCTGGTCCCGGGGCGTGCTGCACTTCTGCACGGGTCCCGAGGAGCGCAAGGCGCGGAACCTGGCACAAAACCCGAGCGTCGTGCTGACGACCGGCACGAACACCTGGCGGCAGGGCTACGACCTCGTGGTCGAGGGCGAGGCGCTGCGCGTCACCGACGACGACCGGCTGCGGGAACTGGCCGCGGGGTGGGAGACGAAGTACGGCAGCTTCTGGCACTTCGAGGTACAGGAGGGGTATTTCCAGCACGGTGCGGGACGGGCGGCCGTCTTCTCGGTGGCGCCGCACACCGTTTTCGGCTTCGGTAAGGGTGAACCGTTCAGCCAGACCCGTTGGCGATTCACCATGGAGGACCAGTAATGGAGTTCACGCTCGAAGTGATCCCACTGCCCGTGAGCGACATCGACCGGGCCCGCGACTTCTACCGGGACAAGGTCGGCTTCCACGTCGACATCGACCAGGAGGTCATGCCGGGCATGCGGATCGTCCAGCTGACGCCTCCGGGCTCCGGCTGCTCGATCGCCCTCGGCGACAGCATCTGGGACATGACCCAGGGGGCGACCGTCCCCGAGCCCGGCTCCTACCAGGGCCTTCAGCTGTGCGTGGCCGACATCAAGGCGGCGCACGCGGAGCTGGTGGAACGCGGCCTGGACGTCTCGGAGCCGGTCCAGTACGCCCCCGACGACGGCGCCACCTTCATGTACTTCAAGGACCCCGACGGCAACGGGTGGTCGGTCCAGGAGTACCGGCGCCGGGCGACGGAACCGCTGCACCAGCTGCTGTCGGAGCAGGCGGCGCGGCAGCAGTAGCCGGTCCGTTCCGCGGGCACGAATGAGCCGCGGTGCTCCGACACCGCGGCACTGTGCTGGTCAGTTCTGTCCCGGCGGGGCGTGCCCGGCGGGGTTCCGGTTCCCCGACTCCTGTCTTGATCTTGGCGTCGGCGACACCCGCGCCGCCGAGACCGAGGAGTTGTCACCGACGCGGCGCCGGTCAAGAAGAAACGGGCATTTCCTCGACATGGTCGCCCGGCCCCCACCCCGTGAGGTGTGGGGGCCGCACTCCGGACTAGAGCACCGGCAGGTTCTTGCGCAGCTCGAACGCCGTCACCTCGGAGCGGTACTCCTCCCACTCCTGCCGCTTGTTGCGGAGGAAGAAGTCGAACACGTGCTCCCCCAGGGTCTCGGCGACGAGGTCGCTGCCCTCCATGAGGGTCAGGGCCTCGCCGAGGTTCTGGGGCAGCGGCTCGATGCCCAACGCGCGGCGCTCGGCGTTGGACAGCGCCCAGACGTCGTCCTCGGCGCCCGGAGGCAGCTCGTAGCCCTCCTCGATGCCCTTGAGGCCGGCGGCGAGCAGGAGGGCGTACGCCAGGTAGGGGTTCGCGCCGGAGTCCAGCGAGCGGACCTCGATCCGCGCCGAGCCCGTCTTGCCGGGCTTGTACATCGGGACCCGGACCAGGGCCGAGCGGTTGTTGTGGCCCCAGCAGATGTACGACGGGGCTTCGCCGCCGGCGCCCGCGGTGCGCTCGGAGCCGCCCCAGATGCGCTTGTAGGAGTTCACCCACTGGTTGGTGACCGCGGAGATCTCCGCCGCGTGCCGCAGCAGACCCGCGATGAAGGAACGGCCGACCTTGGAGAGCTGGTACTCGGCGCCCGACTCGTAGAAGGCGTTGCGGTCGCCCTCGAAGAGGGAGAGGTGCGTGTGCATGCCCGAGCCCGGGTGCTCGGAGAAGGGCTTCGGCATGAATGTCGCCTGGACCCCCTGCTCCAGCGCCACCTGCTTCATGACCAGCCGGAACGTCATGATGTTGTCCGCCGTGGACAGCGCGTCGGCGTACCGCAGGTCGATCTCCTGCTGGCCCGGGGCGCCCTCGTGGTGGGAGAACTCGACCGAGATGCCCATCGACTCCAGCATGGTGATCGCCTGGCGGCGGAAGTCCATGCCGATGTTCTGCGGGGTGTGGTCGAAGTAGCCGGAGTTGTCGGCCGGGGTGGGGCGCGAGCCGTCCAGCGGGCGGTCCTTCAGGAGGAAGAACTCGATCTCCGGGTGGGTGTAGAAGGTGAAGCCCAGGTCGGAGGTGCGGGCCAGGGCGCGCTTGAGGACGTAGCGCGGGTCCGCGAAGGACGGGGAGCCGTCCGGCATGAGGATGTCGCAGAACATCCGGGCCGTGCCGGGGGCCTCGGCGCGCCAGGGCAGGACCTGGAAGGTCGACGGGTCCGGCTTGGCGATCATGTCGGACTCGTAGACGCGGGCGAAGCCCTCGATCGCCGAGCCGTCGAAGCCGATGCCCTCGTCGAAGGCCTGCTCCAGCTCGGCGGGGGCCACGGCCACGGACTTGAGGAAGCCCAGCACGTCCGTGAACCACAGGCGTACGAACCGGATGTCGCGCTCCTCCAAGGTCCGGAGCACGAACTCCTGCTGCTTGTCCATCTTCCGCTTCCCCATCCTTGCTGGTCAGGCCGCCTGTATCCGGTACTGCGGGAGGCGGTCGGGCACCTGAGCATCCCACCACAACACCATTTCAGGCGCGTTGCGCACCTTGATCGTCGAAGCGACCCCGGGCTGAACGCCCGGCGTACGGCAGGTGTCCCGCCATGGTGCACGTGAAACTGCTCTGCCGCCCATCTTGCCTGCTCGGGCCGACATCCGTAATGCCCGGCCCCACAGGACCCACCCCGCTTTAATTTGCATCTAGGATGCAAGTTTTAATGGGGACGGGCGACCGCCACCGCGCCGCCCTTCCCAGCCCGAGGAGCCCTGATGCTGTCCGAGCAGTCCACCGCCGTCGTCCGCGCCACCCTCCCCGCCGTCGCCGGGTCCCTCGCCGAGATCACCGAGCGCTTCTACGCGGGGCTGTTCGCCACCCGCCCCGAGCTGCTGCGCGATCTCTTCAACCGGGGCAACCAGGCCGCCGGCACCCAGCGGCAGGCCCTCGCGGGCTCGATCGCCGCGTTCGCGACGTACCTCCTGGACCACCCCGACGAGCGGCCCGACGCCATGCTCGGCCGCATCGCCCACAAGCACGCCTCGCTGGGCGTCACGGCCGAGCAGTACGCGCTCGTGCACGAGCACCTGTTCACCGCCATCGCCGACGTGCTCGGCGAGGCCGTCACCCCCGAGGTGGCGGCCGCGTGGGACGAGGTCTACTGGCTGATGGCGAACGCGCTTATCGCGATCGAGAAGCGGCTGTACGAGGAGCGCGAGGGGGGCGGATGGCGGGACTGGGAGGTCGTCGCCCGCGTCGAGGAGACCGCCGACGTCGCCACCTTCCGGCTGCGTCCGGCCGACGGCCGCCCGGCGCCCGGCTTCCGCGCCGGCCAGTACGTCTCCGTCCAGGTCGAGCTGGCGGACGGCGCCCGGCAGATACGCCAGTACAGCCTCTCCGCCGCGCCGGGCTCCGCCGTCCGCCAGATCAGCGTGAAGCGGGTGCGGGGCGGCTCGGCGCCCGACGGCGAGGTCTCGAACCACCTCCACGCGCGCGTGGCGGCCGGCGACCGGCTGCGCCTGTCGGCGCCGTACGGCGATCTCGTGCTCGGTGACCTCGGCGCCGACGCCCCGCTGCTCCTGGCCTCCGCCGGCATCGGCGTGACCCCGATCGTCGCCATGCTGGGACAGCTCGCGGACGCCGGGCACCAGGGCCCGGTGCTCGTCGTGCACGGCGACCGCTCCCCCGCCGAGCATGCCCTGCGCGCCGACCACGAGGCCTACGCCGAGAAGCTCTCGGACGCCTCGGTCCACTTCTGGTACGAGACCGACGCCGCCGAGGAGTCCCACCGCACCGGCCTGGTGGACCTCGCCGGCATCGCCGTGCCGCCGGGCACGCGCGCGTACCTGTGCGGGCCGCTGCCCTTCATGCGGGCGGTGCGGGCACAGCTGATCGGCAAGGGGGTGGCGGCGGCCGACATCCACTACGAGGTGTTCGGGCCGGACCTCTGGCTGGCGCAGGAGGGCTGAGCCGCCCCGGTCAGGGCATCCGGCCGATCCGGAGCAGCAGCGGCCCGGTGGGGTCCGCGGTCACGTCGGCCACCGTCAGCGGGTCCAGTGAGGCGTAGAAGGCCTCCTGGGCCCGCCGCAGCGCGCCGCGCAGCCGGCACCCGGAGTGCAGCGGACAGGGGTTCTCCCCCTCGCAGTCGACGACGTCGCCGTCCCCTTCGAAGGCCCGCACGACCGCGCCGACCGACGCCCCGCGGCCCGCGGCACTGAGGGTCAGCCCGCCGCCCCGGCCCCGCCGGGCGTCCACCAGGCCCATGTGCTGCAACTCGGCGACGACCTTGGCGGCGTGTGTGTACGGCACCTCCATGTCCGCCGCGACCTCACGGGTCGTCGGCGTGGCGTCCCCCAGCACCGCGAGCCGCATGAGGAGGCGCAGTGCCAGGTCCGTGGAGCGCAGAAGCCGCATGACGGCAGCGTAGATAATGCGCATCACGGGTTCCAAATATCCATGGTGCGTCTGCTCCCTACGACCGGTCACCCCTTCCCCATTACGATCAGCGGACCCGACCGTCCCTTTCCCCCCGAAGGACACCACTCATGGGCTCGGCCAAGAACAAGAACAGCGCGGATCGCAAGGCACGGATAGAGGAGATGCGGCGTGCCGAGCAGGCCCGTGCGCGCCGCGCCCGCATCCTGACCGTCGCGGCCAGTGCGGTGGTCGTCGCCGGTCTCGTCGTCGGCGGTGTCGTCCTCGTCCGGTCGCAGTCCGACGACGGCGACAAGGCGCAGTCCGCGTCGCAGTCCGGCAAGGACGAGAAGAAGACCTCCGGGAAGTTCGTCACCGGCGAGGACGGCGTGAAGACCTGGAAGGGCACGCTCACGAGCACCCACGTCGAGACGGACGTGACGTACCCGATGGAGCCCCCGGTCGGCGGCGACCACCACCGGGCCTGGATGAACTGCGACGGCGACGTCTACACCGAGGAGCTCAGGAACGAGAACGCCGTGCACTCGATGGAGCACGGCGCGGTGTGGGTGACGTACACCAGCAAGGCGTCGAAGGCGGATGTCGCGGCGCTGGCGGCCAGGGTCGAACGGACGCCGTACACGCTGATGAGCCCGGACGAGAAGCAGAAGGACCCGATCATGCTCAGCGCGTGGGGGCACCAGCGCACGGTGAAGAGCGCGGACGACCCGAACGTGGGCAAGTTCTTCGAGACGTACGTCCAGGGCGCGCAGACGCCCGAGAAGGGCGCGCCGTGCACGGGTGGTCTGTCGGAGTGAGGCAGCACCTCGGGTGGATCGCCGGGGCCGCGGCGGCCGTGCTGGTCGCGGCCGGCGCGATCACCTACGCCGTCGCCGGGGACGGTGGTTCGAGCGCGGCGCCGGGCGCCGACTCGGCGGACGCCGGGTTCGCGCGCGACATGGCGGTGCACCATCAGCAGGCCGTGGAGATGTCGTACGTGGTGCGCGACCGCACCGACGACGAGGAGGTGCGGCGCCTGGCGTACGACATCGCGCAGACGCAGGCCAACCAGCGCGGCATGCTGCTGGGCTGGCTGGATCTGTGGGCGCTGCCCAAGGTGTCGTCCGACGCGCCGATGACCTGGATGGGCATGGGGGACATGCCCTCCGCCGGGCCCGGCTCGCTGATGCCCGGCATGGCGACCGACGCGGAGATGAAGAAGCTGCAGGGCCTCGACGGCAGGCAGGCGGAGGTCTTCTTCCTGCAGTTGATGACGGACCATCACAAGGGCGGCATCCACATGGCCGAGGGCTGCGTCGACAAGTGCGCCGTCGACGTGGAGAAGAGACTCGCGCAGGACATGGTGAACGGCCAGCGTTCGGAGATCGAGCTGATGAAGGACATGCTGGAGGAGCGGGGCGCGAAGCCGCGTTCGTAGCCACCGGAAACGGCCGGCCGGGTCGGCCGGACTGCTGGAAGGCCGGACTGCTGAAAGGGGCGCCCCGCCGACGGGGGAAGATCGGCGGGGCGCTGTGGTGCCGCAGTGGTTCGGGGGGCCGGCTCGCCGGGCTCAGTGGACGGAGTGCTCCTCCTGCGGGAACGTTCCACCGACCACGTCCTGCGCGAACGCCTTCGCCGCGTTGCCCATGACCTCACGCAGGTCGGCGTACTGCTTGACGAACTTGGGGACCCGGCCGCCGGTCAGTCCCAGCATGTCCGTCCAGACCAGGACCTGGGCGTCCGTCTCCGGTCCCGCGCCGATCCCGACCGTCGGGATGTGCAGCACCCGGGTCACCTCGGCCGCCAGCTCGGCGGGCACCAGTTCCAGGACCACCGCGAAGGCGCCCGCGTCCTGGACCGCCTTGGCGTCCCGCAGCAGCTGGGCCGCGGCCTCCTCGCCGCGGCCCTGGACGCGGTAGCCCATGGCGTTGACGGACTGCGGGGTCAGGCCGATGTGGGCCATGACCGGGATGCCGGACTCGACCAGGAGCCGGATCTGCTCGTGGGACCGCTCGCCACCCTCCAGCTTCACTGCTCCCACGCCGGCTTCCTTCACCAGCCGGGTCGCCGAGCGCAGCGCCTGCACCGGGCCCTCCTGGTACGAGCCGAACGGCAGGTCGCCGACGATCAGGGCGCGGGAGGTGCCGCGTACGACGGCCGCCGAGAGCATGGTCATCTCGTCGAGCGTGACGGGGACGGTCGTGTCGTAGCCGAGGTGGCAGTTGCCCGCCGAGTCGCCGACGAGCATCACCGGGATGCCGGCCTCGTCGAAGACGGACGCGGTCATCGCGTCGTAGGCGGTGAGCATGGGCCACTTCTCGCCCCGCTCCTTGGCGAGGGCGATGTCGCGGACGGTGATGCGGCGGGTGCCCTTCCCCCCGTACAGCGCCTTGCTGCCGTCGGAGGGCTTCGCCTGAGGCGTCTGGGCAGCCGAAAGCTGCGTCATTGCAACGGCTCCTTCATGTCATCTCGAGGCGCCCTGACGGCGTCCCCGGACTCCCCTCCATGGTGGCACCTCGTGCCAGCCAGGGCCAGGCCCCCTGATGTGAGTTCACCCCGCGCGTAAGGTCTCGGCAAAACTTTACGATACGAGACGTCCTCGTATCGTAAATCCCCTACCCTCGACGGCATGACTCCTCCCGCCCCCGACACCGGCCCACGCATACCGGAGGCGGTGCACCGGCGCCGCTGGGCGATCCTCGGCGTGCTGATGCTCAGCCTGCTGATCGTCGTCCTCGACAACTCGATCCTGAACGTCGCCGTCAAGACCATCTCGACCCCCGCCCCGACCGGCCTGGGCACCACCCAGGGCGAGATCGAGTGGGCGATCAACTCCTACACCCTCGTCTTCGCCGGACTGCTGTTCAGCGCCGGTCTCCTCGGCGACCGGCTCGGCCGCAAGAAGGTGCTGCTCGCGGGGCTCGCGGTGTTCGGCGCCGGCTCCGCCCTCGCCGCCTTCTCCGGCTCGCCCGGTGAGCTCATCGCCTTCCGCGCGGTGATGGGACTCGGCGCCGCGTTCGTCATGCCGGCCACCCTCGCCGTCCTCATGAACGTCTTCGAGCGGGAGGAGCAGCCCAAGGCCATCGGCATCTGGGCCGGCGGCGTCGGGCTCGCCATCGCCATCGGGCCCATCACCGGCGGTGCCCTCCTCGACCACTTCTGGTGGGGCTCGGTCTTCCTGATCAACGTGCCGATCGTGCTGCTCGCGATCGTGCTGATGCTGTGGCTGGCCCCTGACTCCCGTGATCCGAACCCCGGCCGCCTCGACCCCGTCGGCGTCGTGCTCTCCGTCGTCGGCCTGGTGCTGCTGGTGTACGGCATCATCAAGGGCGGCCAGCTCGCCGACTTCACGGACGCGACGGTGCTCGCGACCATCGCCGCCGGACTCGCGGTCCTCGTCGGCTTCGTCGTCTTCGAGAAGCGCAGCGACCATCCGTCCATCGACGTCACGTACTTCAAGAACAAGGTGTTCTCGGCCGCGGTGGGCGTCATCGCGCTGGTGTTCTTCGCCCTCATGGGCGTGACCTTCTTCTCGGTCTTCTACACGCAGAGCGTGCGCGGCTACTCGCCCCTGGAGACCGGTCTGCTGATGCTGCCGCTCGCCGCCGCCCAGATGATCTTCGCCCCGCGTGCCCGGCTCGTCGTCGACCGCTTCGGCAACCGGGCCACGACCACCGGCGCCATGCTGCTCATCGCCGCCACCCTGGCCGCCTTCGCCGCGTTCGAGGCGGACACCCCGATCTGGCTGCTGGAGGTCGTGTTCTTCCTCATGGGCGCCGCCATGGCGCACATCATGACGCCGCTGAGCGTCGTCATCATGCAGGCCCTGCCCCGCGAGAAGGCGGGCTCCGCCTCCGCGCTCAGCAACACCTTCCGCCAGGTCGGCGGCGCACTCGGCATCGCCGTGCTGGGCTCGGTCCTGTCGACGGCGTACCGGGGCGGCGTCGAGGACCGGCTCACGGTGCTGCCGGAGGACCTCAGGCACACGGCGGGCGAGTCCGTCGAGGCCACGCTCGGTGCCGCGGACCGGCTCGGCGCGCGCGGCGAGGCCCTCGTCGGCCCGGCCCACGACGCCTTCCTGCACGCCATGCACGTCACGGCGCTGTGGGGAACGGGCGTCGCGGTGCTCGGCGCGGTGGTCGTGGCGCTGTTCCTGCCGGGCAGGCCGACGGCACCTCAGGAGGGCGAGCCGGAGCGGGAGTTGGCGGCGGCGGAGTAGGGCGCCCGGACCCGGGACGGCGGACGCGCCTCGCGCGCACCGGCGTCGTACGCGAGAGAGAATCGGCACAGCCCACGGAAAGGACCGACACCCAGTGAGCCTCGCCGACAGCCACCCCCGGCACGACGGCCCCGCCCGGGGCCGCCCCCGCAGCGAGGCCGTGGAGCGGGCCATCACGGAGGGCGTCCTGAAGCTGCTGGAGGAAGGCGTGCCGCTCGCGGAGCTGTCCATCGAGCGCATCGCCCGTACCGCGGGTGTCGGCAAGGCCACCATCTACCGCCGCTGGAGCGGCAAGGAGGAGCTCTTCGTCGACGTCGTGCGGGCCGCCGAACCCCCGGAGCCCGAACTGCCCGGCACCTCGATGCGCGACGATCTCGTGGTGCTGATGGAGCAGTTGCGCAGGCGCGGCCTGATGACCCGCTCCTCGGTGCTGCTGCACAACGTCATCGCCCAGATGAAGAGCAGCCCGAGGATCTGGGACGCCTACCACGCCGCCGTCGTGGAGCCGCGGCGCCGCAACCAGCACGCGATCCTGCGTCGCGGGCAGGAGAACGGCGAACTGCGCACGGACATCGATGTGGACGTGATGAACGACATGATCTTCGGGCCGATGCTGGTGCGTGCCGTCATGCGCCCGGACGCCGACCTGCCCGAAGGGCTGTCGGAGCAGATGGTCGACGCCGTGCTCGAAGGCCTACGGCCCGTCAGTTCACCCACTCCGTAGATCGAATGTGCGCGTTTCGTCACAGAGCGCGCTTTCCCCCGCCGCAATCGGAACTCCCGAAGGCGACTTGTACGTCCTCGCCCCCGTACGGCCGTCATGGGTACGGCAGGAACGAGGCCGATCATCCCCTAGTGTTTCTGTGGGCGCGGGGGGACGACGGTGTGCACGGCAGGTAGTGAGGCGACGGTATGGCGCAGCAGGCGTACGTGACGGGGACGGACAACGGCGGCTCGGGGCCCGAGCGCCAAGCACCCGGCCTGCGGCGCCTGAAGGACCGCCTGAACGGTTTCGCCGCCGGCTGGCGCGGTGACCCGCGGATCTGGCGGCGCGGCGTCGTGGTGGCGGTCCTCGCGGTGGTCCTCGCGCTGGTGATGCTGCTGCACGCGCAGATCCCGAACCGGATCGGCAACCTCGGCAGCCTGACAGAGACGTTCCTGCCCTGGCTCGGCCTGTTCGTCCCGGTGCTGCTCCTGGTGGCTCTCCTGCGCAGGTCGGCGACGGCTGTCATCGCCGTGCTGGTCCCGGCGATCGTGTGGCTGAACCTCTTCGGCGGGCAGCTCACCGACAAGACCGGCGGTGGCGGCGACCTCACGGTGGCCACCCACAACGTCAACGCCGACAACGCCGACCCGTCCGGCACCGCCCGGGACGTGGCGGCGTCCGGCGCGGACGTCGTGGCCCTGGAGGAGCTGACCGCCTCGGCGGTGCCGACGTACGAGAAGGCGCTGGCCTCGACGTACCGGTACCACTCGGTGCAGGGCACCGTGGGGCTGTGGAGCAAGTACCCGCTGACCGGTGTCCAGCCGGTCAACATCGAGCTGGGCTGGATCCGTGCCATGCGGGCCACGGTGCGCACTCCGGCCGGGCAGGTCGCGGTCTACGTCGCCCATCTGCCGTCGGTGCGCGTGAAGATGGAGGCCGGGTTCACCGCCCGGCAGCGCGACAAGAGCGCCAATGCGCTGGGCGAGGCCATCGCCCATGAGCCGATCGGGAAGGTCGTCCTGCTCGGCGACCTCAACGGCACGATGAACGACCGCGCGCTCAACGCCGTCACCGCCCAGATGCGCTCCACGCAGGGCGCCTCGGGCAGCGGGATGGGGTTCAGCTGGCCGGCGTCGTTCCCCATGGCACGGATCGACCAGATCATGGTGAAGGGCATCGAGCCGGTGAGCTCGTGGACGCTGCCGGAGACGGGGAGCGACCATCTGCCGGTGGCCGCCCGTGTGAGGGTCGACACATCCGCTTCCTGAAAGGCCCTGGTCAGGGGCATCCGGACGGCTGTACGCACCCTTTTGGACGACTGGCGGAATACCGCGCCTGAGAGACTTTGTTCCGTACTTGAACATAAGAAGTCCGACCAAGCACTTCTCCGCGCGGAACACCGCTCTCGACCCCCTGAAAGGCACAGGCTTCTCGCATGCCCCTGGCCCTGCTCGCCCTGGCCGTCGGCGCCTTCGGCATAGGTACGACCGAGTTCGTGATGATGGGCCTCCTGCCCGAGGTCGCGAACGACCTGGGTGTCTCGATCCCCACCGCCGGGCACCTGGTCTCGGCGTACGCGCTCGGCGTCGTGATCGGCGCCCCGCTGCTGGCCGCGGTCACCGCCCACCTGCCCCGGCGTACCGTCCTGATCGGCCTGATGGGCCTGTTCCTCGCCGGTAACGCGCTCTCCGCGTTCGCCCCCGACCACCACTGGCTCTTGGCCGCCCGCTTCCTCAGCGGCCTGCCGCACGGCGCCTTCTTCGGCGTCGGCGCGGTGGTGGCGACGAGCATGGTCGCGCCGGAGCGTAAGGCCCGCTCCGTGTCGCTGATGTTCCTGGGCCTGACCGTCGCCAACGTCGCGGGCGTGCCGGTCGCCACCCTGCTGGGCCAGCACCTCGGCTGGCGGGCGACGTTCCTCGGCGTGAGCGCGATCGGCCTGGCCGCGATGGCGTCGCTGGCGCTGCTGATCCCGCGCGCCGAGGCGCACGCCGCGCCGGCCGCCGGACTGCGCGGCGAACTGGCCGCCCTGCGCTCCCTGCCGGTCTGGCTGGCGCTCGGCACCACGGTCGCCGGCTTCGGCGCGCTCTTCGCCGCGTACAGCTACATCACCCCCATGTTGACCGACTCCGCCGGGTACGCGGGCGCCGACGTGACCCTGCTGCTGGCGCTGTTCGGCGTCGGCGCGACCGTGGGCAACCTGCTGGGCGGCCGCCTGGCGGACCACGCGATGCGCGGGACGCTGTTCGGCGGTCTGGTCGCGCTGGCCGTCGTGCTGGCCCTCTTCCCGCTGCTGATGACCACGGCCTGGGGCGCCGCCCTGGCGGTGACCCTGCTGGGCACGGCCGCGTTCGCCACCGGCTCCCCGCTGCAGCTGATGGTCATGGAGAAGGCGGCCGGCGCCCCGTCCCTCGCCTCCTCCGCCAACCAGGCCGCCTTCAACCTCGCGAACGCGGGCGGTGCCTGGATCGGCGGCCTCGCCCTCGCCGCCGGCTTCGGTGTGACGTCCCCCGCCCTGGCCGGGGCCGCCCTGGCCGTGCTCGGGCTGGGTGTCGCCGGCGCCGCTCACGCGGTGGACCGGCGCCGGTCCGCTCCGCCGGCCGGGCGGGAGCGTGTGGTCGCGGGGCACCGTCCGCAGCAGGCCGAGACCGTGCGGCACTGAGCCCCGCTCGTGCGCGAGGGGGCGTCCGGTGTTCACCGGGCGCCCCCTCGGCGTGTGCGCTGTCGGCGGTCCGTAGGCCGTGTCGGTGATCTGTCGGTCGTTTGTCGGTGCCCTCTGACACCGTCGTGGGCATGACGCGAATCGACATGAACCCCGACGGCGTGGGCACCGCCGTCTCCGTACGGGGGTTGGTCAAGCACTACGGCGAGACCAAGGCCCTGGACGGTGTGGACCTGGATGTGCGCGAGGGCACCGTGATGGGCGTGCTCGGACCGAACGGGGCCGGGAAGACCACCCTCGTACGGATCCTGTCCACCCTGCTGGCCCCGGACGCCGGTCAGGCGACCGTCGCCGGGTACGACGTGGTGCGCCAGCCCCGGCACCTGCGCCGGGTGATCGGCCTGACGGGCCAGTACGCCTCGGTGGACGAGAAGCTCCCCGGGTGGGAGAACCTGTACCTCATCGGGCGGCTGCTCGACCTGCCCCGCAAGGAGGCACGCGCGCGTGCCGACGAGCTGCTGGAGCGGTTCTCGCTGACCGAGGCGGCCAAGCGGCCGGCGGGGACGTACTCCGGCGGTATGCGGCGGCGGCTGGACCTCGCGGCCTCCATGATCGGACGCCCCACCGTGCTCTTCCTCGACGAGCCGACCACCGGGCTCGACCCGCGCACCCGCAACGAGGTGTGGGACGAGGTCAAGGCCATGGTCGGAGGCGGTGTCACCGTGCTGCTGACCACCCAGTACATGGAGGAGGCCGAGCAGCTCGCCTCCGAGCTGACCGTCGTCGACCGGGGCAAGGTCATCGCGGGCGGCGGCATCGAGGAGCTCAAGGCCAAGGTCGGCGGCCGCACCCTGCGCGTCCGGCCGGCCGACGCCCTCCACCTGCGGCCCCTCGCCCAGCACCTGGACGAGCTCGGCATCACGGGGCTCGCCACCACCACGGTGGACGTCGAGACCGGCACCCTGCTCGTCCCGGTCCTCAGCGACGAGCAGCTCACCGCCATCGTCGGCGCCATCACCGCGCGCGGCGTCACACTCGCCTCCATCACCACCGAACTGCCCAGCCTGGACGAGGTGTTCCTGTCGCTCACCGGCCACCGCGCCAGTTCCCCGCAGGACGCCGTGCCCGCCGACGCCCGCGAGGAGGTCGCCGTATGAGCGCCGTGACAACCGTCGACACCCATGACGCCCGCATCCCCCTGCGGTCGCATCTGCGGCACACCGGCGCGCTCGTCCGCCGCAACCTGCTGTGGGTCCGGCAGAACCCGGAGTCGATGTTCGACGCGATCCTGATGCCGATCGTGTTCACGCTGCTGTTCGTGTACGTCTTCGGCGGCTCGATCGGGCAGGCGCTCGGCGGCGGCCAGGACCGGTACGTGCAGTACGTCGTGCCCGGGATGATGGCCATGATGGGCATGAGCATGGCCATGTCGGTCGGGACCGGGTTCAACGAGGACTTCAACACCGGTGTCATGGACCGCTTCCGGTCCCTGCCGATCGGGCGGGGCTCGGTGCTCTTCGCCAAGATCGGGGTGGAGCTGCTGCGGATGCTGGTCGCGACCACGATCATGCTGGTCGTCGGCGTGCTGGTCGGCTTCGACATCACCGACTGGGGCGGGCTGCTCGCGGCCGTGGCGCTGGCCGCGCTGTTCGGCTCGGCACTGATGTGGGTCTTCCTCACCCTCGGTGTGGTGCTGAAGAGCGCGCAGTCCGTGCAGGGACTGGGCTTCCTGGTCCTGATGCCCCTGCAGTTCGGCTCGTCGATCTTCGCGCCGACCCAGTCGATGCCGGGCTGGCTGCAGTCCTTCACCGACGTCAACCCGCTGTCCTCGCTCGCGGACGCCGCGCGCGGGCTGATGGTGGGCGGCCCGGTCGCGCACGACCTGTGGGTGACCGTCGCCTGGTCGGTGGGGCTCACCGCGGTCATGGCGCCGATCGCGATCCACAAGTTCCGTACGAAGAGCTGACGTTCGCCGACGTCAGATCAGGGCGGCGGCCTCCTGCGCGGAAAGGCCGCCGCCCTCCGCGTACGCGGCCTCGTAGGCAGCCGCACCGAGCACCGCTCGGGTGCGCTCCACCGCCCTTCGCCGTACCTCGCGCTCCTGGCCGGAGGCGACGTGCCGGGGCGGCAGCAGCGCGGCGGCCGCACCGAGGCAGCGGGCGGCGTCCCGCGCGCGGCCGCCGCCGTCGACGCGGGCGAGGGCGTACGCGGCGGTGGTCAGGTACGCGGAGCGCATCTGCGGAGCGATGGCGTCCGAGAGCGGGTCCTCGGCGCGTTCCAGTGCCCGCCTGACCGTGTCCAGTGCCTGCACATGGTGGCCTTCGACCGCCTGGAGCCAGGCCTCGGCGCCGAGGATGAAGGCGTCGAAGATGACGAAGTAGGCGATCTTGAACTTCTCACGCAGCAGCCGCAGCTGCTCGTGCGCCTCGGGGACGCGGTCGGTCATACCGAGCCACCCGGCCAGGATGAGCCGGGCGAACGGCATCGCCTGGTCGGACGAGCCGCCCTCCTGGTCGATGATCTCGCGGAGCAGGCGCTCGCCCTCCTCGGCTTCGCCCGCCTCGATCAGGGTGCTGCCGAGCCGGGCGCTGAGGATGCCCATCTGGGCACGGGCGCCCAGGCGTTCGGCGTGCTCGATCGCGGCCCGGTAGTCGGCCGCGGCCGCCCGGTAGCGGCCCCTGCGCTCGTGCGCCTCGGCACGCGCGGCGAGCCCCTCGGCGATGCCCCACAGGTCGCCGAGGCGGCCGTAGATCTCCAGTGACTCGTCGGCGTCACGGGTGGCGTCACCGGGCCAGTCGGTGCGGTTGGCGAGCATGTTGGCCCGCATGTGCAGATTGGCCGCGAGGTCCCACTCGTAACCGGGCACGTTGCGGCATGTGTCCACGGCGGCGTCGATGATCGTGCGCACCCGCTCGATGTCACCGGTGAGCAGCACGGCGAAGAACCACAGGTAACCGGGCGAGCGGCACGTCTGCGGGAGTCCGGGCTCGTAGGTCTGCGCGATGACGCGCAGCTTCTGCTGCGCCTGGGGGGTCTGCCAGGCTTCCAGCTCGGTGTCCATGCAGGCGAGGTGCACGAGGTGCACACCACGTCTGGCCTCGTCGAGCACCTCCCCGGTCCAGGGCGGCGGGGTGGCCGTGCAGCGCTCCCACACGGGGGCCGCGGTGCGGGCCGGGCCGGCGAAGGGGTTCGGGCCGAGGGACTGGACCTCACGGGACCAGCCACGGGCGAGGGTCCGCAGATCGCGCATCTGCCAGTACCAGGCCATCGACAGCACCAGGCACAGCGCCTCCTGCTCGTCGCGTGCGGCGACGGCGTGCTGCAGGGCGGCGCGGATGTTCTCGCTCTCGCGCTCCAGCCTCTCGATGGCGGCCAGTTGGTCACGGCTGCGCAGCAACGGGTCGGTGGTGCGGGCGAGTTCGCGATAGTACGTGAGGTGGGCGCGCTCGGCCTCGGTCCGCTCACCGGCCTCGTCGAGGCGCTCGCCCGCGTATTCGGCGACGGTCTCCAGCAGCCGGTAACGCATACCGCCGCCGCCCCCCGCGTCCGCCGAAGGCGTGGCCACGACCAAGGACTTGTCGACGAGCGATCCGAGCGCTTCGAGCGCCCCGGGCCCGCACACCGCCTCGGCGGCGGCGAGCTCGCATCCGCCCGAGAAGACCGACAGCCGCCGCAGCACGTCCCGCTCGTCCTCGTCCAGCAGGTCCCAGGACCAGTCGACGACCGCCCGCAGGGTCTGCTGCCGGGGCAGGACGGTACGGCTGCCCGAGGTCAGGAGCTGGAAGCGGTCGTCGAGCCGGTCGGCGATCTGGCGCGGTGTCAGCATGCGCAGACGGGCGGCGGCGAGTTCGATGGCGAGCGGCAGTCCGTCGAGCCGCCGGCAGATCTCCGCGCACGCCTCCGGGTCGTCCCCGATCCGGAACCCGGGCCTGGCCGCCGCGCCCCGGTCGGCGAGCAGCCGCAGCGCGACCGGCTCCGGCAGCGGCTCGACCGGCCGCAGCAACTCTCCCGGTACGCCGAGCGGTTCGCGGCTGGTGGCGAGCACCGTCAGCGTCGGGCAGCGTTCCAGCAGCTCCGCCACCAGGTGGGCGGCGGCCGCCACGACGTGCTCGCAGTTGTCGAGGATGAGCAGCATGCGGCGCCTGCCGCAGTGCTCGGCCAGCCGTTCGACGGCGTCGTGCCGTTCGGATCCGGCCCGCATGGCCTCGGCCCCGGCGCCGTACAACACGGTCTCCCGGGCGCCGACGGCGGTGAGTACGGCCTCCGGTACGGCCCCAGGGTCGTCCACGGGGGCGAGCTCGGCCAGCCACACCCCGTCCGGGGCGGCGTCCCGCACGCTCTCGGCGACCTCCTGCGACAACCGTGTCTTCCCGGCTCCGCCGGGGCCGAGGAGGGTCACCAGGCGCGCGGAGGTGAGATCACCGCGGATGGCTTCGAGGTCCGTCTCCCGGCCGACGAAGGAGGTGAGGCGGGCGCGGAGGTTACCGGGGGGCCGGAGGGGGGCCGGAGGGGGTGCGGTGGGGTGGCTCGGGGTGCCGGGCCCGGCCGGCGAGCGATGCGGGTGTGTGCCGCCGGTCCCGTGGGCAGGGCGGTGCGTGCCCCTGTCGGCGTCGGCGCGTGGCGGGGCGCCGTGGCTGTCCTCGGCCGCGTCCGACGCCCTGGGTGCGCCTTCGGGCCACGGGCCGGTGCTCGGGCCCGGCCCCTGCCCGGGCGCTTCACCCGTGGACCGGAGCAACTCACCGTGCAGGGCGCGCAGTTCCGGCCCCGGGTCCGAGCCGAGCCGGTCGGCCAGCAGGCGTCGTACGTCCTCGTAGGCGGCCAGGGCCTGAGCCGTGCGCCCCGCGTCGCGCAGGGCCCGCAGCCGCAGGGACTGCAGGGGTTCGTCCAGGGGGTGGGTGTCGCACAGGGCGGTCAGCTCGGGCAGGGACTGCTCGGCGTGGCCGAGGGCGAGGGCGGCGGTGTGCCGGGCGCGCAGCGCTTCGAGGCGCCGCGTCTCGCTCCGGGCCGCCTCGGCGGTGCGGTCCGGGAGGTCGGCCAGGGCGGGGCCGCGCCACAGCGCGAGGGCGTCGTCGAGGACGACGGCCGCCTTGGCGGGGTCACCGTCGGCCAGCGCGCGCGTGCCCTCGCCGACGAGGCGCTCGAAGCGGTGCAGGTCGATGTCGTCGGGCGCGGCGGCGAGCCGGTACCCGCCCTGCGCCGAGGTCACCGCGTCCGCGCCGAGCGCCCGTCGCAGCCGCCCGACGAGCGCCTGCAGCGCGCCCACGGCGTCGGCCGGCGGCTCCTCCTCCCACACCTCGGCCACCAGGACGCTCGCCGGTACGGTCCGGCCTGCCCGCAGCGCCAGCACGGTCAGGAGGGCACGCAGACGGGCCCCGCCGACCGGGACGGGACTGCCGTCCGGGCGAAGTGCCTGGGTGGTGCCGAGAATGCGATAGCGCACGGGGTCCATTGTCTCTGGTGGATTCTGGCATGGTCACGGCATTGCGGTGGTGCTGAGTGTCTCCAGCAGGGCGGCCAGGTCCGCGGGCGGCAGGCCCGTCGTCTCGGAGCCGGACCGGTCCGCGGGGATGCCCCGGGCCTCGCGCAGCGCGGACGACAGCCGGGAGTCCGTGTCCGGCACGTCCAGGGCGACGATCACGCCGGCCGCGGCGTCCGGGAACCACTTGGGGCACGCGCGGGCCGACCGCAGCGACCGTTGCGCCGGGACGGGTTCGCGGGTGCCCGAGCCCGGTGGGGTCTCGGCGAATTGCCGGCCGAGGATCTGGATCGCCCGGACCCAGCCCCGCGTCTCGGGCAGCTCCGGGTCGCCGTGGGTCTCGACGGTGAGCAGGCCGGTCGAACGGTACTGGTCCCCCGGGCGTACGTCGCCGAGCTCCTCCTCGGCGAGGACGTCGACCGGATGGCCGTGCAGGGCGACGGTCAGGCCGGACCCGTCGGCCACGACCCGCACGGCTCCGAGGTCGCCCGGCAGGTCCCGTACCGGGCCGGCGATCTCGGTGAGCTGGTCGTGCCAGCCGCCGCCCAGCACGTCGTCGGCGTCACTCAGCAGCAGCGGCCAGCTCACCTCGTCACCCAGCGAGAACGGCGTACCGCAGCACTCCATCTGCCAGTCGGCGTAGTACACATGCCAAAGCCCCATGCCCCCACCTTCTCCGGAACCACCGTCCCACCGCGAGACGTTTTCCCCGTGCGCCCGGTACGGTCGGGCAGGCCGAGTCCCGTCCCACAGGAGCCCTCCTCATGACCACCGCCCTCAGCCGCCGCAGCGAGCGGCGGATCAGCCCCGTCTTCGCGGGGCTCCTGGCCGTCACGGCGGTGACGGGCTGGGCCACCTGGACCGGGTTCGCCGAGCAGGCCGGTCTCGCCGTGTTCCTGTTCGTGACGGCCGCCTGGATCGTGTCCCTGTGCCTGCACGAGTACGCGCACGCGCGTACCGCCCTGCACAGCGGTGACATCTCGGTCGGGGCGAAGGGCTATCTCACGCTCAACCCGCTGAAGTACACGCACGCGCTGCTCAGCATCGTGCTGCCCGTCATCTTCGTGATCATGGGCGGGATCGGCTTCCCCGGCGGTGCCGTCTTCATCGAGCGCGACCGGATCCGGGGCCGCTGGCGGCACAGCCTGATCTCGGCGGCGGGACCGCTGACGAACGTGCTCTTCGCCGTCGTGTGCACGGCCCCGTTCTGGCTGGACGCGCTGGACGGCGTCCCGGCGGACTTCCGCTTCGCACTGGCCTTCCTGGCGCTGCTCCAGGTCACGGCCGCGATCCTGAACTTCCTGCCGGTCCCGGGCCTGGACGGCTACGGCGTGATCGAGCCGTGGCTGTCGTACGGGATCAAGCGCCAGGTGGAGCCGTTCGCGCCGTTCGGCCTGCTGCTGGTGTTCGCGCTGCTCATGCTCCCGGCGGTGAACCAGGAGTTCTTCCAGCTGATCAACTCGGTGCTGGACAGCCTGGGCGTGCACGGCCTGGACCGCTACTGCGGCGAGGACCTCTACCGCTTCTGGCAGGACACCGCCGAGTACTGCTCGGCCCTCTCGTGACGGCCTCTCGCGGCGCCCTCTCGTGCCGGCTCCTCGTGACGGAGATCAGCCGGTGGCCGAGCCCCGCCGGTCGTCCTTGGCGCGCTTGGCGTAGTACCAGGCCATGTTCGAGGACAGACCCCCCAGGAGCACCCACACGATCCCGAGCCAGCTGCCCTGTACGAAGGAGACCGCGGCAGCGGCCACGGCCAGCACACAGACGATCAGGGCATAGACACCAAGGCGGGGCATGTCGGTCGGCTCCTTCGGGGGACACTGCTACACCGACCAGTGTCCCCCATCCCCTCATACGTCCGTGACGCGGAGCCCGGCGTGTGCCTTGTAGCGGCGGTTCACCGAGATCAGGTTCGCGACCAGCGACTCCACCTGGTGGGCATTGCGCAACCGCCCCGCGAAGATGCCGCGCATCCCGGGGATGCGGCCGGCCAGCGCCTGGACGATCTCGACGTCCGCCCGCACCTCGCCGAGGACCATCACATCGGTGTCGATCTCGTCGATCTCCGGGTCCTGGAGCAGCACCGCCGACAGGTGGTGGAAGGCGGCCGTCACCCGCGACTCGGGCAGCAGGACGGCGGCCTGCTCGGCGGCGCTGCCCTCCTCCGGCTTGAGCGCGTAGGCGCCCTTCTTGTCGAAGCCGAGCGGGTTGACGCAGTCGACGACCAGCTTGCCGGCCAGTTCCTCGCGCAGTGACTCCAGCGTCTTGCCGTGCCCCTCCCACGGCACGGCGACGATCACGATGTCGCTGCGCCGCGCGCACTCGGCGTTGTCGGCGCCCTCGATGCCGTGCCCGAGCTCCTCGGCCGCGGTCCGGGCGCGGTCGGCGGCACGCGAACCGATGATCACCTTCTGGCCGGCCTTGGCGAGCCGGTAGGCCAGGCCCTTGCCCTGGGGCCCGGTCCCGCCGAGCACGCCGACGACGAGCCCGGAGACGTCGGGGAGGTCCCAGGGGTCCTTCGCGGGCGCCTTCGCGGGCGCCCCGGTGGACTGCTGTGCACTGTCGGTAGAGGTCATGGGCCGACTTTACGTCCGCCCCGTCCACCCCAGGGGCTCAGGTGAGCCGCGTCACGGGCACCCTGCGGAAGGTGATGGTCTCGTACGGCCCGAAGTCGCCGGTCTCGTAGAGGAGTCCGACGGTCTCGGCGTCGATCCGCGCGAGGTCCGAGTAGGCGGCGGGCAGCCCGTCCACCGTGTGCGCGGGCCGCCAGGTGGTGCCGCCGTCGGTGGAGGCGCGGATGGTCATCAGGGCGCGGGCGGCCGGGTCGGCGGGGCCGGAGAAGAGCAGGACGTCGGGGTCGCGCAGTTGCAGGACGCTCGCCTCGCAGATCGGGGCGGGCAGTCCGGCCTGCGGACGGAAGGGTTTGACGAGGGTGCGGCCGCCGTCCTGCGAGTGGGCGTCGGCGCGGTTGCCGGGGGACGGGGAGTCGTTGCGGGTGTTGAAGTAGACGCGGCCGTCGAGCAGTTCGGCGGCGGTGGTCTCGTTGGCGTTGATGTAGCCGTCGGTGTTGTCGTCGACGTAGCCGATGCGCCAGGTGGCGCCGCGGTCGTCGCTGAGCAGGCAGTGCCCGCCGTTGTACCGGGGCTCCGTGCCGGTGTCGGTGCCGGCGGGCGGGACGGTGTGGTTGGCGGGGACGACGACCCGGCCGGTGCTCAGCTGGATCGCGTGACCGGGCGTGGTGGCGTACCACCGCCATCGCGGCTTCTTCACCTGCGCGGTGATCTCCCGGGAACTCGACCAGGTGCGGCCGTCGTCGTCGCTGTACCGCACCCAGACCCGCCGGCCGTCCGCGTCGCTCACCTCGCCGCGCCGGATGGCGTCCTCGGTGGCGTCGGCGTGGTTGCGGATGTAGACGAGCAGGATGCGGCCGGTGTCGAGGACGACGGGGGCGGGGTTGCCGGCGAGGTGCCAGTTGTTGTCCGCGGCCACCTGGAGCGGTCCCCACGTGACGCCGCCGTCCGTCGACCGTTTCAGCACGATGTCGATGTGCCCGTGGTCGCGGGCGGATTCGACGCGACCCTCGCAGAAGGCGAGCACGGTGCCCGCCCGGCTGACGACGACGGCGGGGATGCGGAAGGAGGCGTACCCCTCCTGGCCCGCGCGGAAGGGAACGCTGGTCTCGGTCATGGACGGACTCCTCCTCATCGCCGCCGGGCCCTCCGCTTCCCCAGGCCGGGCGAATTCGCGGTGAACTCCGGGTCACGAGTGTCCGGTTGCGGCAGGATGCGGTCGCATGGACGCCGTACGTGTCGCGTTGCTGCGTGAGGTGCTCGCCGGGACCGAGTGGCTGGGGGCCACACGGCGGTTCGCCGGGGCCCTGCGGACGTCGGCGGTGTCGCACGGGGGCGGGCTGCTGCTGGTCGGCACGCCGGAGTACGAGCCGTGGCATCTGGCGGCCCATCTGGTCGACGAGGCCGCGTGGTCGGGGACGCCGGAGCTGGTGCCGACCCTGGTACGGCATGACGCGCGCGCCTCGGACCCGGCCCATCTCGCGGTCGGGCTCGGACGGCTGGCGGCGGCGCGGCGCGGGGAGACGCTGCTGGTGGTGTCGCCGGGCACGGCGGGGGCTCCGCTCCTGGAACGGGTGCACGACGTGCGGCGGGCCGGGGTGACGGTGCTGGCGCTCGGCTCCGGCGACGGCGACGGCGAGTTGACGAGCATGGCGCACGAGGCGCTGGTCGTGCCGGAGGGCTCGGAGCTGGACCTGGACACCGTGCAGCACCTGGTGAGCGCGGCGGCCGGTGAGAACGCGCTGCCCTCCCCGAGGGGACGGCGCCGACTGCGGGACCGTCTGGCGAGGCTTGCGGAGTCCCTGACGGCGCCGCCACCCGCGCGCTGGTGACCGACCGGTCCGGCACCGCCCGTTAATCGCTTGCCCCGCGTACCGGCCCGCCGCAGCATGGCCCGTCGTGACCGACGACTCCCCCGTTCCGGCCGAACCCCGCGACGGCCCCTCCCCGACGCCCTCCCGTCTGCGTGCCGTCCTGCCCGACCTCGCCCCGTGGCGGGCCTGCGCCGACTTCCGGAAGCTGTGGCTGGCGGGGTTGATCTCCTCCTTCGGCAGCTTTCTGACCTTCGTCGCGCTGCCCGTGCAGATCAAGGAGCTCACCGGGTCCGCGGCGGCGGTCGGTGCGATCGGGGCGGTGGAGCTGGTGCCGTTGATCGCGTTCGGGCTGTACGGGGGCGCGCTCGCCGACGCGCTCGACAAGCGGAAGCTGATCCTGTGGACGGAGGCCGGGCAGGCGCTGCTGAGTGCGGCGCTGCTGGTGAACGCGCTGCTGCCGAGCCCCGCCGTCTGGCCGCTGTACGTCGTCGCCGCCCTGTCCTGCGCCCTGGTCTCGGTCCAGCGGCCCGCCCTCGACGCCCTGTGGCCCCGGATCGTGGCGCACGAGCACCTGCCCGCCGCGGGCTCCCTCAACGCGCTGCGCTGGCAGGTCGGCGGGGTCGCCGGGCCGGCCCTGGCCGGTGTGGTCGTGGCGTACGCGGGGCTCGGCTGGGCGTACGGCGCCGATCTGCTGACCTTCGTCGCCTCCGTCGTGCTCACGCTCGGCATCGCCCCCTCCCCCGCCGCCCACGAGGCCGCGAAGCCGTCGCTGAAGGCCGTCGCCGAGGGCGCCCGCTACGCCTGGAGTCGCAAGGAGCTGCTCGGCACGTACGTCATCGACATCGCGGCGATGCTCTTCGCGATGCCGCTCGCCGTACTGCCGTTCCTCGCGGACGAGTTGGACGCCCCGTGGGCGCTGGGCCTGATGTACGCGGCCGTCCCGGCGGGCGCGATGCTGGTGAGCCTGACCAGCGGCTGGACCTCGCGGGTGCACCGGCACGGGCGGCTGGTCGTCGTGTCGGCCGCGCTGTGGGGCGCGGCGATCGCGGCCGCCGGCGTCGCCCGGAACGTGTGGCTGGTGCTGCTGTTCCTGCTTCTCGGCGGGGCCGCCGACATGGTCAGCGGCATCTTCCGCGGGGTGATGTGGAACCAGACGATCCCGGACGAGCTGCGCGGCCGGCTCGCCGGGATCGAGCTGCTGTCGTACTCGGCGGGCCCGCAGCTCGGCCAGACCTACGTGGGCGGCGTCGCCGCCTGGCAGGGCGTGCGTACGGCTGTCTGGTCGGGCGGGGCGCTGTGCGTGGGCGCGGTGGGAGTGCTCGCGCTGTGCCTGCCGAAGCTGATGTCGTACGACGCGCGCACGAACGAGCACGCGGTGCGGCTGCGGGAGCAGCGGGCGGCGGCCGCAGCGACGCCGGTGTCCGCACGGGCCGGGGGCTGATCAGTCGTCGTCCGCACGGCCCGCCGGGGCGTCGTGCCACTTGGGGTCGTTCTCCCATTCGAGGTTGCGCTCCCGGGCGAGGTCCATCGCGTGCTGGGCCTCCTCGCGGGTGGCGTACGGCCCGAAGCGGTCCTTGGCCGGGCACTCGGGCCCCTCCTCGACCTTCTTGTGGACCAGGCAGTAGTACCACTCGCCCGGCTTGCCGACCGTGCGCTTCTTGAACAAGGCCATGAGCGGCTCCTCTCGCCAGGGACATGTTCCCCCACGCCCGCTGGTTAGACTCGCTGGCATGTCTGGCCAGTCACTGCTCGTACCGGGGGAGCTGTCCCCCACCCGTTCCGTACCCGGCAACATCCGCCGCCCCGAGTACGTCGGCCGGCCCGCGCCGACGCCGTACACGGGTCCGGAGGTGCAGACCCCGGAGACCGTCGAGGCGATGCGCGTCGCCGGCCGTATCGCCGCGCGGGCGATGGCCGAGGCGGCGAAGCTGATCGCTCCCGGCGTGACGACGGACGAACTGGACAAGGTGGCGCACGAGTACATGTGCGACCACGGCGCCTACCCGTCGACGCTCGGGTACCGCGGTTTCCCTAAGTCCCTGTGCACGAGCGTCAACGAGGTGATCTGCCACGGCATCCCGGACTCCACGGTGCTGCGCGACGGCGACATCGTCAACCTCGACGTGACGGCGTACATCGGCGGGGTGCACGGCGACAACAACGCCACGTACCTGGTGGGTGACGTCGACGAGGAGTCGCGCCTGCTGGTGGAGCGGACCCGGGAGTCCCTGAACCGCGCGATCAAGGCGGTCAAGCCGGGCCGGCAGATCAACATCATCGGCCGGGTCATCGAGTCGTACGCCAAGCGCTTCGGCTACGGGGTGGTGCGGGACTTCACCGGGCACGGCATCAACTCGTCGTTCCACTCGGGCCTGATCATCCCGCACTACGACAGCCCGCACGCGACGACCGTCATCCAGCCCGGCATGACCTTCACGATCGAGCCGATGCTGACCCTCGGGACGCACGAGTACGACATGTGGGACGACGGCTGGACGGTGGTCACGAAGGACCGCAGGCGCACGGCCCAGTTCGAGCACACCCTGGTGGTGACGGAGACGGGCGCGGAGATCCTGACGCTCCCCTGATCCGGCGGTACCCGAACCCGTCCTCTGCGGAGGGCGGGTTTTCTCGGTACGCTTTTACCGACACAGCGTCGGCAAACCCATTGACTTAGGTAAGGCTAACCTCGGAAACTGGGCCCCATGGACTCCTTCTCGACAGTCATCCGCACCGCTTCCCAAGAGCAGCACATGGAGGCGGAGACCTCGACGTTCATGAGCGACCTGCTCGGCGGCAGGCTGGGCGTGGACGCCTACGCGCGCTACACCGAGCAGCTGTGGTTCGTGTACGAGGCGCTGGAGACCGGCACCGAGCGGCTGGCGTCCGACCCGGTGGCCGGTCCCTTCATCCAGCCGGAGCTGTTCCGGCTGGCGTCGCTGGAGCGGGACCTGGCGCATCTGCGGGGCCCGCGCTGGCGGGCGGGACTGTCGGCGCTGCCGGCGACGCGGGCCTACGCGGACCGGGTCGCGCAGTGCGCCCGTGAGTGGCCGGCCGGCTACATCGCGCACCACTACACGCGCTACCTCGGCGATCTCTCCGGCGGCCAGATCATCCGGGACAAGGCGGAGCGGACCTGGGGCTTCGCCAAGAAGGGCGACGGGGTCCGGTTCTACGTCTTCGAGGGGATCCCCAACCCGGCCGCTTTCAAGCGGGGTTACCGCGAACTGCTGGACGCGGTGCGCGCGGACGACCTGGAGAAGCAGCGGGTCGTGGCGGAGTGCAAGAGGGCGTTCGCCCTCAACACGGCCGTGTTCCGGGCGTTGGGCGAGGAGTTCCCACTGAGCGCGTGAGGCTCGGCGCGCCCGGCCCAGGCACCCCGCCCGACGCCCAGCGCCCAGCGCCCACCGCTCAGCGCTCCAGGAAGACCCGCCCTCCGACCTCCACCCAGCCGCCGGGCTGCGGTGCCGTGAGGATCTGGGACCCCGCTCCCTGGTTGATGTTGAGGGCCCGTCCCAGGCGGTCGGTGAGCAGCAGCGCCGCCGCGCCGGTCGCCTCGTCCTCGTCGATGCCGTCGCCGCGGCCGGGGAAGGCACGGGCCCGGACGCGGCCCGCCGCCTCGTCCTGCCAGGCCCAGGCGTAGATCCACTCCCCGGGCGGCGGGACGTCGAGACGGTCCACCTCGGCGGCCGTCGCGTACTGCCGCAACGTGCGCGGCGGAGCCCACTCCGGGCGCGCCTCAATCCAGCTGAACTCCCCGTCCAGCCGGGTGCCCACGACGCCCGCCGCGGTGACCAGTTCGGGCACGTCGAGCAGCCAGGCCGCACCGACACAGGGGTGCCCGGCGAAGGGCAGGCGCAGGGTCGGCGTGTAGATGTCGATGACTCCGCGCTCGGGGTCGTCGACGAACACGGTCTCGCTGAACCCGAGTTTCCCGGCCAGCGCCTGCCGGTCACCGCGCTCGGGCAGTACCGACCCGTCGCGGACGACGCCGAGTTCATTGCCGTATCCGCCCTCGGGTCCGCAGAAGACGCGCAGGACGTCGTAGTCAGTCACGGGTGCATTGAAACATCGCGCGGGCCGCGAGGTCGTCCCAGGTGGGGGCACCACCCGAAAGGGGCCAGGAGGGGGTGGCGGCCTCGTCGTACGGCAGCTCGGCGATCGCGTCCGCGTACCCGCGCTCCAGGGCCCGCCGTCGGGGCACGGGGCCGTCGCGGGGCACGGAGTCCGCCAGTCGCTCCAGGTGCCGCTCGTATGCGTCGGTCAGTTCGGCGGCCTCCTGGCGCCAGTGCCGCTCGTCGGGCGCCCGCGCCAGTTCCACACACACCGGCTCGACACCCTCCGCCAGGGCCGCGACGGCCCGGTCGTGTCCGTCCAGGATCAGCCAGCCGCCGAGGAAAGACACCCACCACAGCAGGACGGGCGCCGCCAAGCCCTCCCGCACCTGCTTGCGGTAGGCCTTCACCCGCGGGGCGTCCGGCGGGGAGAGGCGGCGCAGAGGCAGCACGCCGTGCCAGCCGCCCCCGCAGTACAGCTCCAGGCTGCCGCCCGGCCAGTCACGGACGAGGTCCTGCGTCCAGACGCCCGGCGCGAAGGCGGAACGTCCGGTGAGCCGCCAGCGGCCGTCGTGCAGCGGGCCGTTCGCCGCCTCCTCCAGCCGACGCGCGTACCGGTGCGTCCAGTCGGTCCGGCCCCGGGTCGTCACGGCACGTACGGGCGGGAGGGGCGAGCGGTAGCCGTCGGGACGGTGCAGTGCGAGGTCGCGGCAGCAGCCGTCGCCCTCGGCACGTCCGAACAGCACCGGTCGCTCCCCCTGCCTCAGCAGGAGCCGGCCCCCTTCCGCCGTCTCGAAGCGCAACGCCGAAGGGCCGGGGCGGCTGCGCACCTTCAGCACCAGCCGCCCCGGCCCGAGAAGTTCCCTGCTCCCCCTGTCCATGGAGACAGTCTCACGCCTTCGTGCGCCCTCTCCGGCGAACCGACAGCCAAGAAAGGCAAGCACCTGATCTTCGGCCGAACGGCCGTGAGTACCCGACACGACAGTGCCCGAAGGAACGGACGGACCGTGCGCCCCTTGCGCACCCGAGCGACGGCGACGGCCCGCGCCGAGCGGACGTCCGCCGCGGCCACGACGGCCGGGGGCTCGCCGCGGATCTGACCGTGCGGACGGTCGCCGCGCCCGCGGAGTTGTGGCCGTGGGCCGGGAGGGCCTGGAGACGGCCCTGTTCGTGTGGGCGTCGGTGCACGCGGCCGGTGACGGCAGCCCGCGCCCGCTGATCGGTGCCGCCCTCGGCATCGCCACGGCGATCGTCCTGGGCTGGCTGTTCTACCGCGGCGCCCTGCGCATCAACCTCGCCAGGTTCTTCACCTGGACCGGCGGCATGCTGGTCGTCGTGGCGGCGGGCGTGCTGGCGTACGGCTTCCACGACCTCCAGGAGGCGCGCTGGCTGCCCGGGTTGAGCGACCGGGCCTTCGACATCAGCGACACCGTCGATCCGTCCAGCTGGTACGGCACCCTGCTGAAGGGTGTCTTCAACTTCCAGCCGGACCCGACCGTCCTCCAGGTCACGGTGTGGCTGCTGTACCTGGTCCCGACGCTCGCGTTCTTCCTCGCACCGGTAGGGTTCGCCTCCGGGAAGGGGAAGGTGAAGGAACCTGATGAGCAGGGATCGCGGCCCTCGACGGCTCCGCAGGCTTGACCGGAGCGCACTGATAGCGGCCTCCGTGACCGCTTTGTCGTTGACGGCGAGCGGATGCGTGGTGGTGCACGGGGAGAAGGAGATCCTCCCCTCGGCCACCCGCGCGGAGGCCGCCAAAGCACTCCAGCAGTTCACCACCGCGTACAACAAGGCGGACAAGGCGTACGACAACTCCCTGTACGCCGACCATGTCACCGGCGCGCTGAGCGACATCGACGGGGCGCGGCTGAAGGCCGGCAAGGCCCTCAACCCCGGGGGCAACGCGGCCCACACCCCGTTGAAGCTGTCGGACGCCAAGTTCACGATCCCGAAGAAGGCGGGCTGGCCGCGCTGGTTCGTGGCCGACACGGCCGCCAACAAGGGCGCCGGCGCGCGTTGGGTCTTCGTGTTCACCCGTGAGGGGCTGGACGAGACGTGGGAGGCGGCGTACCTGACGCTGATGGCCCCCCGTGACGTACCGAAGTTCAAGACGGACAAGGACGGCTGGGCCGAGGCCGTCCCCGCGAACTCGGCCGGACTGGCCGTGCCGCCCGGTGAACTGAGCAAGGACTACGCGGCCTACCTCAAGGACGGCGGGAACCTCTTCGCGGCCGGCCGGCACACCAGCTACTGGCGTGCCGAGCGGGCGAAGGACGCCAAACGGCCGGGCCTGGTCAGCCAGTTCATCGACGAGCCGCTGACCAGCGGCGACTACGCCCCGCTGGCCCTGCGCACCGCGGACGGTGGCGCGCTGGTGTTCTTCACCACGCGCTACTTCGAGAAGCGGACGGCCTACGCGGGCACCTCCGTCCCCTCCCCGGGCAAGGCGGTGGAGGCGCTGACGGAGGGCGAGATAAAGCAGTCGCTGACGCTGGAGTTCGTCTCCAACGAGGTGGCCCTGGACCCGAAGGGTTCGGGGAAGGTCGAGGTCCTCGGCCGGATCCAGGGGCTGACGGCGGCGAAGGGCGAGTAGCGCCGCCCGGTGCGGCGGCTCAGTGGCGGCGCAGGGGCCAGGCCGTGGAGGCGTGGTCGGGCTCCTCGCCGACATAGCGTGCGCAGGCGTCGGTGAGGACTTCCAGCAGGCTCAGCGGGTCGGGCAGTTCGTGCTCCGGCCCGCGTACCCAGTGCACGGTCCGGTTCTCACCGGGCAGCTGCGCGGGCGGTACGAGGACGTAGGACCCGCGGCAGTGCCAGCGCAGTCCCGGGTGTTCGTCCATGGTCTCGGGGTGGCAGTCCAGCTCGCAGGGCCACCACTCGTCCTCGTCCTCGGGGGTGCCGCGGGTGAGGGTGAAGAAGAGCATCCGGCCGTCGTCGCTCTCGGCGACCGGCCCCACCTCGATGCCGGCGTCGAGCAGCCGCTCCAGCGCCTCGCGGCCGGCCTCGATCGGCACGTCGAGGACGTCGTGCACCATGCCGGTGGCGGTGATGAAGTTTGCCTCGGGCTGGTGGCGGGCCCAGCGCTCGATCTGGGCGCGGTCGGTGGTCGACTGGGTCTGCCAGGCGAAGGACACCGGGTGCCGGGCGGGTGTGGGACAGCCGACGCGGTCGCAGGAGCACCGGTAACCGGCCGGGTGCGCGGCGGGCGCGAGGGGCAGCCCGGCCGCGGCGGCTGCCAGCAGCAGGTCCTCCCGGCCACCGTCGCCGGTGACCTCCTTCGGGCGGCGTCCGCGCAGCCACTGGGAGAGTTTGCCCTGCAGGCCGGTCCGGCCGCCCAACTCCGCGCTCATCTATCCCCTCGCCTCGCTGTCGTGCGGAACAGCATGCCCTATGGTCCCATCATCGTGCGCTTCGGGGGGCCGTAGCGGACAACCGGGCCAGGTGGGACGAGGGGCACACAGCACCCGAATCAGGGGTGACCGGCCGCTTCGGTGGGATTCACGGTCCTACCGTGTGCGCGGTGCGAGACCGTACAGGGCGTAGTCGACGAGGGTGTCGGTGTACTCGTACGAGATCGGGCCGGTGTGCTGCAGCCAGCGCTGGGCGAGGGGGGAGACCCACAGTTCCAGGGCGATGCGCGGGTCGACGTCCGGGCGGATCTGGCCGGCCGCCTGGGCGGCGCGCACCCGGTCGACGTACAGCTGGAGCGAGGGTTCGAGGAGCTTGGCCACGAAGACCCGGCCGAGTTCCTCGTCGACCACACCCTCGGCGGCGAGGGCGCGGGACGGGATCTCGAAACGGGGGTCCTTGAGCTGGTCGACGGTGAGGCGCAGGACGGCCTTGAGGTCGGCGGCGATGTCGCCGGTGTCCGGGATGGCGAACTCGTACTCCGGGCCCGCGTCCCGGGACGCCTGTTCACTCAGGTCGAGGAAGGCCTCCAGCAGCACGTCCGCCTTCGACGACCACCAGCGGTAGATCGTCTGCTTGCCGACACCGGCGCGGGCGGCGATGCCCTCGATGGTGGTCCTGGGGTAGCCGACCTCACCCACGAGGGCGAGGGCCGCGTCGTAGATGGCGCGGCGGGAGCGCTCGCTGCGGCGGGTGGCGTCGGGTGCGGACTGGGCGGATTTCTGGGCTGCCATGTGTCGAATTTACCAGGTTGACAAGACGGAGCGTCTCGCAGGATCCTGGACGAACCACTAGCGAGACGAAACGTCTCGTTCTTGCGATGCTTTATGAAAGGACCCCCCCATGGCCCGAAGCGGAGCCGGAAACATGCTCGGAGTCGGCGGCACCCGCCGAAACCTCGGCCGCAAGGAGCTGCGCGGCGGCCGTCGAGGCGCCCCGATCGGCGGCGGCACCGACCCGCAGGCGCAGAAGAAGGAGCTGCTGCGCACACTCCAGGAGAAACGACGCAACAAGAACGCGGCCCCCGAACAGCACACCTAGGGTCTGTCGTCACCAGCCCGTCCGGTCAGCGCACCTGGGGCGCCTGGTCCTCCGCCGGCGGCCAGGCGTCGCCCCAGTCCGCGTCCCGGGCCGCCTTGTAGAGGTCGCCGTGACGCTTGGTGACCGTGGTGCGGCGCAGGCCGGGCTCGGTCTCGCACAGGTCGAGGAGCACCTGGCCCTTGCGGATCTGGGGCTTGCGGACCACACGGGACGGGGCCGCAGCGACCGGCAGGCGGGTCGCGGCGACGTAGCTGAACTTCTCGTCCTCGTAGGCGAGGGAGCCGCCCTTGATCTGGCGGTGCAGGGAGGAACGGCTGACCCGGGCCGCGAAGTGGCACCAGTCCGTGCCGGGGACGATGGGGCAGGCGGCACTGTGCGGGCAGGGGGCGGCGACCCGGAACCCGGCGGCGACGAGACGGTCGCGGGCCTCGATGACACGGGCGTAGCCGTCCGGAGTGCCGGGCTCGACGATCACGACGGACTGCGCGGCGTCCGCGACGGCGTCGAGGAGGGCGGTGCGGTCGGCGGCGGTGAGTTCGTTGAGCACGTACGAGACGGTGACGAGATCGACGTGGTCCAGCGTGAGCGCCGAGCCGATCCGGGCGCGCTGCCAGCGGGCGTCGGCGAGCGCCGGGTTGGCGGCGGCGATCTCCCGGCCGATCGCGAGGGCGGGCTCGGCCCAGTCCAGCACGGTGACGCCGCGCTCGCCGGGCCAGGTCGCGGTGACGGCCCACGTCGCGGCGCCGGTCCCGCCGCCCACGTCGGTGTGGCCGGCCGGTGACCACTGCGGTACGGCCTGGGCGAACGCCTCCAGTGCCGCCCGTACCGCCGCGAAGGTCGCGGGCATCCGGTACGCGGCGTAGGCGGCCACGTCGGCCCGGTCGCGCAGGATCGGGGCGTCGGTGGGGGTGGCGCCCCGGTACTTGGCGATCAACCGGTCGACGGCCTGCGCGGCCTGGCGGGGCGGGAGGCCGTCGAGGAGAGCGGCGAGACTGCCACGCAGGGCGTCCACCGGGGATACGGGGGCGTTCACCCGGCGATTCTACGAGTGCGCTCCGCTGCGGGGCGGCGGCCCCGGAGGGCTGGGGGGCGAGCGGCCGACGGCCGGGTGCAGTGATCGCGAGCGATGGTCCGACGCTCGTGATCACTACAGCTGGGTGCCTCTGACCGCCCGCGCCAGCCGCGTCGCGGCCCGCGCCCTCGGCCCGCTGTCGGGGGGCCGGCGCCGCGGATGCACCGTGTTCGCGAGCAGCACCAGGAAGGTGTCCGTCGCCGGGTCCACCACCAGCGACGTCCCCGTGAACCCGGTGTGGCCCGCCGCCCCCCGCCCCGCCAGCTCCCCCATGAACCGGGGCTGGTCCACCGCGAACCCCAGACCCGGCGGGGTCAGCAGCAGTTCCACGAAGTCCGGGCCCAGGATGCGGGCCGGGCCGTACGCGCCGCCGGACAGCAGGGCGCGGCAGAAGACCGCGAGGTCGTGGGCGGTGGAGAACAGGCCCGCGTGGCCCGCCACCCCGCCCAGCGCCCAGGCGTTCTCGTCGTGGACGACGCCCCGCAGCATCCCCCGGTCCGCCTTGGCCCACGGGCGGCGCTGGTCCTCCGTGGCCGCGGCACCGGGGCAGGGGCCGAAGTGGGTCGCCGTCATGCCCAGGGGGCGGGTGATGCCGTCGTGGACCAGGACGTCGAGGGTGCGGCTCGTGATGCGTTCCAGCACGTGCTGCAGCAGCAGGAGGTTCAGGTCGGAGTAGCAGTAGGTGCCGGGCACCCCGACGGGCGCCTCTGCTCGCAGCTTCTCCAGGCGCTCGGCGTCGTCGGCGCAGTCGTACAGCGGGAGTTCGGGCCGCATCCCGGAGGTGTGGGTGAGCAACTGCCGTACGGTGACGTCGTGCCGTGCGGCGGCGCGGAAGTCCGGCAGGTACGCGCCGACCCGCGCGTCGATGCCGAGCGTGCCGCGCTCGATCTGCTGGACCGCGGCGACCGCGGTGAAGAGCTTGGTGAGCGAGGCCAGGTCGAAGGGGGTGTCCGTGGTCATCGGTACCTGCGCCTCGGGGGGCAGTTCGACGCCGGCGTCCGCGGCCTCGTCGTAGGCGTCGTACCGCACCGCCCAGCCCGCCGCCTCGGCGACGGCGAGGTACGGGCCGCGTCCGGCGACCAGCACCACGCCGGCCGCCCAGGGGCGGGGCCCGGTGGTGAGGTCGTGGACCTCGCGGACGAGATGTCGGATCTCCTCGGGGTCGAGTCCCGCCCGTTCCGGCGTGTCCTCGCGCAGTCTCGGCGCGCTCAGCTCTCCGCTCCCTCCGCACCCGGACGTCTGTTCCAGGGACGGCACATTCCCATGAAGCAGGCCAGCGCCACCAGTGCCGCGGCCAGTTGGACGACGGCCATGGGGATGGCGGTGTCCTCGCCGGCGACCCCCACGAGGGGCGAGGCGATCGCGCCGATCAGGAAGGAGGACGTACCGAGGAGCGCGGACGCGGAGCCGGCGGCGTGCCCGGTGCGCGTCAGGGCCAGTGCCTGGGTGTTGGGGAGGGTGACGCCCATCGCGGACATCAGCACGAAGAGCGCGGCGGCCACCGGCGCGAGCCCCACCTCGCCGAAGACGCCCAGGGACATCAGCAGCAGTGCCGTGGCGGCCAGGATGACGATCGACAGGCCGACGCCCAGCACCCGGTCCAGGCTGACCCGCCCCACCAGCACCTTGCCGTTGATCTGGCCGACGACCACCAGCCCGACCGAGTTGAGCCCGAACAGCAGGCTGAAGGTCTGCGGGGAGGCTCCGTGGATCTCCTGGATCACGAAGGGCGAGGCCGCTATGTACGCGAACAGCGCGGCGAAGGCGAACCCGCCCGCCAGCGTGTACCCGGTGAACGCGCGGTCGGCGAGCAGGCCGCGCATGGCGCGCAGGGCCTCGCCGACCCCGCCGCGGTGCCGGTCGGCAGCGGGCAGCGTCTCGGGCAGCTTCCACCACACGAGCCCGGCGAGCAGGACGCCGACCACCGTGAGCACGACGAACACGCCCCGCCAGTCCGTCACGCGCAGGATCTGGCCGCCGATGAGCGGCGCCACGATCGGCGCGGTCCCCGAGACCAGCATGAGCGTGGAGAAGAAGCGGGCCATGGCCACGCCGTCGTACAGATCGCGTACGACGGCCCGTGCGATGACGATCGCCGACGCGCCGGCGAGCCCCTGCGCCAGCCGGAAGGCGACCAGTGTCTCCACGGTGGGCGCGAGGGCGCAGAGCACGGTGGCGAGGACGTAGACCGCGAGGCCGCACAGCAGGGGGCGACGGCGGCCCCACCGGTCGCTCATCGGGCCGACCAGCAGCTGCCCGAGCGCCATGCCTGCCAGGCAGGCGGTGAGGGTGAGCTGGACGGTCGCGGCGGGGGCGTGCAGGGACCCGGTGACCTCCGGGAGCGCGGGGAGGTACATGTCCATCGCCAGCGGGGGCGTCGCGGTCAGCCCGCCGAGGACGAGGGTGACCAGGAGGCCGGTGGCGCGCGGTGAACGGGTGGGCGGGTCGGGTACTGCCGGTGTCGCCGTCCGCGGCACGTGCGGTGTCGGCCCCCCACGGTCGGCCATGCGCCCCTCCCTCTCCGAGTGATCCGCCCTCTATGCTCTCAGCTCGTACTGAGTGTCGGGGATCACATGAGCGAGGGGCGGGCCGCGATGGCGGAGCAGAGCGTGCGGTGGGGGGTCCTGGCGACCGGCGGGATCGCCGCCGCGTTCACGGCCGACCTGGTGGATCTGCCGGACGCCGAGGTGGTGGCGGTGGCCTCACGGACCCAGGCCTCGGCCGACGCGTTCGCCGAACGGTTCGGGATCCCGCGGGCGTACGGCGACTGGAACGCCCTCGCCGAGGACGGCGACATCGATGTCGTCTACGTCGCCACCCCGCACTCGGCCCATCGCCAGGCCGCGGGGTTGTGTCTGGAGGCCGGGCGCAACGTGCTGTGCGAGAAGGCGTTCACGGTCAACGCGCGCGAGGCCGGGGAACTGGTCGCGCTGGCGAGGGCGCGCGGCAGCTTCCTGATGGAAGCGATGTGGATGTACTGCAACCCGCTCGTGCGGCGGCTCAAGGCGCTGGTGGACGACGGTGTCATCGGCGAAGTGCGGCATGTGCAGGCCGACTTCGGGCTGGCCGGCCCCTTCCCGCCGTCGCACCGCCTGCGGGACCCGGCGCAGGGCGGGGGCGCGCTGCTGGACCTCGGGGTGTACCCGGTCTCCTTCGCCCAGTTGCTGCTGGGCGAGCCGTCGGACGTCGTGGCGCGCGCGACGCTGTCCCCGGAGGGTGTGGACCTCCAGACGGGTGCCCTGCTCTCCTGGGACAGCGGCGCCCTCGCCTCCGTGCACTGCTCCATCGTCGGCGGTACGGCGACCTCGGCGTCCGTCACCGGCTCCCTGGGCCGGATCGACGTACCGAACGGCTTCTTCTTCCCGGACCGCTTCGTGCTGCACCGCGACGGCCGTGACCCCGAGGAGTTCACGGCCGACCCGGTGGACGGGCCCCGGGGCAGCCTGCGGCACGAGGCCGCCGAGGTGATGCGGGCCCTGCGGGCCGGCGAGACCGAGTCGCCGCTGGTCCCGCTGGAGGGCACGCTCGCCGTGATGCGGACGCTCGACGCGGTCCGGGACCGGGTCGGCGTCCGCTACCCGGGCGAACTCCCCGACGGCGACGTCACCGACGAGGCGCCCGCGCTCACGCCTGCGTGAGGCCCGGCGCCCCCGCCTCGGTCACGAAGGAGGCGGCCGTGGTGACCGGTGCCCCGGGCCTGGTCACGTACGGCACCGTCTTGAAGTCGGCCCGCGCCTGCTGTTCGCCCAGCGCGACGGTCACGTAGCCGCGCCGCCCGTCGTAGAACCTCAGGTGCGGGTTGGCCCGCATGTACGTGTCCCAGTTGGCGGGCTTTTCGATGCCGTCCCGGCCGCTGGCGATCGAGGTGGCCACGATCTCGGTGCCGAGCGTGGCGGAGGCCGGGTCGTCGAAGTCGTCCTTGATGTCGAAGCCGTACCCGACGTGGACGTCCCCGGTGAGCACCATCAGGTTCTCGATCCCGGCGGCCTTCGCGCCGTCCAGGACCCGGCGCCGGGAGGCGCGGTAGCCGTCCCAGGCGTCCATCGACACCCGGGACGGCGACGTCAGGTCGAACTTGCGCTGGGAGAAGGTGACCTGCTGCGGTACGACGTTCCACCGTGCCGTCGACTCCCGCCACCCGTCGAGCAGCCACCGTTCCTGGGTCGCGCCGGTCATCGTGCGCTCCGGGTCGTCGACCTCGGGGCCGGGGATCTGCGAGCCGTCGCCGTAGGCCTGGTTGGAGCGGTACTGCCGGGTGTCGAGCACGTCGAACTGGGCGAGCCGGCCCCAGTGCAGGCGCCGGTAGAGCCGCATGTCGGGGCCGGTGGGCCGCTGGGGGCCGCGCAGCGGCTGGTTCTCCCAGTAGGCGCGGTAGGCGGCGGCGCGGCGCAGCAGGAACTCCTCCGGCGGGACGCTGTTCTCGGGGGTGTCGTCGGCGTAGTTGTTCTCGGTCTCGTGGTCGTCCCAGGTGACGACGAAGGGGTGCGCGGCGTGCGCGGCCCTCAGGTCGGGGTCGGTCTTGAAGAGGGCGTAGCGCAGGCGGTAGTCCTCCAGGGTCGTCGTCTCGCGGTTGAAGAGCGCGGGGAGCGTGCGGTCGGTGTAGTTGCGGTAGCCGCCTGCGGAGTTGACCGGGTACTCGTACAGGTAGTCACCGAGGTGGAACACGAGGTCCACGTCGTCCTCGGCGAGATGCCGGTACGGCGTGTAGTAGCCGTCGGCGTAGGCCTGGCAGGAGACGGCGGCGAAGGTGAGGGAGCCGGTCTCGCCGGTGGCGGGCGGGGCGGTGCGGGTGCGGCCGGTCCCGCTGATCCAGGTGCCGGTGCGGAAGCGGTAGTAGTAGACGCGGTCCGCGTCGAGCTGGTCGATCTCGACGTGGACGGTGTGGTGGAACTCGGGGTGCGCGGTGGCGGTGCCGCGTCTGGCGATCCGGGTGAACCCCTCGTCGTGCGCCAGTTCCCAGTCGACGGCGACCCGTTCGGCGGGCAGCCCGCCGTCGGGCTGGTACGGGACGGGGGCGAGGCGGGTCCACAGGACGACGGAGCCGGGCAGCGGGTCACCGGAGGCGACGCCGAGGGTGAAGGGGTCGTCGTCGATCCGGCGGGCGTCGAGCTCCGCGGCGCTCGCCACGCCCGCGCCGGGCAGGCCGACGGCGAAGGCGAGCGCGGCGGCGGCGCCGGTGAGGGTCAGGAAGTGGCGGCGGGCGATGTGCGGCGCGGCGGCCCGCAGTTCGGCTGCGTGCCGGGGTTGGTCTGTCGTGATGGTCATCCGGTCCTCCCCTGCCTGATGGATGCACGAGGCAGGAGAGCGGCCGGGGACGACACTCGCTTGGCGCGTACACAACACCCGGATGGCGGACGAATGAGTTCCGGATGGCGGACGCTCCCGTACGCTTCGGGCCCATGACTGACAGCCAGACGGACACGAGGATCGCCGTGGTGACCGGCGCGGGCTCCGGCATCGGACGCGCGGTGGCCGTGGAGCTGCTGCGCACCGGCTGGTCGGTGGCGCTGGCGGGGCGCCGCACGGAGCCGTTGGAGGAGACGGCGGGGCTGGTGCCCGGCAGCGCCGCTCTGGCGGTGCGGACGGACGTGTCACGGCAGGAGGACGTGCACGCGCTGTTCGCCGCCACCGTGGAGCGGTTCGCACGGGTGGACCTGCTGTTCAACAACGCGGGGACGTTCGGGCCCGGCGGAGTGCCGGTGGAGGACCTGCCGTACGACGCCTGGCGGCACGTGGTGGACACCAACCTCAACGGGGCGTTCCTGTGCGCGCAGGCGGCCTACCGCCAGATGAAGGAGCAGGACCCGCGAGGCGGCCGCATCATCAACAACGGCTCGATCTCGGCACACACGCCCCGCCCGCACTCGGTGGCCTACACGGCGACCAAGCACGCACTGACCGGGCTGACCAAGTCGCTGTCGCTGGACGGGCGGGCCCATGACATCGCCGTGGGCCAGATCGACATCGGCAACGCGGCGACCGACATGACCGAGCGGATGCGGACGGGCGCCCTCCAGGCCGACGGGTCGGTGGTGCCGGAGCCCGTGATGGACGTGGCCGACGTGGCCCGGACCGTGCGGCACATGGCGGAGCTGCCGCTGGAGGCCAATGTGCAGTTCGCGACCGTCCTGGCGACGGCGATGCCGTACGTGGGACGCGGCTGAGGCCAACGCGGGACGCGACAGAGGTCACCGCGGGACGCGACTGAGGTCACTGCGGGACGCGACTGAGGTCACTGCGGGACGCGACTGCGGCCACGGCAGCCCACACCGTCTCCACAACTTGCACAACCGGATTTTCACATTCCGCTGCATCGGCGCCGGTGAGCGACTTATGCTCAAGACCTTGCACACCAGAGCTTCACATATGAAGCACAGAGCTTCCGCAAGCCACTCCAAGGGGGGCGGCGGCAGCCGTTCCAGGGACCGGGTGGGGGTGGACCTCGCGTGGGACCGCGAGGTACGCACCGGCGCTTGGAACGGCTGCCGCACACCGTCCGGCGCCGCTCAACGGCAAAGGATCCGCTCGGCCTCGGCCATCTGGTCGGCGGTGAGCGGGCCCTTCGCCAGCGCGGCCGCGTTCTGCTCGGCCTGGGCCACGGTGCGGAACCCCGGGATGGGGACGGCGTGCGGGCTGCGGGCCCACAGCCAGGCGAGGGAGCCCTGCGCGAGCGTACGGCCGTCGCTGGTGAGCACGTCCTTCAGCGCCTCGACCCGGGCCACCCACCGGGGGTCGGCGCCGGACCCGCCCTCGAAACCCTCCAGCCACTGCGGCGGCCGGCTGCGGATGTCGCCCGCCTCCAGGGCCTGCCCGGCTCCGCGCTTCCCGGTCAGCAGGCCCATCGCCAGCGGGCTGCGGTTGACGCCGGCCAGCCCCAGCTGCGCGCACAACGCGAACATCTCCGGCGCGTCCTGGAGCACGTTGGCCCTGTGCTGGACGGCCGCACAGTGCTCCCCGCGTGCGAAGACGGCGGCGCGGGCGGGGTCGTCGGTGCTCCACGCGTAGGCCCGGATCAGACCCTCCCGGACGAACTCCTCGCAGACGTCACGCAGTTCGGCGGCGCGTTGCGGGTCGGCGTCCGACAGGTGCAGCTGGTAGAGATCGATGTGGTCGGTGTCCAGGCGCCTCAGCGACGCGGTCAGCGCCCGCCGGGCGTACTGCGGGGAGTCGTCGGCGCCGGTGAGGGTGCGGGTCTGCTCGTCGAAGACGTTGCCCCACTTGGTGGCGACCACGACATCGGCGCGGCGCTTGCCGAGGGCACGGCCGAGGACGCGTTCGCTGTGCCCGGCGCCGTAGGTGTCGGCGGTGTCGAAGAAGGTGACACCCAGGTCGAGGGCGCGCCGGATCGCCCGTACGGACTCCTCGTCGTCGACCTTGCCCCAGCCGAGCGGCTGCCCGTCGGCGGCCTGCCACTCCCCGCCGACGGCCCAGCAGCCGAAGCCGAGGGCACTGACCTCGATACCGGAGCGTCCCAGCGTCCTGGTGGCCCTGGGGGTCTGCGTGATCTCCGTGGTCTCCATGCCGGGACACGTTAGGAGTTGGAGCGCACACGAGGGCAAGGGCTTTCCGCGGATTCCCGCGGGCCGCTACGCCTGACCGGTCTCGAAGCGGGAGATCCTTCCGTCCTCCTCGACCTCGAAGTGCCACCGGGTGCGCATCTCGCCCCAGGTGTCGTTGCGGTAGGAGGCGATGAGGTCACGGCCGTGGTTCGACTCGTTGTCGACCTCCAGGTGACCGTTGGAGGTGAAGATCTCCCGGTCGATCCAGTCGGTGAGGTCGCGGTCGGTGCCGTCGTCCGCCATGGTCGCGTCCGGTGTGAGGACCTTCAGGAAGCCCTCGCGGTCATGGGCGTTGACCGCGGTGACGAAGGCGCGGACGGACGGGTCGCTGAGTCTGGACGTCTGAATCGTCATACCGGTCAGCCTCACATCGGCCCCCGCGCCCCGCCACCCGAACGGCCGTGAGGGCAGGCCGGTCGGGTGGCGTCGGTGCGACCGTGGATGCGTGGGAGGGGTGTTGTGCCTGCTGTCCGTTCCCGCCGACCGTTCAGGGAGTCACCGTGAGTGCATACGACCGACGTGATCTGGGCCTGCTGCTGCTCCGGCTGGGAGCCGGCGGGGTGCTGGCCGCGCACGGCACGCAGAAGCTGTTCGGCTGGTTCGGCGGTCACGGCATCGAGGGGACCGGCCAGTTCATGGAGTCGGTCGGTTACCGGCCGGGCAAGGCGAGCGCGACGGCGGCGGGCCTCGCCGAGACCGGCGGCGGCACGCTGCTGGCGCTGGGCCTCGCGACGCCCGCGGCGGGGGCGGCGGCCGCCGGCGCGATGGCGGGGGCGGCCGCCGTGCACGCCCCCAACGGTTTCTTCAACCAGGAGGGCGGCTACGAGTACGCGGCCACCCTGGGCCTCGCCGCGACCGGCCTCGCGATCGCCGGTCCGGGCCGCATCTCCCTCGACCACGCGCTGGGTCATGTCGTCGACCGCGGCTGGATGGTGCCCGCTGCCCTGGCGGCGACGGCCGCGGTGACGGCACTGGTGGTGGGGGCACGGATCAAGCGGCTGGACCGGGCGGAGAAGCAGGAGCAGGCGGAACTGTTCGACGAACAGGAGGCGCTGTTCGGGGAGTAGCGGTGCGGGTGCCCGGCATGCAGCCTCCGTGCCGGGCGCCGCGCATGGAGTGGCGGCGCGGGTGTCTGTCACCCCGCCTCCGTGCCGGGCGCCGCGCATGGAGTGGCGGCGCGGGTGTCTGTCACCCCGCCTCCGTGCCAGGCTCCGCCCATGGAGCGGCGGCGCGGGTGTCTGTCACCCCGCCTCCGTGCCAGGCTCCGCCCATGGAGTGGCGGCGCGAGTGTCCGCCGCCCCCGCCCCCGTGCCAGGCTCCGCCCATGGAGTGGCGGCGCGAGTGTCCGCCGCCCCCGCCCCCGCCCCCGTGCCACGCTGCGCGCATGACTGATCAGGCCGCCACTCCTTCCGACACCGCCGCCGAGTCCCCCGCCGTAGCTGCGGCCGACCTCTGGGACTCCATCGACGCCCTGTGGACCTGGCTCGACCGCGACCGACCCGTCGGCGGCCGGGAGGGCCTGCTCCTGCGCATGCTGAAGCTGTCGGAGGAGGTCGGCGAGGTCGCCGAGGCCGTCATCGGGGCGACCGGGCAGAACCCGCGCAAGGGCGTCAGCCACACCTGGGAGGACGTACAGGGCGAACTGTGCGACGTCGTGATCACGGCCCTGGTGGCCCTGCGCACACTGACCCCCGACACCCGCGAGGTCTTCACCCGCCACCTGGCCCACGTCAGGAGGCGCTCACTGGGCCCGGATCGGTGACGGGCGTCGGACCAGGGCGGGTGTCGGACCCGAACGGACCCGAACGGGCGTCAGGCCAGGGCGGCCTCAGGTCCAGGGCGTGGCGACGAGCCGGATCCTCGCCTCGCGGCCGACGAGGGGCGCGGCGGTGGTGGGCAGGCTGAGGTGGGCGACCCAGCGCTCCGGGGTGGGGTCCTCGTCGACACGGGGCTCTCCGGCGACCCGGTGGTCGCGGATGGCACCTTCGATGTCCGAGTTCCAGGTGGCCCAGATACCGGGACCGGCTTGCGGGGTGCCCACGTCGATGACGAGGGTGTCGGAGAAGTCGGCGGACTGCTCCAGGTGGTCACCGAGGCTGAGGATGCCGCGCCGCTCGCGCAGGGAGATGAGCCGCAGGTCGAGGACGAACCGCATCGGCTCGTCCGTGCTCGCCCGCAGACCGCTGTTGAGGAAGGTGGTCGCCAGCGACACCGACGCCTCGGCCCCGTCCGCGGGCGGCTCCAGCTGGATCGGGCACCAGTGGGCGGCGAGCCGCTCGTGCATCACCACCGGCAGCCCGCGCACCGAGAGCCGCACCTCGGCCTGCCACACCACGTCGTCGCCGCCGGGCAGCCGGTAGTCGACCAGGGACGCCTCGATCCGGGTGTCACCGAAGAGGAACCGCCGCAGGTTCTGGTACCCCTCCTCGGAGTTGACCATCCCGTAGCGCCCGCTGTGGCTGCGATGCACGAAGGCCCGGTGCGCACCCGGCACATACGCCCGCTCGATCTGCACGAGCCCGTCGCTGCGCGGCCCGACGGCCGCCGCGGACAGCCCGAACGCGACGTCGTAGTCCGTCGGGTCGGTGCCGACGAGGCAGAAGACCCGCTCGCGGGGCAGCGTCCCGGGACCGTCCGGCATCCGGCGTGCGTCCCAGCCCTCGGGTGGGCCGCCCGGGTCCCGTTCGGCCTGCGGGGTGAGGTACTCGTACATCCGCCGGGGCCCGAAGATGTCGGCGCCCTGGATGCCCAGGGTGTCCCGGATCCGCTCGAACCACCCACCCCCCGCGTCGAAGGCGATGCCGCCGTGCGGGGTGCCGTACGTGAAGAGCTTCGCGACGCAGTCGGCGGCGGCACGCCCCCGGTCGGGCAGGACCTTCTGGAGCAGGCAGCGGCAGATGAGGCCGCCCATGGAGTGGGCGACGAGGAGGACCGCGGGGGCGCCGGTCTTCTCCAGAAGCCGGTCGATGAGGTCGAGCAGGTCGGCGGCGGCGGCTTCCAGTTGGTACTCCTGGGGGCGGCCGCCCCAGGTGCTGGCCGAGCGGTCGTAGAACCGGTGGATCCATACGGTGTGCGCGGGGATCTTGTCGTGCTCGGCGAGGTAGGTCTCCTGGCTGCCCTGCACGAGGAGTTCGTAGCCCTCCTCGCGGAGCAGACGCAGCAGCGGACTCTCGAACTGGTGGAAGAGCGGCTGGTTGTGGGCGCCGACGCGGACATGCGTGGATCCCTCGTTGAAGCCGTAGAACGGGTCGCCGACGGCTTTGTCGATGCCGCGGGTGCCGCCTGCGAAGCCACGGACATACACGAGAGGGAGCTTGCGGGTGTCGTCCACGGCTTGCCTCCAACGGACCGGTTCCTCCTTCCTGAGTAGAGGAAGCCCGGCGGCTCGGCCTCCAGGGATAGCCCGTAGTGGTGATGCGGCGCGGCGGAGGAGACAGGGCGGGGCCGGTGCGTGCGCCGGGGGCCTCACCCGTGCGGAGCAGGTCGCTTGGCCGTGGGGGCCGCGGTCGTGTCGTACTGGTGATGATCGAGAGAGCCCCGGAGGCCCGGATGACCACGCGGCGTCGGCACAGCCTCGCGTCCTGGCGCGAGCTGCCGCTGACCGTGATCGCCCGCCTGAGCACCCAGCTCGCCGCGGAGGAGCTCCGGGTCGTGGCCGACGGCGGCGAACGGCGCCGGGCGGTGATCGACGGAGCGAGACGGCACCTCGACGAGGCCCAGACGGCCTGCCTGACCGCGTCGAGGTTCCGGCCCCGGTCCGGGACGCTGGAGCGGATCTGGTCGAACATCCGCGCGGCCGAGGCCGACCTGCTCTCCGTGGCCACCGACGACGAGGTCCGGGCGAGGATGCCCGAGGTCCTGGCCACGGTGCGCCAGCAGTTGGCGGAGGACTCCCCGCATCGACGGGCGGTCGAGGAGATCAGCGAGAGGGCGGAGAGCGGCGACGGGCCCGTCACCGACGAGGAACGGGGCACCCTCGTCCGGGCCCTGCTGTTCGCCTACGCGATCCTGGGCAGCAGGTACCGGCGGGTGCGGCTCCTGGCGGACCTGCTCTGGATCGTCACGGGGGCCGCGACGCTGGGGCTGGCCGGACTGGCGCTGTGGGGCTACGCCGACAAGGAGTCCCTGGACCTGTGCTTCACCCCCCTGCCGCCCGGCAACCGCGTGGTCTGCCCCACCGGCGAACACGAGGTGCCCGCCGACAGCACGCCCCCCGCGGACCCGCCCTCCTCCGCCACCACCATGGACATCGACACCGCCCCCTACACCGACGCCCTGGACGTCCTGACCGTGGAGTTCGCGGGACTCATCGGGGCGGCTCTGACCGTGGTCACGGCGGTGCACCGGATCCATGCGAACCACGCCACGCAGTACCAGTTCCGCCTGCCGCTGGCGGCGGCGGTGCTGAAGTTCCCGGTGGGCGCGCTGTCCGCCCTGGCCGGCATCCTGCTGATCAAGGCGGCCTTCATCCCGGGTCTGAGCAACCTCGACAGCTCCGCGCAGATCCTCGGCTGGGCGGTCGTGTTCGGCGCGGCCCAGCACCTGGTCACGCACATCGTCGACCAGCGGGCGGACGAGGCGTTGAGCGGGGTGCGCAAGCCGCCGTCAGGCTGACGCCGAACGGGTCGCGGGTGCGCTCACCCGCGACCGGCCAGTAACAGCGCGGACTCGATGACCGCCACCCCCTCCACAACCGCCGATACCCGGCGGTAATGTCGCCCACCGCCGACCGGGCGGCGCCCTCGATGTTCAGGGAGCCGTGCGGGCGGTCCGGCAGGGCGGCGATCGGCGGGCCGACGACCCGCCCGGCCGGGGTTCAGGCACAGGAGCGCGAAGGGGCCCTCATGGCGACGGACATGCCTGCGGACATGCCCGCGGGGACACCTGCGGCGATGGACGCCGCCGACGAACGGTGGCGGCGCATGTGGAGCCACCGTGAGCAGCTGCTCAAGGTGGCTCGGCGCAGGTCGATGAGTGCGGAGGACGCCGAGGACGCGGTGCATGAGGCGATGCTGCGGGCCGCCGAGCGCCCCGATCTGGACGACGAGCGGCTCGCGGCCTGGCTGACGACGGTCACGATGCGGCTGTGCGTCGACCGCTACCGCCAGGTCAGCCGCGAGGCGCAGGTACGGACGAGCCCGACCCTGGTCGCCCCCGCTCCGGTCCCCGTCGAGGAGTCGGTGTGCGACCGGGCCGAGGCGAAGTGGCTGGCGGTGCGCAGTGGTGAGCTGCCGGCGCGGCAGGCCGAGGCGCTGCGGCTGAAGTCGCAGGACCTGGACGTGGCGCAGGTCGCCGTGCGGATGGGGCTCAGTTACCGGACCGTCGAGTCGTTGCTGGCCCGCGCCCGGCGGACGCTGCGTCAGTCGCTGGCGGCGACGCTCGGGTGCGCGCTGTTCCTCATCGGGTGGGGGCGGCCGCGCGGCGGCGGCAAGGTGCACGCCGTGGCGGTGGCTTCGACGGCGGCGACCCTCGCGGTGGCCGGGTTCGTGCTGCCGTACGCCCTCGACGGGAGCGGGGAGGGCGGCGGTACGGCGCCTCGGCCCGCCGTCGCCACGCCGGACGGCACGCAGGCGCTGCGGCCCGACGGCACGGGTGCGGGTCGTACGCCTCGGGGGAACACGCCCACTGCCGCGTCCGGACGGGGCGCCACCGGCTCCCCGGCGCGCGAGTCGCTCCTCCCGCTGTCCGTACCGTCGCTGCCGGAGGTGCCGGACGTGCCGGAGGTCCCTCAGTTCCCCGCGATCCCGGTGTCCGCGCTGCCGGTGCCGTCCGCACCGGACGTGCCGCTGACCCCGGAGGTGCCGGACGTGCCGGAGCTGCAGGACGTGCCGGAACCGCCCGAGGTCCCCGAGCTGCCGGTGGAGCCCTCCGTCGATCCGACCTCCACGGCGGTCGTCCCGGACGACTCCGCCGCCGTACCCTCCCCCTCGCTCCCGAGCCCGACGACGAGCACGGTGCCGTAGCCACGGACGCGGGCCGACGCAGCCACGGACGCGGGGCCGACGCAGCCACGGACGCGGGCTGTCGCAGCCACGAGCACGGGGCCGCCACAGCCGCGTACGACCGTGATCCAGCCCCCATCCCCCACCCCTCACCCCCTTCCGAAAAAAATCCGTCATGGAAACGACGGACGCCCGTCACCTCCCCGTAGAGCAGATGTCGGAGCTGCTCCACGGGCCGAAGGGTGAACCGGATGGGTGTCGAGATCTGTGTGGAAGGGCTGACCAAGTCCTTCGGACACCAGGTCATCTGGCAGGACGTCTCACTGACGCTGCCGGCCGGGGAGGTCTCGGTCATGCTCGGCCCCTCGGGCACGGGCAAGTCGGTGTTCCTCAAGACGCTCGTCGGACTGCTGAAGCCGGAGCGCGGGTCGATCACGATCCAGGGCCGGGACATCACCCAGCTGCGCGAGCGCGACCTGTACGAGGTGCGGAAGCTGTTCGGTGTGCTGTTCCAGGACGGCGCGCTGTTCGGCTCGATGAACCTGTACGACAACGTCGCCTTCCCGCTGCGCGAGCACACCCGTAAGTCCGAGAGCGAGATCCGGCGCATCGTGCTGGAGAAGATGGACATGGTCGGGCTGATCGGCGCCGAGGGGAAGCTGCCCGGCGAGATCTCCGGCGGCATGCGCAAGCGGGCCGGGCTGGCCCGCGCCCTCGTCCTCGACCCCGAGATCATCCTCTTCGACGAGCCCGACTCGGGCCTCGACCCGGTCCGCGTGGCCTACCTCAACCAGCTCATCGTCGACCTCAACGCCCAGATCGACGCGACCTTCCTGATCGTCACGCACGACATCGCCTCGGCCCGCCAGGTCCCGGACAACATCGGGCTGCTGTTCCGCCGCGAGCTGGTGATGTTCGGCCCGCGTGAGGAGCTGCTGACCAGCGACGAGCCCGTCGTGCGGCAGTTCCTGAACGGCCGGATGCAAGGACCGATCGGCATGGCGGAGGAGAAGGACGCCGCCCAGGTCGAGCAGGAGCTCGCCGCCCTCGGCGACAGCGACGGCAAGGGCGCACAGTCTCCCGGCAGTCAGGCTCTGACTCCCCGCCTGCTGCCGGGGCCGAACATCGCGCGGCCACCGCGCTGGGAGGCGATCGCCCGGCGCGAGGACGCGCTGCACGAGAAGGCGGGGGCCGGCGCATGAGCCTGTCACCGATCGGAGCGCTGCGGCACTCGGGAAGCCTGTTCGCGATGGCGCTGGACGTCGTCCGGACCATCCCCCGACGGCCCTTCCAGGCGCGGGAGTTCATCCAGCAGGCGTGGTTCGTCGCCAGTGTCACCATCCTGCCGACGGCGCTCGTCTCCATCCCGTTCGGCGCGGTCATCGCCCTCCAGATCGGCAGCCTGACCCGGCAGCTCGGCGCCCAGTCCTTCTCCGGCGCCGCCTCCGTGCTCGCCGTGCTGCGCGAGGCCTCGCCGATCGTCACCGCGCTGCTGATCGCGGGCGCCGGCGGTACGGCGATCTGCGCCGACCTCGGGGCGCGGAAGATCCGCGACGAGATCGACGCGATGCAGGTACTGGGCATCGACCCCGTCCACCGGCTGGTCGTGCCGCGCGTGCTGGCGTCGATGCTGGTGGCGGTCCTGCTCAACGGGCTGGTGTCGGTGGTCGGCGTGGCGGGCGGCTACTTCTTCAACGTCGTCCTGCAGAACGGCACTCCCGGCGCCTACCTCGCCTCCTTCACCACCCTCGCCCAGCTCTCCGACCTGTGGGCGGCCGAGGTGAAGGCACTCGTGTTCGGAGCGATCTCCGGGATCGTCGCCTCGTACAAGGGGCTCACCGCGAAGGGCGGCCCGAAGGGTGTGGGCGACGCGGTGAACCAGTCGGTGGTGATCACCTTCATGTTGCTGTTCGTGACCAACTTCGTGATGACCGCGGTGTACTTCCAGGTCGTCCCGCAGAGGGGTTAGCCGATGAGACCGCTGCAACGCCCTGTGCGCTCGCTCGAAGAGCTCGGCGCCCAACTCTCCTTCTACGGCCGCTCGCTGGCGTGGACCGGCCGCACCCTGCGCCGCTACAAGAAGGAGATCCTGCGGCTGCTGGCCGAGGTGAGCTTCGGCCGCGGTGCGCTCGCCGTCGTGGGCGGCACGGTCGGCGTGATCGCCTTCCTGTCCTTCTTCACCGGCACCGAGGTCGGCCTCCAGGGCTACGCCGCCCTCAACCAGCTCGGCACCTCCAACTTCGTGGCGTTCCTGTCGGCGTACTTCAACACCCGGGAGATCGCCCCGCTGGTGGCCGGCCTCGCGCTGTCGGCGACCGTCGGCGCCGGCTTCACGGCCCAGCTGGGCGCGATGCGCATCAGCGAGGAGACCGACGCGCTCGAAGTCATGGGCGTGCCCTCGCTGCCGTTCCTGGTGACGACGCGGATGATCGCCGGATTCGTCGCGGTGATCCCGCTGTACGTGGTCGGTCTGCTGTCCTCGTATTTCGCCGCCCGCACGATCACCACCGGGTACTACGGCCAGTCGGCCGGCACCTACGACCACTACTTCCAGCAGTACCTGCCCCCGGTCGACGTGCTGTGGTCCTTCGGCAAGGTGCTCGTCTTCGCCGTCCTGATCATCCTGGTCCACTGCTTCCACGGCTACTACGCGAGCGGCGGCCCGGCGGGCGTCGGCGTGGCGGTGGGCCGTGCGGTGCGCACCTCGATCGTGGCGATCAACGTCCTGGACTTCTTCCTGTCGTTGGCGATCTGGGGCGCCAACACGACCGTGCGGATAGCGGGGTGAGCCGCCGGATGAGAGCGCTGAGACTGCGGTTGTACGGCGTCGTGTTCATCGCCGTGCTCGCGCTGCTGCTGGGGTTGTCGGTCGCCGTCTACCAGCAGGCGTTCACGCCGGTCGTACGGATCACGCTGGAGGCCGACAGCCTCGGCAACCAGCTCGATCCGCGGGCCGACGTGAAACTGCGCGGGCTGCTGGTCGGTGAGGTGCGCGAGGTGCACGCCGACGGGACGAAGGCGCGGCTGGACATCGCGCTCAAGCCGGAGCACGTCGCGAGCATCCCCTCGGACGTGCACGCCCGGCTGCTGCCGAAGACGCTGTTCGGCGAGAAGTACGTCGACCTGGTCCCGCCCGCCGGGGCCGCGTCGGCTCGCCCGATCCGCGCCGGCGACGTCATCACCCAGGACCGCACCCGCGTCGGCATCGAGGTGCAGCAGCTGCTGAACGACCTGCTGCCCCTGCTGCGGACGGTCCAGCCCGGCAAGCTCAACGCCACCCTCTCCGCCGTCGCCACCGCCCTCGAAGGCCGCGGCGACCGCATCGGGGACAACCTCACACGCCTGGAGTCCTACCTGCGCCGCCTCAACCCCCATCTGCCGTCCCTCACCGAGGACATCGCCCGTTTCGCCGAGGTCGCCGAGATCTACGGCGACGCGGCGCCCGACCTCTTGGAGATCCTGCGCAACACGGTCACCACCAGTCGCACGATCGTCGAGAAGGAGGACCAGCTCGCGGCGGCGCTCAGCGCCACGGCGACCGTGGCGGGCACCGCGGAGGACTTCCTCGACGCGAACGGCGGCCGGTTCATCACCCTCGGCCGGGTCTCCCGCCCGACACTGGAGCTGTTCGCCCGCTACTCCCCCGAGTACCCCTGTCTGCTGGCCGGCCTGGTCCGGCAGGAGAAGGTGTCCGAGGAGGCGTTCCGGGGCGGCAAGATGCACATCACGCTGGAGGTCGTACGGCCGCAGGGGGCGTACGAGCCGGGCGAGGAGCCGCGGTACGCCGACCGGTCGGGGCCGAACTGCCACGGCCTGCCGCACCCTCGGGTGCCGTCCCCGGGCGCCCACCTCGACGACGGTTCCAGGAAGCCGGGTTCGTCCCCGGGCGGCCCGCTCGGCGTCTCCGCGACCCGGACCGAGCAACGGGCGGTCGGCTCGCTCGTGGCCCCGGTGCTCGGGGTGCCCGCCGATGAGGTGCCGCCGGTCACGACGCTGCTGTTCGGGCCGCTGGCGCGCGGAACGGCGGTGAGTGTGGCATGAGCCGTACGAAGTCCAAGGGCGCCCGGCAGACCGCCGCCCCGCTGATCAAGTTCAGTCTCTTCGCGCTGGTGACGATCCTGGCGACGGCCCTGCTCGCGGCCACCATCGTGAACATCTCCTTCAGCCCGAAGGACACCTACCGGGCGGTCTTCAGCGACGTCACCGGCCTGGAGGAGGGCGACGACATCCGGGTGGCCGGGGTAAGGGTCGGCGAGGTCGAGGGCATCCGGATCAAGGACCGGACACTGGCCGAGGTCACCTTCACGGTCAGCCGGGACCGGCCGCTGCTCACCGGCACGGGCGCCGTCATCCGGTACCGCAACCTGGTCGGTCAGCGCTACGTCGCGCTCACCGAGGGAACGGGCGACCACACCCGGCTGCGCCCCGGCGCGACGATCCCGCTGTCGCGCACGCAACCGGCGCTGGATCTCAACGCCCTGCTGAACGGCTTCAAACCGCTCTTCGCCGCGCTCAGCCCGAAGGACGTCAACCAGCTCGCCACGGAGATCGTCCGCACCCTCCAGGGCGAGGGCGGCACCGTGCACAGCCTGCTCGTGCACACGGCGTCGCTCACCTCGACGCTGGCCGGCCGCGACAAGCTGATCGGCTCGGTGATCGACAACCTCAACACGGTGCTCAGGACGCTGGACAAGCGCGGCGCCCGCTTCTCCGGCCTGCTCAAGCAGCTGCGCCGGGTCGTCTCCGGTCTCTCCGCCGACCGGAGGCCCATCGGGCAGTCCCTGGTGAGCATCGGCGATCTGACGGCGGCCACCTCGGGCCTGCTGAAGGACGCGCGGCCGCCGCTGAAGGACGACATCGCCGGGCTGACCGAGCTCACCGGAACCCTGAACGACAACGAGAAGACCGTGGAGGGCGTGCTGAAGCGGCTGCCGAACAAGCTGAACGAGCTGACGGGCACGGCGTCCTACGGCTCGTGGTTCAACTTCTACCTGTGTGACTTCGACGGCCGGATCGTGCTGCCGAGGACGAAGCAGGTGCTGACGCCCGACCTGCACGTGGCGAGGGCGAGGTGCGGGGCATGAGCCGCAGGAACCGTCCCGAGCCGCTGTTCAAGGTCCGCGTCGAGCCGCCTCGCATACGGCTCCCGCGCCTGTCCCCCTTCCGTGCCGGAACACGTCCCGCGCCCTTCGGGCGGCGGGGGAGCGACCCCGCCGTCGTCGGCGCCGTCGGCCTCACCGTCCTCGCGCTGCTGACGGTGGCCGCGTTCAACGCCGACCGGCTGCCGGTCATCGGCGACGGCGACACCTACAGCGCTGCCTTCGCGGAGGCGGGCGGGCTCAAGCCGGGCGACGAGGTGCGGATCGCCGGGGTCAAGGTCGGCAAGGTGCAGGAGGTCGACCTGGACGGCGACCACGTCAAGGTCACCTTCAAGATCAAGGGCGATCCGGCCTTCGGCACGAGGACCGGGGCGTCGATCCGCGTCAAGACGATCCTGGGCGCGAAATACCTGGCCCTGCACCCCGAGGGGAGCGGCCGGTTGGCGCCTGGCAGCGAGATACCGCTGAAGCGCACGGTGCCCGCGTACGACGTCGTGCAGGCCTTCAGCGACCTCACCACCACGACGGAGGAGGTCGACACCGACCGTGTGGCGCAGGCCCTGGACACCATCTCCGCCACCTTCGAGGACTCACCGCAAGAGGTACGGGCGTCGATCAAGGGCCTGTCGCAGATCTCCCGGACGGTGGCCACCCGCGACAAGGCGCTGCGTGAGCTGCTCGACCACGCGAACGGTGTCACGGGTGTCCTGGCCGACCGCTCGTCGGACTTCACCACCCTGGTCAAGGACGGCGACAAGCTGCTCAGGGAGATCAGCAGACGCCGCGAGGCGATCCACACCCTGCTGAAGAGCTCCGCCGCGCTCGGCGTCCAGCTCTCCGGCCTGGTCCAGGACAACGACAAGGAGATCGGGCCCGCGCTCAAGGGCCTGAACCGTGTGGTGGAGATGCTCGAACGCAACCAAGCCGGCCTCGACCGGAGCATCAAGCTCCTCGCGCCCTACGTGCGCGTCTTCACCAACACCCTGGGCAACGGCCGATGGTTCGACTCCTACGTCCAGAACCTGGTCGCCGCCCCGGTGGTGCCGCGGACGGGGACCGGGACGGGAGGGGCGCAGTGAGCAACCGCTGGAAGAAGCGCGCGGCCCTGCTGATGGCGCTCACCCTCGTCGCCGCGCTCACCTACGTCCTGTGGCCGCGCCCCGAACCGGTCCGCGTCACCGCCTACTTCCCGCGCACCGTCGGCATCTACCCCGGCTCCGACGTCCGCGTCCTGGGCGTCCGGATCGGCGAGGTCGTCTCGATCACGCCGGAGGGCGGCCGGGTGCGGGTCGAGCTGGAGTACGACGCCGGCCGCGAAGTCCCGGCGGACGCACAGGCGGCGATCATCAACTCCTCGGTGGTCAGCGACCGTTACGTTCAGCTGCTGCCGGTGTACCGGGGCAGCGGTCCGGTGCTGCGGACCGGGGACGAGATCCCCGAGTCGCGCACAGCCGTCCCCGTCGAACTGGACCGCGTCTTCGACAGCCTCCACAGCACGGCCGAGGCCCTCGGCCCGGACGGCGCCAACAAGGACGGCGCCCTGTCCCGGCTGCTCGGGGTGAGCGCGGACAACCTGGACGGCCAGGGCAAGAACCTCCACCGGACGGTCGAGGACCTCTCGAAGGCGGTCACCACCCTCTCCGACGGCCGCACGGACCTGTTCGGCACGGTCCGCAACCTCCAGGTCTTCACGGCGGCGCTGGCGGCCGACGACAAGAGTGTGCGGTCGTTCAACAGCAGCCTCGCGAAGGTCGCCGAGCAACTGGCCGGCGAGCGCGAGGAGCTGGCGGCGGCGCTGAAGAACCTGGGCACGGCGCTCGGTGACGTGTCGGCCTTCGTGAAGCGGAACAAGAAGGCGCTGACCTCGAACGTGGAGGGTCTGAGCAAGGTGACCAAGGTGCTCGTCACCCAGCGGGCGGCGCTGGAGGAGCTGTTGGAGGTGGCCCCGGCCGGCATGTCGAACCTCAACAACGCCTACAACCCGTCGGCCGGCACCCTCGACACCCGTAACAACGCCGATCAGGCGCAGGATCCGGCGTCGCTGCTGTGCTCCCTGCTCAGGACGACGGGTGACGAGGGCGGCACGAACCCCGACTGCGCCGAACTGAGGAAGCTGTTCGGCTCCCTGCCGGAGGTGCCGCGGGGCGGCACGGCGGTCACGGGCACGGTCGACCGCACGCTCGGCGGCATCCTGGGGGCGAGGGCATGAGAGGGCTGGGCAAGGGCGGGGCGGCGGCTTGGACGGCGGTCGGTGCGCTGCTGCTGACCGGCTGCGAGGTCAACGGCTGGTACGACGTGCGGCTGCCGGGCGGCGCCGCGGCGGACGGCGACGCGTACCACGTCACCGTAGAGTTCCGAGACGTCTTGGACCTGGTGCCGCAGTCGGCGGTGAAGGTCGACAACGTCACGGTCGGCGCAGTCGAGACAGTGGAACTGGACGGCTGGCACGCGCGCGTGCGCCTCCGGGTCGCCGACTCGGTGAAGCTGCCGGCGAACGCGATCGCCGAACTGCGGCAGACCAGCATGCTCGGCGAGAAGTACGTGGCGCTGTCGAGGCCGACGGGCACGCCCCCGGTGGGCCGCCTGACCGAAGGCGACGTGATCCCCCTCTCCCGCAGCGGTCGCAACCCGGAGATCGAGGAGGTGCTGTCGGCCCTGTCCGCCCTGCTCAACGGCGGCGGGGTCGCACAGCTGAAGACGATCACGGTGGAGCTGAACAAGGCGCTGGAGGGACGGGAAAACCGCGTCCGGTCCCTGCTGAAGGAGCTCGACACGTTCCTGGGCGGTCTGGACGCACAGAAGAAGGACATCGTCCGGGCACTGAAGGCCGTGGACCGGCTCGCCGAACGTCTCGGCAAGGAGAAGGAGACCATCGCCGAGGCGGTGGAGGAGATGCCCCCGGCCCTCAAGGTCCTGGCCGACCAGCGGCGCGACCTGACGAGGATGCTGACGGCCCTGTCCAAGCTCGGCCGGACGGGCACCGAGGTGGTCAATGCCTCGCACGACGACACCGTCGCCAACCTCAAGCAGCTCCGCCCGATCCTGCAGCAGCTCAACAAGGCGGGCGACGACCTGCCCAACTCCCTGGAGCTGCTGACGACCTACCCGTTCCCACGCAACGCGGTGGACGCGATCAAGGGCGACTACGTCAACCTGCACATCACCGCCGACCTCGATCTGGCCGGGATCTACGGCAACGTGACGAAGAAGCCGGGCGACCGGGGCACGGACGGGAAGAGTCCGGAACCCGAACTGCCCGAGACCCCCGAACTGCCGGACGCACCCGACCTCCCGGAGCTGCCGGGCGTACCGGCGCCCACGGCACTGCCGAACGGCCCGAACGTGCGCCCGTCCCCTTCCGTCCCCTCCGGGGACGGCGGTGAGCTGCTGTGCCCGCCGGTGTGCACGGCCGGTTACGCGCCTGGCAGCGGCGACCGGCCTGACGGGATCGACCTCGAACTCGCCGAGCTGATGCTGAAGGGGGTCCAGCCGTGATCACCCGTACGGTCAGAGTCCAACTGCTGGCCTTCGCCACCCTCACCGCGGTCGGCGTGTCCTACGTGGGCGCCGAGTACACCGGGCTGGTCGACGAGGTCCTGGACCGCGGCTACACGGTCCGCGCGGACTTCCCCGACTCCGGGGGCGTCTTCCCCGGCGCGGAGGTGACGTACCGCGGGGTGCCGGTGGGCAGGGTCGGCGCGCTGCGTCTGCGGGGCGGGGACGGGGTCTCTATCACCCTCGACATCCGGGACGGGGCGCCCGACATCCCCGCGGACACCCTTGCCGTCGTCGCGAACCGCTCGGCGGTCGGCGAGCAGTACGTCGACCTGCAGCCCCGCACGTCCGATGGCCCGTACCTCCTCGACGGCAGCAGCATCGAGCGCCGCAACACCCGCGTCCCGCTGCCTACGACGGACCTGGTCCTCAGCCTCGACCGCCTGGTGAACTCGGTGGGCAAGAAGGACCTCCGGGTGACCGTCGACGAACTGGGCGAGGCCTTCGCCGGAACCGGCCCGAACCTGAGCCGCCTGGTCGACTCGGGCAACGACCTGGTCGAGTCGGCGTCCGAGGCGCTCCCGGAGACGATCGCGCTGATCGAGGACTCCCGCAAGGTCCTGAAGACACAGGCGGACCAGGGTTCGTCGATCAAGTCCTTCGCGGCCGACCTGGCCGCGCTCACCGCCCGGTTGAAGGCGAGCGACGGGGACCTGCGCAAGCTGGTCGGCAACGCCCGGCCGGCGGCACAGGAGGTGAACTCGCTGCTGAAATCGGCGGGCCCCGAGCTGTCGGTCCTGCTGGCGAACCTGATCAGCGGCGGCCAGGTGACGCTGGCCCGCCTGCCCGGCGTGGAACAGGCACTGGTCACCTTCCCGGTGATGGTGGCGGGCAGCTACACGGTGCTCCCGGGCGACGGCACGACCCACTTCGGCCTGGTGCTGAACGCCGACGACCCCCCGGCCTGCACGCAGGGGTACGGCACGGCGCGCCGGGACCCCGCGGACACCGGCACCCGCGAGGCGAACACGCGGGCCCGCTGCACGCTGCCGCGCGGCAGCGAGTCATCGGTGCGGGGCGCGCAGAACGCCCCGGGTGCGTCGCGCCCGTACGGCGGCGCGAACCAGACCGCATACGTCACCCCATACGACCCGGAGACCGGCACCACCGTCGCTCCGGACGGAAGGAACGTCGAGATCGGCTCGACGGGCGGCCAGCGGGCCGTGTTCGGAAAGGAGTCGTGGCAATGGCTGCTAGTCGGCCCGATGGCATGAGGAGCGCACTGAACTCCAGGGCGGTGACGGTGGGGCTGATCGCGGCGACGGTCCTCACCACAGCACTGACGATCTGGCTGACCCTCGGTCTTCTCGCCCAGCGCGAGACGGACCGACGCCGCCAGGACATCCTGTCCGCGGCCCGCCAGTCGGCCCTGAACTTCACCTCCCTCGACCACCGCCACTACGCCCGCGACAGCGCGAGGGTCCTGGCGGGCGCGACCGGCGACTTCAAGAAGCAGTTCGCGGCCCGGACGAAGCAGTTGACGCAGCTGGTGGCCCAGAACAAGTCGGTGTCGCAGGGCCAGGTCCTGGAGGCGGGCATCGTCCGCTCCGACGCCGCCTCGGCCCGGGTCCTGGTGGTGGCCGACAGCAAGGTGACGAACACCGCGGTGCCTCAGGGCGAGGCGCGCACCTACCGCCTCCAGTTGGACCTGGTGCACCGGGACGGCCGATGGCTGACGTCGGACGTCGAGTTCGTCGGCTGACAAGCAGAACCAAGGAGTACCGCCATGCCGAAGACGACCACCAGCCGCGCCCCCGGCACCCCCACCCGCCGCGCGATGACGGCCGCGGCCCGCGCGGCGGCCAAACGCGCGGAACGAGGCCACCGCGACGCCGACTCGGACACCCCCGCCGAGCGCCCCCAGGCGGGCCGCACGGTCCTGATCGAAGCCCCGAAGAACGGCTGGCAGGACCCACCGGAGCCGTCACCGGAAGCCTTCGAGGAGGACGACGCGCCGAAGCGGGGGAACGGGACCCCACCCCGCCGCCGAAGGCTGCTCACCGCACTGCTCGGCGTTCTGCTCGTGGCGGGAGCGGCCGCGGTCGCCGTACTGGGCCGGCAGCACCTGGACGCCCGACGTACGGAAACGGCCCGCACGGAAGCGGTCGCGGCGGCCCGCACGGCGGCCCCGGTCGTCCTGTCCTACGACCATCGCGCCCTGAACCGGGACTTCACCCGCGCCCGCACCCACCTGACCGGCGACTTCCGCGACGAGTACGCCAAGACCACGAAGACCGTGGTCGCCCCGACGGCCCGGAAGTACCGCGGCACGGTGAAGGCAACGGTCGCCGCCCCGGCCTCGGGCGGCACCCCGGCCGCCTCCGTCGTCTCGGCCTCCCCCGACGAGGTCGTGGTCCTGCTCTTCGTCAACCAGGTCACCGAGAGCACCCAGGTCTCGGGCGCGCGCGTGGACCTGAACCGGGTGCGGATGACGATGACGCACACGGACGAGGGCTGGAAGGTGAGCGCGCTGGACGCACTCTGACGCCGCCACCGGCCTGGTCGGGGGGTAGCGGCAGACGAGTCGGGCTGTACGCCGGGTTCTGTTCCCAGGGTTCCTCGCGGAGCCCTGGGCGACGGCCATCCATCTAGGGCCGGCGTTGCCGCCGGCCTCGTGCGGTCTACCCGCGGACTCGGGCGGGCAGCCCTCGAACGTCCGCGCAGAGCGCTTTTCACGGCGCTCCTCTTGACCTTGCTCCGGGTGGGGTTTACCTAGCTGCCCAGGTCACCCTGGGCACTGGTGGTCTCTTACACCACCGTTTCACCCTTACCCGGCGCCTGAGCGCCGGGCGGTTTGCTTTCTGTGGCACTGTCCCGCGGGTCACCCCGGGTGGCCGTTAGCCACCACCCTGCCCTGTGGAGCCCGGACGTTCCTCGGGGAGCCCCCTGAGGGACTCCACGCGGCCGCCCGCCCGGCTCGTCTGCCGTGTCGACCATGTTACCGGCCTGCGGGGGGCGGCCGTCGCCAGGACCGTCGGGGAGGTCGACCGGAGGCTCGGCCGCCTGGTGGTTCAGAGGAAGTCCGTCGTGTCCAGCTCGAAGGCGAACGGCTCCGGAAGCGCGAGGGGTTTGCCGAGCGGGCGGGTGCAGTGCTCGCGGTAGTCGTCCCGCTCCGGATCTCTGAACAGCGTGATCTGGGAGGCCTCGCGATCGACGAGGAGGTAGAGGGGGACGGCACCACGGGCGTAGCAGCGACGTTTGGCCTCGCGGTCGGCCTGGGGCTTGGTGGAGGTCACCTCCAGGACCATGGCGACGCCCTCGCAGGGCATCCAGGATTCGGCACCTCGGTAGAGCCGCAGCTCCATGGGGGCGAATGTACCGTCCGGGATCACATGGTCCTTCGGGCAGGCACCTCCGCTCTGCAGCTTCAGCCCCTTGTTCCCGGAGAACTGCATGTCGGTCCGTGACCGCCTGATCACCTGGTTCACGATCAGCCCGATGTAGTCCTCGTGATCCCCGTCCGGCGGCGGCGTCACAACGATCTCCCCCTCGATCAGCTCGGCCCGGAAACCCTCCGGGGTGTCCAGGGCGAGAAAGCCCTCCAGCAGGACCTCTTCCTGCGTGAGCGGCTCATGGGCCATGGCAGTCATGTCACGCCCCTCCTTCGGTCGCTCGCCAGCCTGGGACATCCGAAGATCACCTGCCCGAGAGATCAGGAACCGTTCCCTCGATCGTGGCACACGACCACGACGACCGTCAGGCGCCGAGCCGCCGCCTTGACCCTGCCGCAACGTCAGCGTCTGTACTGATCCCATGCGGATCGGAGAACTCGCCGCCGCCGTCGGCGTCACCACGCGGACCGTGCGGCACTACCACCATCAGGGGCTGCTGCCCGAGCCCGAGCGGCGCCCGAACGGCTACCGGGACTACACCCTGCGGCACGCCGTCGTCCTCGCCCGGATCCGGCGGCTGACCGAGCTGGGGCTGGGGCTCGCGGAAGTGCGGGACGTGCTGGCCGAGGACGCCGGGAAGGATCTCGTCGAGGTGCTCACCGAGCTGGACGAGGACCTCGCCCGGCAGGAGGCGGCGCTTCGGGAGCGGCGGGCCCGGCTGCGGGCGCTGCTGGAGACGGAGGGCGCCCTGTCCGTCGAGGGGCCCGTGTCGGCGGAGCTGGGTGAGCTGTTCGCGCGGACGTCGCCGCCGTCGGACTCCCCCATGGCCGCCAAGGACCGGGAGATCCTCGCGCTGCTCGACCAGACGGCGTCGCCGGAGGTCCGGGAGGAGTTGATGTCCCTGTGGAGCGGCGCCCTCGGGAGCCCGGATGCGGTGGCGCGGGCGCACGAGGCGTACGCGCTGCTCGACGCCCTCGCCGACGCCGAGCCCGACGACCCTCGCGTGGACGAGGCGGCCCGGCTGCTCGCCGGGCTGATCCCTCGGGAACTGCTCACGGAGGCGGACATCGACAAGGACAACAGCTTCCTGCGTGCCTTCTACGCCGACTTCGCCCCGGCGCAGGCGGAGGCGATCCGCCGGGCGCTGCGGACCCTGACGGAAGCCCCGGGCGAGGGGCGGCCATGAGGGTCATGCGTGCGCTCGTGCGGCATGAACTGCGGCTCCTGGTCTGCCTGGGGCTGTGGGCGGTCCGGCGCCGGCACGTCCCGGAGGGCGGGCTCGCCTTCGGCCATGCGCGCGGGCAGGGGCCGATGATGTTCGGCTTCGGCTTCGTGTGCGTGGTCGAGTCGCTGACCATGTCGGTGCTGCTGCGGGACTTCCCGGCCGTGCGCCGGATGTGGTTCGCGCTCGACGTGTACACCGTCGTGCTCCTCGTCGGACTGCACGCCGCCTCCGTCGTACGGCCGCATGTGCTCGGCTCCGGCTTCCTGCGCGTCCGGCGTGGCGTCCACCTCGACCTTCGTATACCGCTGGAGAAGATCGCCGGCGTGCGGCGTGAGCTGCGTACCACCCATGAGCGGGCCGACGGGGAGTTCGACGTCGCCGTGGGCTCGCAGACGTCCGTCACGCTCGAACTCGCCGAGCCCGTCCCCTGCTTCACCTTCCTCGGTCGCCGGCGTGACGTTCACCTCGTGCGCTTCCATGCCGACGACGCGGACCGCGTGGTGGCAGAGATCCGGGAGGCCACGGCCGGCATGCCGCCGCGCGGCGGGGCATACCAGCACCCGTAGGGCGGGGGTCGCCCGGTGGCACGCCGTACCCTGTGGCGGAGTTCGATCGAAGGAGTACCCGTGCTTGTCCTGCTGCCCCCTTCCGAAGGCAAGGCCTCGTCGGGCCGGGGTGCCTGCCTGAAGCTGGAGTCGCTGTCGCTGCCCGGGCTCACCGGGGCCCGTGAGGCCGTGCTGGGCGAGCTGGTCGAGCTGTGCGGCGGCGACGAGGAGAAGGCGCGGGAGGTGCTCGGGCTGAGCGAGGGGCTGCGCGGCGAGGTCGCCAAGAACGCCGGGCTGCGGAGCGCGGGGGCGCGGCCCGCCGGGGAGATCTACACCGGGGTGCTGTACGACGCGCTCGACCTGGCGTCCCTGGACACGGCGGCGAAGCGCCGGGCGGGGCGTTCGCTGCTGGTGTTCTCCGGGTTGTGGGGGGCCATCGGGGTCAACGACAGGATCCCCTCCTACCGCTGCTCGATGGGCGTGAAGCTGCCCGGGCTCGGGGCGCTCGGCGCGTACTGGCGGACGCCGATGGCGGACGTGCTGCCCGAGGCCGCCGGGGACGGGCTCGTGCTCGATCTGCGGTCGTCGGCCTACGCCGCGGCGTGGAAGCCCAAGGGCGAGGTGGCCGGGCGGACGGCGACGGTACGGGTGCTGCACGCGCCGACGCGCAAGGTCGTCAGCCACTTCAACAAGGCGACCAAGGGGCGGATGGTACGGAGTCTGCTGACGGCCGGGGCCGCGCCGGCGGGTCCTGCCGAGCTGGTCGAGGCGCTGCGGGACCTCGGGTACGAGGTCGAGGTGGAGGCGCCCGCGAAGGCCGGGAAGGCGTGGACGCTGGATGTGCTGGTGACGGAGATCCACTGACGGCGGGGTACCGGTCACGACAGGGCGTTGCATCCCATGCAACGCCCTGTGCGCAGGGTGCTCGCCCTCGGCAGGATGAGGGCCATGACCTCAGTGACCTCCGTCCTGGATCTCGCGCCTGTCGTGCCCGTGGTGGTGGTCGACGCCCCCTGCGACGCCGTACCGCTCGCCAGGGCGCTGGTGGCGGGTGGGCTGACCGCGATCGAGGTGACCCTGCGGACGCCCCACGCGCTGGAGGCGATCCGGGCCGTCGCGGACGCGGTGCCGGACGCGGTGGTCGGGGCCGGCACGGTGATCACTCCGGAACAGGTGGGGCGGGCGGTCTCGGCGGGGGCGCGTTTCCTGGTCAGCCCTGGCTGGACGGACGTACTGCTGGACGCCATGCGGGGGTCCGGGGTGCCGTACCTGCCGGGGGTGTCGACCACGTCCGAGGTCGTGGCACTGCTGGAGCGCGGGGTGCGGGAGATGAAGTTCTTCCCGGCCGAACCGGCGGGGGGCACGGCGTATCTCAGGTCGTTGTACGGGCCGTTGCCGCAGGCCCGGTTCTGTCCGACGGGCGGGATCGGGCCTGCGTCGGCGCCCGACTATCTCGCGCTGCCCAACGTCGGCTGCGTGGGCGGGAGTTGGATGGCCCCGGCGGACGCGGTGGCGGCGCGGGACTGGGGGCGGGTGGAGGCGCTGGCGCGGGAGGCGGCCTGTCTCGAAGGCTCAGGCGCGCAGGTGTGACGTGTCGTTGAGGAGCCGTACGCTCGCGTTGCCGTCCGCGTAGTACGCCACCGCCGACAGGGAGGCCGCCGAGAGTTCCATGCGGAACAGGGACTCGGGCGGGGCGCCCAGGGCGAGGCGTACGAGCGTCTTGATCGGCGTGACGTGCGTGACGAGGAGGACCGTGCGGCCGGCGTACGCGGCGGTCAGCTTGTCCCGGGTGGCGGCGATGCGGGTGGCGGTCTCCGCGAAGCTCTCGCCGCCGCCGGTGGGGCGCGCCTCGGGGTCGGCGAGCCAGGCGGTCAGGTCGTCCGGGTGGCGCTCGCGCACCTCGCCGAAGGTGAGCCCCTCCCAGGCGCCGAAGTCGGTCTCGCGCAGGCCGTCGTCCACGGTCACCTCCAGGCCGAGGCGGGCGGCGACGATGCCGGCGGTCTCCCGGGTGCGGGCGAGCGGCGACGACACGATGGCCTGGACGGTGCCGCGCCTGGCGAGGGCGGCGCCGACCTTCTCGGCCTGTTCCCGGCCGATGGCGGAGAGGGAGGGGTCGGTGCCGCCACTGCCGGAGAACCGCTTCTGAGGGGTGAGGGGCGTTTCGCCGTGCCGCAGCAGGACGAAGGTGGCCGGGGCGCCCATGTCGGCGGGGGCCCAGCCGGCGGAGGGAGTGGCGACGGTGCGGGCGGCCCGGGCATCGGCCTCGGCCCTGGCACCGTCCTCGGTCTCGGTCGCGGTCTCGGTCTCGGTCGCGGTCGCGGTCTCGGTCGACGCGGGTTCGACGGAAGGAGCGGAGGGACCGGAGGGAGCGGCCGAGGCCCGGCCCTCCGCCAGGGCCGCGCGAGCCCGCGCCGCGCCCGCGGCGGCGTCCGCGGGCGGCCCGGACGGTTCGGGTCCGGCGGCGGCCCTGGCGGCCCTGGCGTCAGCCGCCGCCGACTCCGCCGTGGAAGCGGCCGCCGACCACTGCTCCCCGCGTTTTCCGGCGTCCATGGCCTCGTTGGCCAGCCGGTCCGCGTGCTTGTTCTGCTCCCTCGGGATCCACTCGTACGTCACCTGAGAGGCCGGGAAGACCCGTGCCGCCTCGAAGGCCAGCGGCTTCATGTCGGGGTGCTTGATCTTCCAGCGGCCCGACATCTGCTCGATGACCAGCTTGGAGTCCATCCGGACGTGGATCCGGGCCGCGGGGTCGAGGGCATGCGCGGCGCGCAGGCCCGCGAGCAGGCCCCGGTACTCGGCCACGTTGTTGGTGGCGACACCGATGTACTCGGCCGTCTCGGCCAGCGTCTGACCGGTGGCCGCGTCGATCACCACGGCACCGTAGCCCGCGGGCCCCGGGTTGCCCCGTGACCCGCCGTCGGCCTCGACGATGAACTCCCGCACCGACCCGGCTCCTACAGGCCCGACTCGGCCGTACGGACCAGGATCCGGCGGCAGTTCTCGCACCGCACCACCGTGTCCGGCGCCGCCTTGCGGATCTCGTTCAGCTCGGTGATGGCGAGCTCCTGGCGGCAGCCCTGGCAGGTGCGCTGGTACAGCTTGGCCGCGCCGATGCCGCCCTGCTGGCCGCGCAGCTTGTCGTAGAGCCCCAGCAGGTCGGCCGGGATGGCGCCGGCGATGACCTCGCGCTCCTTCGTCACCGTCGCCACCTCGCCGTCGATCTCCTCGAACGCGGCGTCCCGGCGGGCGGTCGCGTCGTCGACCTTCCCCTGCACGGCGCCGACCCGCTCGGTCAGCTCGGCGACCCGCTCCTGGGCGGACTCGCGGCGCTCCATGACCTCCAGGACGACGTCCTCCAGGTCGCTCTGGCGCTTGGCGAGGGAGACGATCTCGTGCTGGAGGCTCTCCAGGTCCTTCGGGGAGGTGACGGCGCCGGAGTCCAGGCGCTTCTGGTCGCGGGCGGCGCGCTGGCGCACCTGGTCCACGTCCTGCTCGGCCTTGGTCTGCTCGCGGGCGCAGTCGCTCTCCTCGGTCTGCGCGGCCACGAGCAGGTCGCGCAGCTGGGTGTGGTCCTTGGTCAGCCCCTCGATCTCGGCGTGCTCGGGCAGCGACCTGCGCCTGTGCGCGAGCTGCTGGAGGCGGACGTCGAGGGCCTGGAGGTCGAGGAGTCGGATCTGGTCGGCGGGCGCGGCGTTCAGTTGGGGGCTCCAGATGTATCCGTGGTTGAGGACGCCGCGTGGGCGGTCCAGGGGTCGGTGACCGTCTTCGAGACGTGGACGCGCAGGTCCCATCCGTGCCGGTCGGAGATCTCGTCGAGCTGGGCGGCGGCCAGCTCGCACCAGGGCCACTCGGTGGCCCAGTGCGCCGCGTCGAGCAGGGCGAGCGGGCTTTGGGCCACGGCCTCGGAGGCGGGGTGGTGGCACAGGTCCGCGGTGAGGAAGGCGTCGACGCCCGCCGCCCGCACCTGGTCGAAGAGGCTGTCGCCGGAGCCGCCGCTGACGGCGACGGTGCGGACCGTCGCCTCCGGGTCGCCGGCCACGCGGATGCCCTGTGCGGTGGCGGGCAGCCGCTCGGCGGCGCGGGCGGCGAGTTCGCGGACGGTCACGGGGTGGTCGAGCTCGCAGACGCGGCCCAGGCCCCTGCGGCCCTCCGGGTCGGACGGGTCGGGCACCAGCGGTCGTACGACCCGCAGGTCCAGTGCGCCGGCCAGCGCGTCGCTGACGCCGGGGTCGGCGGTGTCCGCGTTGGTGTGTGCCACGTGCAGCGCGATGTCGTTCTTGATCAGCGTGTGGACGACCCGGCCCTTGAAGGTGGAGGCCGCCACCGTCGTCGTACCGCGCAGGTAGAGCGGGTGGTGGGTGACCAGCAGGTCGGCGCCCAGCTTCACCGCCTCGTCCACGATCTCGCGGACCGGGTCGACGGCGAACAGGACCCGGGAGACCTCCTGGTCGGGGTCGCCCACGACGGTGCCGACCGCGTCCCAGGACTCGGCCCGCTCGGCGGGCCACAGGTTCTCCAGCGCGGCGATGACTTCTGACAGACGGGGCACGAGGAACAGGCTACCTGTCCCCTCTTTGCGCCTGAACCGGCGCCGCTCTCGCCGGGCCTGGCCGAGGGCCGTCGTCGCCCTCTGTGACCGGCCGCGGTGGCCGGCCGTGCTGATCGCTTGCGGTGATCTTCGCCAGAGTCACGCTGCGGTCGGCCGGCCGCCGTCCGCGGCCCGCCCAGCACAATCGCCCCCTTTCCTCAGGCGAATCGTTCCTGGGCCACCCCTTTGTGTGAAGGGGAGGCCAGGCGATCCCACGTCTGTGCGTACGAAAACTAGCTTCGTCACTGGAGGTGACCGGACCATGACGGCCTGTGCTATCGAGTCCGCGGCGGAGCGTGAGGACGGCGATGCGCCTCGGGCGGGATGCACGATCACTGCGGACGGCTCCTACGCCGCCCGCCTCGCGCTGGACGGCGACTGCTGGTTCCCGGAGCGCTGGACCCTGGACGGCCCCGAGCCCTACGCCGTGCCGCTGCCCGCCAACCAGCCGGAGGAGCCCGGCACCGAGGTGCACCCGATGGGCGACGGCCGGGTCCTGATCCGGCGCCGCACCGACGGACGCCATGTCTTCTCACTGCTCTACCCGACCGGGCCCGGCACCGGTGAACTGCCGCTCGGCGCGGTCCAGTGCCCCGAGGAGGGGGCCCGGATGCGGATGCTGCCCCCGGCCCCGGGCGGCGACAAGGCGTACGCCCTCGCGGTGGGCCGGCACTCCAGCACGGTGTGGCTGGTGGCGGGGGGCACCTTCGGGCCGGAGCGCGCCGCGGAGGTCCCGGGGCGCTGCTCGGGTGGGGTGTGGCTGGACCGGAGCGGGCGGATACTGGCCCTGGACCGGGAGTTCGAGGGCCGCACCAAGGCCGTCGTGGTCGATCTGGAGCGGGCCGGCGAGGTGTCGCCGCTGCTGCAGATCGCCGCCGACAGCGACGACCGGCTGCTGCTCGCCGACCCGGACAGCGGACTGCTGCTGATCGGGTCGGACGCGCCCTCGCCGGGACGGCCGCGGCTGGGCTGGGGCGTGCTGGGCAGTGCGTTGCCGGTGCGCTTCCCGGAGTGCCTGCGGATGCCCGAGTGCGCGGTGACGCCGTTCGCGATCCAGCCCGGGCAGGTGCTGACCCCGGAGCACTGCGGGGTGGCCCTGCGCATCGACGGGCCGGTCGGCAGCTGGGTCGGGGTGTGGCGGCCGGCCGAGCGGCGGGTATGTCATCTCGCGGCGCCCGAGGGGTGGTTGGCGGGTTCCGGGTTGTGGACGTCCGACGGAGTGCTCCGACTGCCTTACTCGACGGCGCAGGTGCGGTGCGGGGTGGCTCGGGTCGTGGAGGCCGCCGGGGAGGCGGTGGTGGCGGCCGAAGCGGCCTCGACCGGATGGAGACCGGAGACATGGCCGGCGGAACTGCCGGCGGAACGGCCGGAGGAAGGACAGGAGGAAAGGCCGGCGGAAGGGCAGCGGGAAAGACCGGCGGAGACGCAGGGGCAACGACCGGAAGGGCCGGGGGGAGCGCCGAGGGAAGGGCTGGAACCGGGGCCGCTGTCGGCGTCGTCCCGGCCGACGGAAACGGACCCTCCGCATCCTGTCACGCCCCGTCCCGTGCCGCTGCAGCAAGCCCCCTTGGGCGGTCTTGTAACGAAGTAGTGGCGGTTGGCGTGGCCGCCTGGATTCGCCCCGTGGTGGGCCGGTTAAACTCGCCCGGCTGTTTGAAAGATCATGTTTTGACGGGGTGAGCTTTACCGATGAGCAACGCGAGCACGACCCAGCCGTCGTCGGACGTCCAGGAGGCCGCCGGTCACGGCAGGCACCGGGGTCCGGTCTCGGCCCAGGACAGCGAGACGGCCCCTCGTGGCCGTCACCGCAAGCCGGTCGAGGAGATCGAGACCGCGGCCTGAACGCCGGGCAGCGAGAACGGTGTACGGCCCTGTCCCTCACGGGGGACGGGGCCGTTCCCGTGTCAGTCCCGCTTCAGCGCGAGCACCTCCGCCGCCGCGAACGTCTCCCCCCGCGGCCGCTCGGCGTAGTGCGGGGTGAGGAGCGCGTCGAGCTCGTCGTAGGTGAAGGTCTCCTGCTTGCTGTCGAACTTGGCCCGCACCCGCGGCCGTTCGACGACCGCCACCATGCCGCCGTGGACGACGAGCAGCTGACCGTTGATCCGCCCCGCGGCCGGTGAGGCCAGATAGCCGACGAGCGGCGCGACATGCTCGGGGGCGAGCGGGTCGAGGCCGTCGGCCGGCTGCTCGAAGCCCGCGAAGACGTCCTCGGTCATCCGGGTGCGGGCGCGCGGGCAGATGGCGTTGGCGGTCACGCCGTACTTGGCGAGCGCGAGAGCCGTGGAGGTGGTGAGCCCGACGATGCCGCCCTTCGCCGCGGCGTAGTTGGGCTGTCCGGCGGAGCCGGCGAGGAACGCCTCCGACGAGGTGTTCACGATCCGCCCGTACACCGGACCCTGCGCCGCCTTGGACCGCTCGCGCCAGTGCGCGGCGGCGAAGCGGGTGGTGTTGAAGTGGCCCTTGAGGTGGACCCGGATCACCGTGTCCCACTCCCCCTCCGACATCGAGAAGACCATGCGGTCCCGCAGGATGCCGGCGTTGTTGATCAGGATGTCGAGCTTGCCGAACTCGCTGATCGCCGACTCCACCAGCTCCCGGGCCTGCCGGAAGTCGGCGACGTCCCCGGTGTGGGCGAGCGCCTTGCCGCCCGCCTCGCGGATCTCGGCCGCGACCTCCTGCGCGGGCCCGGTGGAGGCCGCGCCCGAGCCGTCCCTGCCGGGCTGCCCGTAGTCGTTGACGACGACGGCCGCGCCGAGCCGGGCGAGTTCCAGCGCCTCCGCCCGGCCGAGCCCCCGGCCGGCGCCCGTGACGACCGCGGACAGGCCCTCAAGTGGCAGTGACATACGCCCCCCTCGCCGTCAGATCTCGATGCAGGTGCGCAGCGCCGTGCCCGTGCGCATCTGGTCGATCGCCTCGTTGATGCCGGCCAGCGGCACACGGTGGGTGATCAGTGCCGCGAGGTCGATGCGGCCCGCGCGCCAGAGCGCGATCGTCCGCTCGTAGGAGCGCAGGACGTCACCGCCTCCGTACATGGACGGCAGGATCCGCTTCTCGTCGAAGAACAGCTCGAACATGTTGAGCTGGAGGAAGTCGTCCATCGCTCCGGCGCCGACGATGACGAGGGTGCCGCCGCGCCGGGTGTTCTCGTAGGCCGTGCGGGCGGTGGCGGACCTGCCGACGACCTCGAAGACGTAGTCGAAGCCCTCGCCGGCGGTGATCTCCTGCTTGGCGGCGGGCAGTTCGTCCGGCGACACCGCCTTGGTGGCGCCGAACCTCAGCGCGGACTCGCGGCGTGCGGGGACCGGGTCGACGGCGACGATCTCGGCGGCGCCCTTGAGCCGGGCCCCCTGGATCGCGGAGACACCGACGCCACCGCAGCCGATGACGGCGACGGACGAACCGGCCTCCACCTCGGCGGTGTTGAGCGCGGCACCGAGCCCGGTGGTCACGCCGCAGCCGATGAGGGCGGCGATGTCGAAGGGGACGTCGTCGGGGACGGGCACCGCGCAGCCCGCGTCGACCACGACCTCCTCCGCGAAGGTGCCGGTGCCGGCGAAGCCGAAGAGGTCACCTGCCGGGCGCTTGAAGTTGGGGGTTCCGGCGTTCATGAACCCGGCCAGGCACAGCTGGGACTGGCCGCGCCTGCAGGCGGGGCAGGCGCCGCAGGCGGGGAGCCAGCAGACGACGACCCGGTCGCCGGGCTTCAGATGGCGTACGCCCTCCCCGACTTCCAGGATCTCGCCCGCGCCCTCGTGACCGGGCACGAAGGGTGCCGGCTGGGGCAGCACTCCCGCCATGGCGGACAGATCCGAGTGGCACAGCCCGGTCGCCCGCACCCGGACCCTCACCCTGCCGGGCCCGAAGCCCACCGCCTCGACGTCGTCGAGGACGTCGAGCTTGTCCTGGCCGATCTCGTGCAGTACGGCTGCTCGCATGGTGCGGCTCCCCTCGTACGGCGGTGTGGACTCAGGTGTGTTCGACGACGGTGTCGGCGAGGACGGGCGCGTCGTCCCGCTCGACCGCGCTCACCGCGACCCGCACGGCGCCCTGCGACGACCACGCGCGGATGCGCAGGGTCTCCCCGGGATACACGACCCCGGCGAACCGGGTGGCGTAGGACCGCACCCGGGTCACATCACCGCCGAGCAGCGTGTCCACGACCGCCTTGAGCGTGATGCCGTAGGTGCACAGTCCGTGCAGGATGGGCCGTTCGAACCCGGCGACCTTGGCGAACTCGGGGTCCGCGTGCAGCGGGTTCAGGTCGCCGGAGAGACGGTAGAGCAGGGCCTGGTCCTCGCGGGTCGACCGCTCGACGACCCGGTCGGGCTCACCGACAGGGGGTTCGAGACGGGCGGACGGGCCGCGGTCGCCGCCCCACCCTCCTTCTCCCCGGACGAAGATCTGGGCGTCGTTCGTCCACAACGGCCCGTCGCTGTCGGCGACTTCGGTGCGCATGACGAGGACGGCGGCCTTGCCCTTGTCGTGGACGGCGGCGATGCGCGAAGTGGCGGTCGCCGTGCCCCGTACCGGGATGGGACGGTGGAGGGTCAGCGACTGGCCGCCGTGCAGGACCTTGGCGAGGTCCACCTCGACACCGGGCATGGACAGGCCGCTGATCACCCCGGGCGATCCGGAGCCGGCGACGGTGGCGAAGCTGGGCAGGACGTGCAGGCGGGACTCAAGGGTGTAGCGCAGTTCGTCGGGGTCGGTCGCCGGGGTGCCCGCGCCGATTCCGAGGTGGTAGAGCTGCACGTCCTTGGCGTTCCAGGTGATCTCGCCCGTCCGGGGCTGCGCTGCAACGGCCTTGGCGGCGTCGATGGGCATGGGGCTCCTGAAGGCTCTTGGGGGACCGAAAGACCCCGGTACGGCCGTCCGCACCGTCGGCCGCACCGAGGTCGTCGCGGGCCGTTCTAGAACGCGTTCCAGTCCGGCGCCCTTTGTATAGCCGAGTGCAGCACACTTGTGAAGGCTTCTGACGCTTCATCAGGTCCGACACGTCGGGCCGGCGTCCGCGGCGGTGGACCGGTCCCGTGATCGCCCGGAACGCGGCTCCCCGCAGACGCGCCGTCCCGACGCCCTGCCCCCCGCCCTCGGCGCGCCACCGCTACTGCGTCACCCGCACCGACTCGTACACCGTGCCCTCCGGCGCGAGGCACACGAACCAGTTCACCGGGGAACCGTCCACCGGGCGGATCACGAAGTCGTCGCTGTTGACGTCGTGGGCCCGGGAGACCACGGGGACCTCGGTGGTCGTACCGTCCTTCCAGGTGCAGGTGACCTGCTGGGCGGTCACGGCGACCTTGCCGATGACCAGGCGCTTCGGCCCCTCGGAACCGGGCTCCAGGGCGACCGCTGCGGTCTGGATGTCCTTGCCCGACATCGCGTCCTGCGCGGTGAACGCCTCCTCGATCAGCGTCGGGCTGCTCACCACGGTGCCGTAGCTCCACTTCACCGAGTACGAGCTTCGGCCGATCAGGTCGGAGGCCTGGCGCACGTCCGACGGGGTGTCCCCGAACTCGGCCATCGCCGCCAGCTCGGCCTGGGCCTCCCGTTCGTCGCGGGGTGCCTCCCAGACGTCGATGTCGACCCTCCAGTCCTTGCCGCGCTCGGTTCCGGTGGCGAGCAGGGTCCGCTGGGGCGTGCGCACGTCCGGCGCCGGGGTGGCGGGCGGGCTCGTGGGCGGGCTGGTCGCCACCGAGGAGCCCCGGCTGCGGTCGCCGTCGCCGCCCGGCATGCCCGCCACGGCCAGTGTGGTCGCCGAGCCCACCAGCGCCAGGGCCGTCGCCGTCGCGACCGCCCAGCGGCGGGCTCTGCGCCGGCGGCCGCCGCGGAGCACCGCGTCATAAGGGGCTATGCCGACCTCGACCTCGTCCGCGGCTTCGGCGAGCAGGAAGGCGATGTCCGTGTGGGTCGTGTCGTGCTTGCTCATGCCGTGGTTCGTCTCCCGGTGCCCGCTCATCGCGTCCGTCCTCCCTGCGTCACCATCTCGGCCAGTCCCGGTATGGCGCGGAGTTTCGCGATCCCCTTGGACGCGTTGCTCTTCACCGCGCCGACGGAACACCCCATCGCCTCCGCCGTCTGCGTCTCGGTCAGGTCCTCCCAGTACCGCAGGACCACCGCCTCCCGCTGCCGCACGGGCAGTTGCGCGAGAGCCGTCAGCAGGGTGCTGCGGTCCTCGGCCTGAGCGATGCGGTCACCGGCCTCCGCCACCTCGCGCACCAGGCCGCAGTCGTCCTTGGGCGCGAGGAACTCCCTGAGCCGCCTGCGGTGCCTGCGGGCGTGCGCGTTGATCATCACGCGCCGCACATAGGCCTCCGGGTCATCGGCCGAGCCGACTCTGCGCCAGGCCACGTAGACCTGTTCGAGCGTCGTCTGGACCAGGTCCTCCGCGGCGTGCTGCTCCCCCGTGAGGAGAAATGCCGTCCGCATCAGCCGCGGCCAGCGGCCGATGACAAAGCTCTGGAACTCCGAGTCCCGAGCCGCCTTGCGATCCCCCATGGGCACCTCCTAGATATTCAAAGGAGTCCATGAGCCCCTCGGACCGTTGCCTGCGTCGCCTCAGTTCGTCGAAGTCCTCCTCGGCAGCCACAGCAGCATCAGCACCGCCCCCGCCACGAGCACCGCCGCCGACGTACGGAAGACCAGGGCGTACCCCTCCGTCAGTGCCCCCGGCGACGTGCTCCCCTGCGAACGCGCGGCCGCGATGGTCGACATGACCGCGAGACCCAGCGAACCGCCCATCGTGCGCGAGGTGTTGACCAGTCCCGAGACCAGCCCCGCCTCGCCCGGCCGGGCACCGGACGTGGCCAGGGCGGCGAGCGGGGTGGCCGCCAAGCCCGCGCCCAGCATCATCAGCACGCCCGGCACCATGATCGACGTCAGGTACGCGCCCGTCGCATCCAGCGTGGACTGCCAGCCGAAGCCGACGGCCGCCACGACCGTGCCCAGCACGGCCACGTTGCGTACGCCGGTCGCCCGCATCAACCGGGGTGCGAGCTTGGAGCCGACGATCACGGCCAGTGAGCTGGGCACCAGGGCCAGACCGGCCTCCAGCGGGGTGTAGCCGAGCACGTTCTGCGCGTACAGCGTCATGAAGAACCACATGCAGAACATCGCCGACCCGGACAGGAACATCGCCACGTTCGCCGACGACACCGACCGCAGCCGCAGCAGCCCGAGCGGCATCAGCGGAGCCGCCGTACGCGCCTGAACGGCGAGGAAGGCGCCGATCAGGGCGAGCCCCGCCAGCAGCGGTACGACGGTGGCCGTCGCCGTCCAGCCCTCGGCCTCGGTCTGCGAGATGCCGTACGCGAGCGTCGCCAGCCCGGCCGTCACCAGGACCGCGCCCGGCAGGTCCAGCCGGTTCCCGTCCTCGGCCCGGCTCTCCGCGAGCCAGAGCACCGCACCGGCCAGGACCACCGCGCCCACCGGCACGTTGATCAGCAGTACCCAGCGCCACGACAGCACGTCCACCAGCACCCCGCCGACGAGCCCGCCCGCGGCGCCGCCCCCGGCACCGACCGCGGTCCAGGTCGCGATGGCCCGTGCCCGCGCCGCGCCCTCCGGCACCGCCGCGGTCAGGATCGTCAGCGTCGAGGGCGCCAGCACCGCGGCGCCCAGTCCCTGTACTGCCCGGGCGGCGAGCAGGTGCCACTCCTGCCGGGCCAGCCCGCCGGCCAGCGAGGCCAGGGTGAACAGGGAGAGCCCGACCAGGAACATCCGCTTGCGGCCGTAGAGGTCCCCGGCCCGCCCGCCGAGCAGCATGAACCCCGCGAAGGCGATGGCGTAGGCGTTGACCACCCACTGCAGTCCCTGCGCGCTGAGCCCGAGGTCGGCACGCATCGACGGCAGCGCCACGTTCACCACGGACACGTCGAGCACGACCAGGAACTGCCCGGCGCAGGCGAGCGCCACCACCAGCCAGGTGGGAGGCGCGGTACGGCGGGAGGTGCGGGTGGCGTCAGCGGCTCGGAGCATGGATGTCATGCTCTCAACCACCGACGCTTCCGGCATCGGGATTTGTGCCCAGGCCGCCCCCTGCCAGGGACCTACACCCCCCGTATCAGCCTCCTCGCCATCCTCGGCTTCACCAAGAAAGCGTCAAGAAACCTTTAGGGGTCCAAAGCATCGGAATAGTTGCCCAGGTACACCGGGTTGGCCCCCGACATGAAACGAACGACGAACGACCAGCCCACCGGCAGAGCGACCGGCCCCCTCGTCCCGGTCCTCGCCTTCGCGGGCATCGTCGTCGCGGTGATGCAGACCCTGCTCGTCCCGGTCATCAAGGACCTGCCGCAGCTGCTGAGCACCACGCCCGGCAACGCCACCTGGGTCCTGACCTCGACGCTGCTCTCCGGTGCCGTGGCCACGCCGATCATGGGCCGGCTGGGGGACCTGTACGGAAAGCGGCGCATGCTGACGGTCAGCCTGGCCGTGATGGTGCTCGGCGCCGTGGTCAGCGCCGTCACCAGCGACCTGCTCCCCATGATCGCCGGCCGCACCCTGCAGGGCTTCGCGATGGGCGCGATACCCCTCGGCATCGGGCTGATGCGCGACAGGCTGCCCCGCGAGAAGCTCGGCTCGGCGATGGCCCTGATGAGCTCCTCGATCGGCGTCGGCGGCGGACTCGCACTGCCCGCCGCGGCCCTGGTCGCCCAGCACGCCGACTGGCACGCCCTCTTCTACGGCGCCGCCGGCCTCGGCGTCCTCTCCATCGCCCTCACCCTCCTCGTCGTACCGGAGTCCGAGGTCCGCGCGGAAGGCTCCTTCGACCTGATGGGCGCGCTCGGCCTCTCCGCCGGCCTCGTCCTGTTCCTGCTGCCGATCACCAAGGGCAGCGACTGGGGCTGGACCTCCGGCACCACGCTCGGTCTGTTCGGCGCGTCGGCCGCCGTCCTGCTGCTGTGGGGCGTCTACGAACTGCGCATCGCGGCCCCCCTCGTCGACCTGCGCACCACGGCCCGCCCGGCGGTCCTCTTCACCAACCTGGCCTCGATCATGGTCGGTGTCTCGTTCTACGTCGTCTCCCTCGTCCTCCCCCAGCTGCTCCAGCTCCCGAAGTCCACCGGCTACGGGCTCGGCCAGTCGATGGTGGTCGCGGGCCTGCTCGTGGCCCCGCTGGGCCTGACGATGATGTTCACGGCACCCGTGTACGCCCGCCTCTCCGCGAAGTACGGCCCCAAGACGACCCTGATCATCGGCATGCTGATCATCGCGATCGGCTACGGCGCCGGCCTCGGCCTGATGAGCGCCCCCTGGCAGAGCCTGCTGATCGCGGTCGTCCTGGGCACCGGCATCGGCCTCGCCTACTCCTCGCTCCCGGCCCTGATCGTCGGCGCGGTCCCGGCGTCGGAGACCGGGGCGGCGAACGGCCTCAACACCCTGATGCGCTCCATCGGCACCTCGGTGTCGAGCGCCGTGATCGGCATGGTGCTGGCGAACACGGCGAACGACGTCGGCGGCGCCGAGATCCCGACGATGCACGGCTTCCGCCTCTCGTTCCTCATCGCGACGGCCGCGGTCGCGATCGGCCTGCTGATGGCCCTGCTCCTGCCCAAGCACCGCCCCGCCGCCCCGCCTCGGCCGCACGCCGCCGGCGAGGAGGACGCCGGCCCGCAGCGCGTCGAGGAGGCACTGCACGGGTTCCGCGGCCGGGTCCTGGACGCCACCGGCATCCCGGTCGCGCGTGCCAGGGTCACGCTGATCGACCGCCGGGGCCGGCGGGCCGGCGCGGCCCTGTCCGCCGAGGACGGCAGCTACGCCCTCGCCGTCCCCGCCCACGGCGCCTACGTCCTGGCCGCCCGCGCCGACGGCCACGCCCCGCTCGCCTCGTCGGCGACGCACACGGGTGAGGGCGGCCCGGTCGAGGTGGACCTGTCGCTGCCCGGGGAGCCGGTCGGCGCCTGACACCCCTGCGCTCGCACCCCCCGTCGTTCACCGTGCCGGGGGGTGTGGTGCACGATGGGCGCCCACACGCTCGTACGACCGAAAGGGACCCGCATGGCCCCGGCCCCCAAGCCCGAGATCCTGGCCGCGTTCGAGGCGGCGAAGGGGTTCATGCCCGCGGGCGAGGGGCTCGCGCTGTACGCGGCGGCCGTCGAGGCCGGACGGCTCGGCCTGCCCCTGCTGGAGGTCGGCACGTACTGCGGTCGCTCCGCGATCCTGCTCGCCGACGCCGCCCGCGAGACCGGGGTGACGGCCCTCACCGTCGACCACCACCGCGGCAGCGAGGAACAGCAGCCGGGCTGGGAGTACCACGACCCGGAGACCGTCGACCCCGAGATCGGCCTGATGGACACGCTGCCGACATTCCGCCGCACGCTGCACAGGGCGGGCCTGGAGGAGCACGTCGTGGCTCTGGTCGGCCGCTCCCCGCAGGTCGCGAAGATCTGGAACTCCCCGCTCGGCCTGGTCTTCATCGACGGCGGCCACACCGACGAGCATGCGAACGCCGACTACGAGGGCTGGGCCCCGCATGTCGCCGAGGACGGACTGCTCGTCATCCACGACGTGTTCCCGGACCCCGTGGACGAGTTCACCGGGCAGGCGCCGTACCGCGTCTACCTGCGGGCACTGGAGTCCGGGGCGTTCACGGAGGTGTCGGTGACGGACTCGCTGCGTGTGCTGCGGCGGACGGGCACCGGGTTCTGAACCACGGGCGGACTCCGGCCGCCGCCCCCGACCGTGGCGTACCGCCGCGTGCGGTGGTCGGCCCGTAAGGTGTCAGGCGTGTCGTACGTAGGTCCGGACTTCGATCCTTCCCAGCCCCGCCGCCGTCGCCGCCGCGCCCTGACCGTCGCGGCCGCCGCCCTCGTGCCGGGGGCCCTGCTCGGATGGGTGATGTACGAGGCGGTGGGCGGTTCCGGCGACGGAGGCGGCTCCGGCAGCGCGGCCGTACGGTCCTCCCAGGGGCCGTCGGGCTCGGTGCCGACCGACGCCTCCACGACCGACGACAAACCGCCGGGCCCCACGCCCACCGCCGACTCGACCTCGGCGCCCGGCACCTCCGGCCCTCTCAAGGGCAAGGTGGTCGTGGTCGACCCCGGCCACAACCCCGGCAACTTCCGGCACACGGCCGACATCAACCGCCAGGTAGACATCGGCACCAACTGGAAGGAGTGCGACACCACGGGCACCTCCACCAACGACGGTTACACGGAGGCCGAGTTCACCCTGGACGTCGCCCACCGGTTGCGCGCCCTGCTCCAGCGGCAGGGCGCCACCGTGAAGTTCACCCAGGACGGCGACCGCCCGTGGGGCCCGTGCGTGGACGAGCGGGCCCGCATCGGCAACGAGGCGCACGCCGACGCCGTCGTCTCCCTCCACGCGGACGGCGCGGGCAACGGCCAACGGGGATTCCACGTCATCCTCCCGGGCAAGGTGGACGAGGGCGCCGCGCACACCGGCCCGATCGTCGGCCCCTCCCGCGACCTCGGCGAGCGCATCGCCGGCTCCTTCGTCCGCGTCACGGGCAGCGCCCCCTCCGACTACGTCGGCGACGGCACCGGCCTGGTCACGCGCAAGGATCTGGGCGGTCTCAATCTGTCAACGGTGCCCAAGGTGTTCATCGAATGCGGCAACATGCGCGACAGCAAGGACGCTGCACAGCTCACCGACGGCGCTTGGCGGCAGAAGGCGGCGCGGGGGATCTCTGAGGGAATCGTGAGTTTCCTGCGCGGGTAGTGATCGGCGGCTGATCCCGGCGGACACCCTCGTCGGTCGGACGATAAGGTCGTCCCTACGATGAGGGGCCACCCCTGCGCTTCACACCGGGGCCTGACGGCGACATGGTGACAGCGGCGCCTCCAGCGATGCCGATGACGAGACGACTGACGAAGGACCTCCTGAAGTGAATATCCGCTCCCTCACTAGAGGCGACGGCGTGGTGATCGGAGCAGCGGTATTGCTGTTCATCGCGTCGTTCCTCGACACCTACTCCGCCGAAGGGTTCGAACTGGACTCCAACGCCTGGGAAAACCTCGGCATCGGCTTCGGCATGTACTTGGGCGGGGTCATCGGCGGTGCCCTCATCGTCGTCAACCACTGCCTCCCGCAGCCGCGCAAGGTCATCGGCCTGGACCTCGGGACGGTCGGCGCCGCATTCGCGGTTCTCTCCGCATGGGGTCTGTTCTGGACGCTGGTGGACGTCCCCGCGGGGGGCAGCGCCGCCGCCGGGCTGATCCTCGGCTTCATCGCCGCCCTCCTCCTCGCCGCCGGCGCCATCGCCACCCCCCTCGTCCCCGCCCTCCAGGCCCCTCTCCTGCCGGCCCCCAGCCCCGCCGCGCCCCAGCCCTACGGCGCCCAGCCGCCCGGTGGTTACGGCTACCCGGGTGCCCAGCAGCCGGGGCAGCCGCAGCCGTACGGTGGACAGCCGCAGCCGGGGCAGCCGTTCGGCGGGCAGCAGGCGCAGGCGCCCGCACCGGCCGCGGACTTCTCGCCGTTCTGGTTCGCCGTGCCCGTGCCGCGTCCGCTGTTCCCGGAGGACGGTTCGCAGACGCCGATCGCCGAACTCGCGCCGGGCACCTGGTACCTGGCCGTCGAGCAGCGTGGCGCCGCCCTGGTCGCGCAGACGCAGGACGGCCGCCGTGGCGTGCTCCAGGACACCTCGGGCATCCAGCGCGGCTGAGCCCCGCACGTCGTACCCGACGGCCCCTCGCCCTTCCCGGCGGGGGGCCGTTGTCGTACAGTCGCAGGGCCACCAGGATCTGACGTACCGTCAGGAGGCGTGCATGCGGCTCGGGCTCGCTCTCGGCTACTGGGGCCGCGGCCCCTGCGCGGACCATGTCCCGCTCGCGCAGGAGGCCGAGCGGCTCGGCTACCACTCGGTGTGGACGGCGGAGTCATGGGGTTCCGACGCCTTCACCCCGCTTACCTGGATCGCCGCGCGGACGTCGAGGATCAGGCTCGGTACGGGGGTTGCCCAGATGGCGGCCCGCTCCCCGACCACCACCGCCATGCACGCCCTGACCCTCGACCACCTCTCCGGGGGGCGCGTGATGCTCGGCCTGGGGCTGTCGGGGCCGCAGGTGGTGGAGGGCTGGTACGGACGGCCGTTCCCCGCCTCACCGTTGACCGCCACACGCGAGTACGTCGACGTCGTACGGCAGGTGCTGCGGCGCGAGGCGCCGGTGGCGCTCGACGGGCGTTTCCACTCCCACCCGTACGCCGGGCCGGACGGCACCGGACTCGGCAAGGCACTCAAGCCCATCACCCATCCCCTCCGCCCCGATCTGCCGATCCTCCTCGGCGCCGAAGGACCGAAGAACGTCGCCCAGACGACCCGGATCGCCGACGGCTGGCTGCCGCTGTACTGGTCGCCGAGCAGGCCGGACGCGTACGGGGACGCGGTGACCGGCCTGCCTGAGGGCTTCGTCGTCGCGCCCCTGGCCCAGGTGCGGGTCTGCGACGACGTCGCCGAGGGACTGCTCCCGGTCAAGGTCATGCTCGGCTTCTACATCGGCGGCATGGGCCATGCGGCCCGCAACTTCCACGCGGACCTCATGGCGCGCATGGGGTACGAGGAGGAGGCCCGCCGCATCCAGCGGCTGTTCCTGGACGGCCGCCGGGAGGAGGCCGTGCGCGCCGTCCCCGACGCCTTCGCCGACGAGATCTCCCTGGTCGGCCCGCGCGAACGGATCGCCGAGCGGCTGGAGTCGTGGCGCAAGGGGCCGGTGACGGATCTGCTCGCCCTCGCTCCGGACGCGCACACCCTGCGGGTGCTCGCCGAGCTCAACTCCTGAACCGCCGCCGCGACAAGCCGGGTTTCATCCAGGGTTCAAGGGCTACCCGAAGGGCATGTCCCCTCGATATCGCAACGGTGCGAACCAGGCCGGCACGGTCATCGCGATCGTCGCCGACATCATGGCCCTCATCCTGGGCATGTGGATCCTCATGTACCTGCTGGACGCCAACCGCGCGAACGACTTCGTGCAGTTCATCCACGACGCGGCGCGCTGGCTGGCGGGGTGGTCCTACGACCTGTTCACGTTCGACGAGGCGTGGGCCCGTGTGGTCGCCGGGTACGGACTGGCCGCCGTGGTCTACCTGTTCGTCGGCCACGCCATCGCCAATCGGGTGCACCGGCACTGAGGGTCCTTCGGCCCTGACCGCTCAGACGCAGCAGTCCGGGTCCAGTCCCGCCGGCAGCTGCTCGCCGCCGAACACCGCGCAGGTCGCCTCGTGGCCGCCGAGTGCGGCGACCGCCAGCAGCAGCGACCCGGCCGTCCATGTCGTCAGCTCGCGCGGCCAGACGGCGTCGTCGTCGAAGACGTAGCCCGTCCAGTACAGGCCGCTCTCCGGGTCGCGCAGGTGCTGGATGGACTTCAGCACGTCCAGTGCCCGGTCGGACTCGCCCATCGCCCAGAGCGCGAGGGCGAGTTCGGCCGACTCCCCGCCCGTGACCCACGGGTTGGGGACGACACAGCGCACACCGAGGCCGGGGACGACGAAACGGTCCCAGCCCTCCTCGATGCGGGACTTGGCCTCCGCGCCCGTCAACGCGCCCCCCAGCACCGGGTAGTACCAGTCCATCGAGTAGCGGTCCTTGTCCAGGAACCGCTCCGGGTGACGGCGGATCGCGTGCCGCAGCGCCCCGGCCGCCAACTCCCAGTCCGGCTGCGGCTCCTCACGCTGCTCGGCGATCGCGAGCGCGCAGCGCAACGCGTGGTGGATGGAGGACGAACCGGTCAGCAGCGCGTCCGCGGTCGCCGTGCCGTCCTCGTCGCGCCGCCAGCCGATCTGGCCGCCGGGCTGCTGGAGCCGGAGCACGCACTCGATCGCCGCGTGCACGGACGGCCACATGCGGTCCAGGAACGTGTCGTCGCCGGTGGAGAGGTAGTGGTGCCAGACGCCTACGGCTATGTAGGCGACGAAGTTGGTCTCGCGCCCGGTGTCGGTGACGTCGTCGAAGGCACCGTCCTGGTAGGCGGCGTACCAGGAGCCGTCGTCGTTCTGGTGCCTCGCCAGCCACGCGTAGGCGCGTTCGGCCGCGGTGTGCTCACCGGCCGTGTCCAGGGCCATCGCCGCCTCGACGTGGTCCCACGGGTCGAGGTGGTGTCCGCGGAACCAGGGGATCGCCCCGTCCTCCCGCTGTACGGCAAGGATCCCCGCGACGGTCGCGGCGGCCTGCTCGGCGGTGAGGACCCCGGGCAGCACGAGGTGTTCTGTCCGGGGGGTCGTCACTTGGCGGCCGCCTCGGAGGTCTCGGACAGCCGCGGCAGGTGCGGCTTGGTCGCGTACGCCACGAAGCTCTTGCCGATCAGCGGGTTCAGCGCCTGTTCGGCGACCCGGGTGGCCAGCGGCTTCTTCATGATGTCCCAGACCAGCAGCTTGTGGTACGCCCGCACCGGCAGCGCCTTGTCGTTGTCGACGCCGAACGCGCACTTCAGCCACCAGTACGGGGAGTGCAGGGCGTGGGCGTGGTGGGTGCCGTAGGGCTTGAGGCCGGCCTCGCGCATCTTCGCGAGCAGCTCGTCCGCCTTGTAGATGCGGATGTGGCCGCCCTCGACCTCGTGGTACTCGTCGGACAGCGCCCAGCAGACCTTCTCCGGACCGTAGCGCGGGACGGTGACGGCGATACGGCCGCCGGGCCTCAGCACCCGGACCATCTCGGCGAGGACGCCCTTGTCGTCCGGGATGTGCTCCATGACCTCGGAGATGATGACGACGTCGAAGGACTCGTCCGGGAAGGGCAGCGCGAGGGCGTCGCCCTCCATGGCGGTGGCCGTGGCCCCCTCCGGCGCCTCCCCCGCCTCCTTCATCGCCGCGAACCACTTCGCGACCTCACGGATCTCCTCGCCGTTCTGGTCCAGCGCGACGACCTGGGCACCGCGGCGGTAGCACTCGAACGCGTGCCGGCCGGCACCACAGCCGAGATCCAGGACACGGTCGCCCGGGGCGAGCGGGAACCGGGAGAAGTCGACGGTCAGCACGTGGGCCTGCTTTCGCGGTCGGAAGGGTGGGGGTGGGAGGAGGACGGGGAGCAGGGGCGGGCGGCGGAACCGGAGAGGGGTGAGCAACCGGACCGGCCGGGGCCGGTGTTCGCGGGTACGGCGGTCATGGAGCGGCCTCGCCGACCCTCGCGGATTCGCCGGCCCCCACGGACTCGCCCACCAGCGCGGACTCCTCGGCCTTCGCGGTCACCCCGACGCTCGCGGCACCGGTCCTCGTGCCCGGCCCGGTGTCGGCGGTGGCTGCGCCGCGGCCCGTGCCCCTCGCCGCCGAGCCGCCCGGACTCCGGCCCGCCGAGTCCGCCATCGCCTCGCGGTACCGGGCCACCGTGCCCTGCGCGGCCCGCGCCCAGGTGAAGTGCCGCAGGACGCGCTCCCGTCCGGCCGCGCCCAGCCGAAGGCGCAGCTCCTCGTCGCCGAGCAGCAGGCTCAGCGCGGCGGCCAGCGCCCCGGGGTCGCCCGGTGGCACCGCCAGACATGTCTGACCGTCGCGTCCGGCGACCTCGGGGATCGCGCCGCCGGTCGTGGCGACCAGCGGCGTGCCCGTGGCCATGGCCTCGGCGGCCGGCAGGGAGAAGCCCTCGTAGAGCGACGGCACGCAGGCCACCTGCGCGGAGCGGACGAGGTCGACGAGCTCCGCGTCCGAGATGCCCTTGACGAAGTCGACGGCGCCTTCGAGGCCGTACCGCTCCATCGCCTGCGCGACCGGGCCCTCCTCGGGGCGCTTGCCGACGACGACGAGGTGGGCGTCGGGGTGCTCGGCACGGACCTTGGCCAGCGCCTCGACGAGGAAGACCAGGCCCTTGAGCGGGACGTCGGCGCTGGAGGTGGTGACGATCCGGCCGGGGACCTGCCGTACCGCGGGATCCGGTGAGAACAGGTCGGTGTCCGCGCCGATGTGCACGACGTGGACGCGGTCCTCGCGTACGCCGAGATGCTCGACGATCTCGGTGCGGGACGTGCCCGAGACGGTCAGCACCGACGGCAGGCGGCGGGCCACGCGCTTCTGCATACGGGTGAAGGCGTACCACCGGCGTACCGACATCCGCCGCTGCCAGGTGGGCGCCGCGTCCAGCTCCAACTGGCGGTCGACGGTGATGGGGTGGTGGATGGTGGTGACGAGGGGCGCGCCCACGTCTCCCAGCAGTCCGTAGCCCAGGGTCTGGTTGTCGTGCACGACGTCGAACTCGCCGCGCCGGGCGCGCAGATGGCGGCGGGCGCGCAGCGAGAAGGTCAGCGGCTCCGGGAAGCCGCCGGTCCACATGGTCGCGACTTCCAGCGCGTCGATCCAGTCGCGGTACTCGTCGCGCCCCGGGGTGCGGAAGGGGTCGGGCTGGCGGTAGAGGTCGAGGCTGGGGAGCTCGGTGAGGGTCAGGCGGCCCGCGTGGTCCTCGTCGTCGTCGAGGACGGGGTAGGGCTGGGAGCCGATGACCTCGACGCGGTGGCCGAGGCGGGCCAGCTCGCGGGAGAGGTGTCTGACGTAGACGCCCTGGCCGCCGCAGAACGGGTTCCCTTTATAGGTGAGAAGCGCGATGTCGAGCGGTCGCTCGCCGTCGGCGGCAGGGTCCTCCGCGGGCCCGGCCTCCCTGGCCTCAGCGGTCACTCCAGGCCCCCTTCTCCCTGCTCTGGTCCCGCGAGATTACGCGGGGACGCTAATGTAGAACAAGTTTCAGACTTGATCGTTCGAGAGGCTCTGAATCTACCGGCAGGTAGCGCCGCTGTGAGCGGTGGATCAGGTGATTCACACCACGGCCGACGCCCTGGCATGCTCTGTCCGGTCACTCACCCTCACCGACTGTCACGGAACGGGATCCATGCCTGCGGAAGCAAGTAGCGCACCCCCCGCCTCTGCGCCCCTCACCGAGCGGCAGCAGGCCCGCCGTCGGCGCATCCTGCACGCCAGCGCGCAGCTCGCCAGCCGGGGCGGCTTCGACGCCGTACAGATGCGGGAGGTCGCGGAGTCCTCGCAGGTGGCGCTCGGCACGCTGTACCGCTACTTCCCGTCCAAGGTGCATCTGCTGGTCGCCACGATGCAGGACCAGCTGGAGCACATGCACGGCACGCTGCGCAAGAAACCGCCCCAGGGGGAGACGGCGGCGGAGCGGGTGGCGGAGACGCTGATGCGCGCGTTCCGGGCGCTGCAGCGCGAGCCGCACCTGGCCGACGCGATGGTGCGGGCCCTGACCTTCGCCGACCGCAGCGTCTCGCCCGAGGTGGACCAGGTGTCCCGGCAGACGACGGTGATCATCCTGGACGCGATGGGGCTGGAGGACCCGACACCCGAGCAGCTCTCCGCGGTCCGCGTCATCGAGCACACCTGGCACTCGGCCCTGATCACCTGGCTCTCGGGCCGCGCCTCGATCGCCCAGGTGAAGATCGACATCGAGACGGTCTGCCGCCTGATCGACCTGACGAGCCCGGAGGGGCACGCGTCGTAGAGCCTGGGGGCCCCGCGTAGGACCTGCGGGCACGAGTAGGACCTACGAGACGGGTTCCCTTCGCCGGTATTGCCCGGATCAGGTATTGGGGGTCGCCTTCCGGCCCGACTACTGCCTTCCGGCCTCTCAGCCCGGACCGTCGATGTCGGCCCCAGCGGAAGCCGTCTGCTTCTCGCCGAAGTCGGCTACTCCGGTTCGGACTCCCTCACTCGTCCCGTAGGCCTGCTCCCAGAATAGAACTTCCGTCCGGGAATAAAACCCCTGAATAGGATTTTTTACCCTATTCCTCCGGCGGGAACACCGGCTCTCCGCTCCCCAGCAGCGTGATCACGATCGCCTCCACCGGGCAGCTCTCCGCCGCCGCCAGGATCCCCTCGTTCGCGTCGGTCTCCGGGTCGGCCGGGTGGGACTGACGGCCGGTGTCGAGGCGGAAGCCGTCGGGGGCGTGGTGGACGCACTGGGCCGAGCCGATGCACACCGACCGGTCGACCTCGACGTGCCAGCGGTCGCCCATCGGCTACCCCTCCCAGCCCGCCGGGAGGTGGATCATCTTGTGCTCCAGGTACTCGCCGTACCCCTCGGGGCCGAACTCCCGCCCGAGTCCGGAGTTCTTGTAACCGCCGAACGGACCCAGCATGTCCAGACTGAAGGTGTTCACCGAGTACGTGCCGGTACGGACGCGGCGGGCGATCTCGATGCCGTGTGCGGTGTCGGCGGTCCAGACGCTGCCGCTGAGGCCGTACTCGGAGTCGTTCGCGATCTTCACGGCCTCGGCCTCGTCACCGTAGGGCAGCAGGCAGATCACCGGGCCGAAGATCTCCTCGCGTGCGATCCGCATGGAGTTGTCGACGTCCCCGAAGAGCGTCGGCTCCACGTACCAGCCCCGGTCCAGCCCCGGCGGACGCCCGCCACCGGTCAGGATCTTGGCCCCCTCCTCCTGGCCGATGCGGATGTAGTCGAGGTTCCTGCGCTGCTGCCGTTCCGCCACCAGCGGCCCCACCTGGGTCGCCGGGTCCAGCGGGTCGCCGACCACCAGCGCGCCGGCCGCCGCAGCGAAGGCCTCGGCGAACTCGTCGTAGCGGGAGCGCGGGAGCAGGATCCGGGTCTGGGCCACACAGGCCTGGCCGTTGTTCATCCAGGCCGCCGGGACGACACCGGCGACGGTCGCCTCGACGTCCGCGTCCGGCAGGACCACGGCCGCCGACTTGCCGCCCAGCTCCAGGGTCACGCGGGTGAGGTTGCGGGCGGCGACCTCCATGACCCGCTTGCCGGCCGCGACCGAGCCGGTGAAGGAGACCTTGTCGATCCCGGGGTGCCCGACCAGGTACTCGCTCACCTCGCGGTCCGCCGGGAGGATGGACAGCACGCCCTCCGGCAGCCCCGCCTCCCTGGTGATCTCGGCCAGGAGGTAGGCGTCGAGCGGCGACTCCGGCGACGGCTTGAGCACCACCGTGCAGCCGGTGAGCAGCGCGGGCGCGAGCTTGGCCGCGGCGACGAACTGCGGGACGTTCCAGGGCGCCACGGCGGCCACCACCCCGACCGGCTCGCGCCGTACGAGGATCCCGCCCAGCACGCCGTCCCGCCGCTGCTCGTACGGGAAGTCACGGGCGACCGTGATCGCCGCGTCCCACACCATCATCGCGCCGAGCGCCTGGGCGAGGACGCTCCAGGAGTACGGGGAGCCGTTCTCCGAGGAGATCACACGGGCGATCTCCTCGTGCCGTACGGCTATCGCGTCCTTGATGCGGGTGACGACCGCGATCCGCTCGTCGAGGCTCATCCGCGGCCAGGGCCCCTCGTCGAACGCCCTGCGCGCCACCGCCACGGCCCGGTCGACGTCGGCCGGCGAGGCGTGCGGCACGCGCCCGATGACCTCTTCGGTGTGCGGCGAGATCACCTCGATGACGTCCTTGCCCAGGGGGTCGGTCAACTCCCCGCCGATGAACAGCTGTCCGTGTTCCACGAGCTCGGTCATGGCCGACGCCTCCTGCGGAGCCTGGAGCGGGTTACGTGAGTCCCGAAGGTTTCTGACGTTGTTTCAGGAACTGATACCAGTTCTAGTTATAGTGAGCAATGGCCGTGCGGGCGGCGGCCCGCAGGGGACCGTGGCAGGTGGAGTAAAGCCAGGACGGGGGAAACCCATGGCGCGGGTGTACGACCACGGGGGCGGGGTCCGGTCCGTCCAGGTACCCATCCCTGACAACCCGCTCGGGCACACCCTGGTGTACGTCGTCGACACCGACCGCGGCCCGGTGCTCGTCGACACCGGCTGGGACGACCCGGCCTCCTGGGACACGCTCGCGGAAGGACTCGCGGCCTGCGGCACGGCGCCCGCCGAGATCCACGGTGTCGTCATCACCCATCACCACCCCGACCACCACGGCCTGTCCGGCACGGTCCGCGAGGCCTCCGGTGCCTGGATCGCCATGCACGCGGCGGACGCGGCGATCGTCCGGCGCACCCGCGCGACCCGCCCCGAGCGCTGGTTCTCCTACATGGCGGACAAGCTCACCGCGGCCGGCGCCCCGGAGGCCCACGTGTCACCGCTGCGTACCGCCCGCCGTTCGGGCACCCTGCCCTCCTTCGCCCCGGCCGCACCCGACCGCGAGATCGTCCCCGGCGAGCTCCTCGACCTCCCCGGCCGCCGCCTGCGCGCGATCTGGACCCCGGGCCACACCCCCGGCCACGTCTGCCTGCACCTGGAGGAAGACCATCCGGACCGGCTCCCGGGGCACGGCCGCCTGTTCTCCGGCGACCACCTCCTGCCCGGCATCACCCCGCACATCGGCCTGTACGAGGACCCGGACGACACCACCGTCACGGACCCCCTCGGCGACTACCTCGACTCCCTCGAACGCGTCGGCCGGCTCGCCCCCGCCGAGGTCCTGCCGGCCCACCAGCACGCGTTCACCGACGCGCCCGCCCGGGTACGGGAGTTGCTGACCCACCACGAGACCCGGCTCACCGACCTCCGCGCCCTCCTCTGCGAACCCCTCACCCCCTGGCAGCTCGCCGAGCGCATGGAGTGGAACCGGCCCTGGGAGCAGATCCCGTACGGCTCACGGAACATCGCGATCGCGGAGGCGGAGGCGCACCTGCGGCGGCTGGTGAAGCTGGGGAGGGCGGAGGCGGTGGCGGGGAGTGATCCGGTGACGTACGTGGCGTTGTGAAGCAGCACAAGCAGCACCACGGATGCCAGGGAACCCCTGGAACCGCTGCTCGCCGAGCGGGCCCGCGAACGCCTCGTCGTCGACTTGGCCCACCGTCTGGCCCCCGGACCCCACCTGGCTGCTCCCCTCCGCACCCTCCACCTGCCCTTCGGCGGCCCGCCCCCGGGCCCGCTCACGGCATGAACGACCGCACCGCCGCCTCCGCCTCATCGAGCACCTCGACCTCCCGCGCGCTCATCGTCGGGTTGGCGGCACGTCGGCGCCGTGCCTGCGCCACCCCCTCCCCGGTGAGGTCGCGGGGGTCGGCGAGGAGGGCGCCGAGCATCTCGCGGGCAGGCTCGGCCAACCGCTCGTCGGCGGCGGCCGCCTGCGCGAGGATCAGGGCGGACATGCCCCAGTCCAGGCCGGGGTCGCCCGCTTCGGCCTCGGACCAGTCGATGACGTAGGGGCCGTCGGGGGTGAGCATCACGTTCTCCGGGTGGAGGTCCAGGTGGACCACCCGTCCGGGGACGGCGTGCAGCTGCCGCAGGAGGCGGGCGAGGATCCCCCCGGCCGCGCGCGCGTCCAGGTGCCCCGCCCCGAAGGCCGCCAGCATCGTCGGCCCGTACAGCCGCTCCATGACCAGGTCGGACCGCGAACAGTCGGCGATCCGCACCCGGGGCACCGGGTAGCCGTGCGCGCGCAGGCGCTCCATCAGCGCGGCCTCGGCGCGTCCGTCGGCATGGCCCTCCCGGTCCCGGCGCAGCACCCACGCCTCGTCGATCTCGTACACGTCGGACGCGCGCCCCGAACCCAGCAGCCGTCCGGCCCTCCCCGTGATCCCCATGCGCCCGAACCTATCCGCGCCCCCGGCCTGCCCTCAGCGGTTTCCCTACGGGCCGGTAGAGTAGCCGCGTCGTCATCACACCCGTACGGGGGGAAGCCGGTGCAAATCCGGCGCTGACCCTCCCCCAGTGCCCTGAGGGCCTGGGAGGTGCCCCCATCGCGAACCGGCCGGTGAGCCGGATCGCCCCGTACGGATTCGTGACCGGCTCACGTGCACCGGCAGCCGGCTGGAGCACGGCACCGTCGAGGTACACGGAGCCGAGCCGCCCGGGGTCTCCCTGTGCTGCCCGGCCCCTTGAGGGAAGGGCATTCGCCGATCATGCACGTCCGCCGCACCGCCGCGGTCCTGGCCGCCGTCACCGTGATCGGCACGGTCACGCCCGCCTTCGCCGCCGACCCGTCCGCGTCGCCGTCCGTGGCGCTCCCGGCCGGCCTGTACGGCACGTCCGACCCGACGTACGACGGGGTGTGGCGGCAGTCGCTCGCGCTGCTCGCCCAGGACACGGTGGGCGTGAAGCCGGCCGACGAGGCCGTGGACTGGCTGACCGGACAGCAGTGCGCCGACGGGTCGTTCGCCCCCTACCGTGCCGACGTCTCGAAGGACTGCGGGGCCAAGACCCCCGTCGACACCAACAACACGGCCGCCGCCGTCCAGGCCCTCGCCGCGCTCGGCGGGCACGGCACCGCGACCGGCAAGGCGGTGGCCTGGCTGAAGTCCGTGCAGAACAAGGACGGCGGCTGGGGGTACGTGCCGGGTGGCGCGAGCGACGCCAACTCGACCTCCGTGGTGATCGGCGCGCTCGCGGCCGTCGGCGAGAAGCCCGGCGAGGTGCGCAAGGACGGCAGGTCCCCGTACGACGCCCTGCTGGCGCTGTCCTTGCCGTGCGGCGGCGAGGACGCCGGGGCGTTCGCGTTCCAGCCCGACAAGAAGGGGGCGCTGGCGGCCAACGCCGACGCGACCGCCGCGGGTGTGCTGGGCCTGCTCGGCAAGGGCCTCGTGACGACGCCCGGCAAGGCGGCCGAGGACGCCCCGAAGTGCCTCGGCGGTAAGAGCCCGGCCCCCGCCGACGCGGCCCTCAACGGCACCGCCTACCTCGGCCGCGCCCTGAGCGGGACCGGGTACCTGAAGTCCGCGATGCCCGGTGCGAAGGACCAGCCCGACTACGGCAACACGGCCGACGCGGTCGTCGCGCTCGCCGCGCGATCGGGCGCCGACGCGGCCCGCGAGCCCCTGCGCTGGCTGCAGCGGAACTCCGCGAAGTGGGCCGGGCAGAGCGGCCCCGCCGCCTACGCCCAGCTGATCTTCGCCGCCCACGCGACCGGCACCGACCCGCGGGACTTCGGCGGCGCGGACCTCGTCCGGCAGCTCAACGCGACGGGCCCGGCGCCGCGGTCCGCGCCGGACGCGTCGGCGCCGGCGAAGGCCGCGCAGCGGGAGGAGGACGACAAGGACGGCGTCAGCCTGTGGTGGATCATCGGCGTCGGCCTGGTCGCGGGCATCGGCGTCGGCTTCCTGATCAGCGGCCGCAACAAGGGCAAGTGACCGTGGTCCGCCGCGCTCTGACCCTCCTGCTGGCCACGCTCGCCGTCCTGGCGGGCGTGACCCAGCCCGCCCAGGCGGCCGGTTACCGCTACTGGTCCTTCTGGGACCTGGACGGCGACACCTGGACCTACGCCACCCAGGGCCCCGCCGCCGCCCGCCCGTCCGACGGTGACGTCCAGGGCCTCCGGTTCGCGGTGAGCGAGAACTCCGCGGACGCGGCGCGGCCTCGGGGCGCCGCCGTGTTCGAGGTGATCTGCGCGCGGACACCGGCGCGCGAAGGCATGAAGCGGGTCGCCCTGGTCCTCGACTTCGGGACCCCGCGGGACGCCCCGTCGGGCGAGACACCCCCGGCCCGCCGCACGGTCTGCGCACGGGTGGCGCCGGACGCGACCACGGCCGAGGCCCTGGCCGAGGTGGCCGAGCCGCTGCGCTACGACACGAACGCCCTGCTGTGCGCGATCGCGGGCTACCCGCGCAAGGGCTGCGGCGAGCAGGTCTCGGGGACGGCCGACCGGCCGGCGCCCGCGCGAGAGCCGGCCGCCGAGGGGGAGGCCGGCTCGGACGGCGGCCCGTCGGTGGGCCTGGTGGCGGGGATCGCCGTGGTGGCCGTCCTGGGAGCGGCAGCGATCTGGCAGGCACGACGGCGGCGACCGTGACGGCCGGGGCACGGCTGCACCCCGGTGCCTGGTGGCTGTGGGCTCTGGCTCTCGGGACCGCGGCCACCCGCACCACCAACCCGCTCCTGCTCACCCTCCTGATAGCGACGTCCGCCTATGTCGTGGCGACCTGCCGCCCCGACGCCCCCTGGGCCCGCTCCTACGGCGGCTTCGTCAAGCTCGCCCTCGCCGTCCTCCTCATCCGTCTCTTCTTCGCCGTGGCCCTCGGCTCCCCCGTCCCCGGCACCCATGTGATCGTCGACCTGCCCGAACTTCCCCTGCCCGGCTGGGCCCAGGGGATCCGCCTGGGCGGGAAGGTCACCGCCGAGACCCTCCTGTTCGCCCTCTACAGCGGGCTGCGGCTGGCCGCCCTGCTCATCTGCGTGGGCGCGGCGAACGCGCTCGCCGACCCGGCCCGCCTCCTGAAGTCCCTCCCCGGCGCCCTCTACGAGATGGGTGTCGCGGTGGTCGTGGCGCTCACCTACGCCCCGAACCTCATCGCGGACGTCCAGCGCCTGCGTGCCGCCCGGCGTCTGCGCGGACGCCCCGACCGGGGTGTGCGCGGCCTTCTGCACGTCGGACTGCCGGTCCTGGAGGGCGCGCTGGAGCGGTCGGTCGCCCTCGCCGCCGCGATGGACGCCCGCGGCTACGGCCGCGCGGCCGACGTCCCGCCCCGCGTTCGCCGTACGACGACCGCGCTGACCCTCGGCGGCCTGCTGGGCGTCTGCGCCGGAACGTACGGGCTGCTGACCGCCGAGGGCGGGACGTACGGCCTGCCGGTGCTGCTGGCCGGGCTCGCCGCCGCCCTCGCGGGGCTTCGTCTCGGCGGTCGCCGTACCCTGCGCACCCGTTACCGCCCGGACCGCTGGGACGTCCGCGCCCGGCTGGTCGCCGGGTCCGGTGTGGCCGTCGCCGCCCTGCTCACCCTCGCCGCCGCCCGCGACCCGGCCGCCCTGAACCCCGGTGTGGTGCCCCTCGTCGCCCCCGCCCTCCCGTTGTGGCCCGCGGCGGCCGTCCTCCTCGGCCTGCTGCCCGCCTTCGTCAGCCCCGCACCCCGCAGCCCCGGTCCCAGCCCCGTCCGCAAGGAGCCGTCGTGATCCGCTTCGAGAACGTCTCCGTGACCTACGACGGTGCCGCCGAACCCATCGTGCAGGGCCTGGACTTCGAGGTTCCGGAAGGTGAACTGGTGCTGCTCGTCGGTCCGTCGGGGGTCGGCAAGTCCACCGTCCTCAATGCGGTGAGCGGCCTCGTCCCGCACTTCACCGGCGGCACCCTGCGCGGCCGGGTCACGGTGGCGGGACGGGACACCCGCACCCACAAGCCGCGCGAACTGGCCGACCTGGTGGGCACGGTGGGGCAGGACCCGCTCTCCCACTTCGTGACCGACACCGTCGAGGACGAACTGGCCTACGGCATGGAGTCGCTGGGCCTCGCCGCGGACGTCATGCGCCGCCGTGTCGAGGAGACCCTGGACCTGCTGGGCCTGGCCGACCTGCGCGCCCGCTCCATCGCCACCCTCTCCGGTGGCCAGCAGCAACGTGTCGCGATCGGCTCGGTCCTCACCCCGCACCCCGATGTCCTGGTCCTCGACGAGCCGACCTCGGCCCTGGACCCGGCCGCCGCGGAGGAGGTCCTCGCCGTCCTGCAGCGGCTGGTCCACGACCTCGGCACGACCGTCCTGATGGCCGAGCACCGCCTGGAGCGGGTCGTGCAGTACGCCGACCGGGTCGTCCTCCTCCCCTCCCCCGGCGCACCCCCGGTCCTCGGCACACCGGCGGAGGTGATGGCCGTGTCCCCGGTGTCCCCGCCGGTCGTGGACCTCGGCCGGCTGGCGGGCTGGTCGCCCCTGCCCCTGACGGTCCGGGACGCCCGGCGACGGGCGGCGGCCCTGCGGGAACGACTCGGTGAGCGCGCCGACGGCGCCCTCCAGGGGCAGGGGGAAGCGCGCGATCAACCACCCGCGCGCCACGCCCGCCCCCACTGCGAAGTCCCCCACCGCTCGGGCGCATCCGCTCCCCGCCGCTGGTTCAGGCGCAGCCGCACCCCCGTCCCCTCCGCCCCGTGCACAGCCGAGGTGCGGGCCCTCTGCGTCACGCGCGGCCAGGTCCGGGCCCTGCACCAGGTGGACCTGACCGTCACCCCCGGTGAGACCGTCGCTTTGATGGGCCGCAACGGCGCCGGGAAGTCCACCCTGCTCAACACCCTGGTCGGCCTCGTGCAACCCTCCGCCGGCCAGGTGGACGTCGGCGGATCCGCCCCGCACCGCACACCGCCGAGCGACCTCGTGCGCCGCGTCGGCCTCGTCCCGCAGGAACCCCGTGACCTGCTGTACGCCGACACGGTCGCCGCCGAGTGCACGACCGCCGACGCCGACGCGGGAGCCGAGCCCGGCACCTGCCGGGCCCTCGTCCGTGAACTCCTTCCGGGCATCCCCGACGACACCCACCCTCGCGACCTCTCCGAGGGCCAGCGGCTCACCCTCGCCCTGGCCGTCGTCCTGACGGCCCGCCCTCCCCTGCTGCTCCTCGACGAACCGACCCGCGGCCTCGACTACGCGGCGAAGGCCCGCCTCGTCGCGCTGCTGCGCGACCTCGCCGCCCGAGGGCACGCCATCGTCCTGGCCACCCATGACGTGGAGCTGGCCGCCGAGCTGGCCCACCGGGTGGTCCTGCTCGCCGAGGGCGAGGTGATCGCCGACGGCCCGACGGCCGAGGTCGTCGTCTCCTCCCCGTCGTTCGCCCCGCAGGTCACCAAGATCCTGGCCCCGCAGCGATGGCTCACGGTCACGCAGGTGCGGGAGGCCCTGGCATGAGCGGCATCCAGCGGCAGGCCCGTCCGATCCGCCTCGGCCCCCGGTCCGTCGCCGCGCTCGTCCTGGTCAGCTCGGTCGGGGTCGCCGCGCTCGGCTGGCCCTTCCTCGCCCCGCCCACCTCGCAGGTCGCCGCCCACGCCAGGGACGCCCCCTGGCTGTTCACGGGCCTGCTGCTCCTGCTGGTCGCCGTCGTCGCGGCGACCGTCTCCGAGTCCGGACTGGGCCCGAAGGCCGTGTCGATGCTGGGCGTGCTGGCGGCGACCGGTGCCGCCCTGCGTCCCCTCGGCGCGGGCACGGCCGGTGTCGAGCCGATGTTCTTCCTGATGCTGCTCAGCGGCAGGGTCCTCGGCCCCGGTTTCGGCTTCGTCCTCGGCGCGGTGACGATGTTCGCGTCCGCCCTGCTCACGGGCGGGGTGGGGCCGTGGATGCCGTTCCAGATGCTGTCGATGGGCTGGTTCACGATGGGCGCGGGGCTGCTGCCGGGCCCGGACCGCCTCCGCGGCCGCGCCGAGCTGCTCCTGCTGGCCGGTTACGGCTTTCTCGCCGCCTTCGCCTACGGCACGGTGATGAACATGCAGGGCTGGCCGTTCCTCGCCGCGGACGGTTCGCGCATCTCCCCGGACCCGCAGGCCGGCCCGCTGGCCAACCTCGCCCGTTTCGTCGCTTACTGCCTGGCCACCTCGCTCGGCTGGGACCTGGGCAGGGCGATCGTGACGGTGCTCCTCACCCTCGTCCTCGGTCCGGCGATCCTGAAGGCGCTGCGCCGGGCCACGCGTCGGGCGGCCTTCGAGAGCCCGGTCACATTCGACGCTCCCGCTCGGTGAAGGGCCGGGTGCGGATCGTCACGGGCACGGTGAACCACCCCACATGACCCAGGTCACCTACGACCCTCTTTAGTCGGACAAATCGGATGCCATGTACGCGGCGAAACGCCCGTCCACCTGCGCATTGAGAGCCGCATCACACAAAGGACCTTGGTTCGACGTACGGCCACAACTAGCAAAAGGGCTCATTGCGGACACCTTCCCGGCCTGCTTGTCTGGACGACGTCGCACGGCGCCGACGTGCCCTCAGGGCCGCGGCGCCGACGCATGTCCCCCGCCTCGCCTCGCGTGGCTGCGGCATGCCCGCGGCGCCCCGTCCCCGAAGAAAGGCTCCCCGTGTCCGTCGTCTCCACCTTCCGCCGCGTCTCCGCCCCGAAGAAGGCCATCGCCGGTGCCGCCCTGGCCGCCGCCACCGCCGGCACGCTGTTCGCCGCCGCTCCCGCGCAGGCCGCGACGACCGGGACCGGCTCGGCGCAGAAGATCGCGCAGAAGATGATCTCGGACTCGGCCCAGTACCAGTGCTTCTCGAAGATCGTCGACCACGAGAGCGACTGGAACGTGAACGCCACCAACTCCTCCTCCGGCGCCTACGGCCTCGTCCAGGCCCTGCCCGGCAACAAGATGGCCTCCGCCGGCTCCGACTGGAAGACCAACCCGGCCACCCAGATCAAGTGGGGTCTGGACTACATGAAGGACCGCTACGGCAGCCCGTGCGGCGCCTGGAGCTTCTGGCAGTCGAACGGCTGGTACTGAGCCGACCCTGCCGACCGGAACTGAAGGCGGCGGCCCCTCGATCCCCGGGGCCGCCGCCTTCGCATGTGCCCGTCGGGCCACGTCAGCCGGTGCTGACCCGCAGTTCCTTCACACCGTTGATCCACGCCGAGCGCAGTCGGCGGGGGTCGCCGGCGGGTTTCAGGTCCGGCATCGCGTCGGCCACCGCGTTGAAGATCAGGTCGATCTCCAGGACCGCCAGGGACTTGCCGAGGCAGTAGTGGGGACCGCCTCCGCCGAAGCCCAGATGGGGGTTGGGGTCGCGCATGATGTCGAAGCCGTCCGGGTTCTCGAAGACCTCGCCGTCGTGGTTGGCCGAGGCGTAGAAGAGGCCCACCCGGTCGCCCTTCCTGATCTGCCGGCCGCCCAGTTCCGTGTCCTGGGTCGCCGTGCGCTGGAAGGAGACCACCGGGGTCGCCCAGCGGACGATCTCCTCCGCCGCCGTCGCGGGCCGCTCCCTCTTGTACAGCTCCCACTGCTCGGGGTGGGTGAGGAAGGCGTGCATGCCGTGGGTGATGGCGTTGCGGGTGGTCTCGTTGCCCGCCACGGCCAGCATCAGCACGAAGAACCCGAACTCGTCCGAGCGGAGGCTTCCCTCGTCCTCCGCCGCCACCAGTGTGGTGACGATGTCCTTCGCGGGGCACTCCTTGCGGTCGGCGGCCATGTTCATCGCGTACGCGATCAGCTCGGTGGCCGACTCCTGGCCGACCTCCTCGGTGATGGCGTACTCCGGGTCGTCGTACGCGATCATCTTGTTGGACCAGTCGAAGATCTTGGCCCGGTCGTCCTGCGGGATGCCGATGAGCTCGGCGATGGCCTGGAGGGGCAGTTCGCAGGCGACCTCGGTGACGAAGTCGAAGGGGCCGCTGCGGTCACGGGCGTTCGCGGCGATCGTCAGCGCGCGTGTCCGCAGGCGGTCTTCCAGGGCGCGGATGGCACGCGGGGTGAAGACGCGCTGGACGATCTGGCGGACCCGAGTGTGCTCGGGCGGGTCCATGTTCAGCAGGATCAGCCGCTGGGCGTCGATGGCATCGCGCTCGATGTGCTCGTTGAAGCGGATGATCGCGGTGTTGAGGGTGGACGAGAACAACTCCGGGTGCGTCGAGACGTACTTGACGTCCGCGTGCCGGGTCACGGCCCAGTAACCCTCGTCCTGGAACCCGGCCACGTTGCCCGCCTGCGGGATCCAGCAGACCGGTTCGGCGCGGCGCAGCTCGGCGAACTCCGGCAGAGGAACGCGGTGGTGCAGCACATCGGGGTCGGTGAAGTCGAACCCGTCGGGAAGCGCTGGACAGGGCATGGGCAGCTCCTGACGGTCCATCAGCAAAGGAGGTCGTCGTGACGGTAGTAACGGGTTCTACAACTGGCAAGAGCCATGGGCGCCCCAATTGCCCGCACGCCCCTTGCCGTGGCTGAACCTCCGTCAGCACACTGCAACACAGAACTAGAACGCGTACTAGTTCCGCAGAGCCCTCGGAGAGGATCCGCACCCATGGCTGCCGAACCCGTGATCGTCGAAGCTGTGCGCACCCCGATCGGCAAGCGCGGCGGCGCGCTCGCCAACCTGCACCCCGCCTATCTCCTGGGCGAGACCTACCGCGAACTCCTGGGCCGTACGGGCATCCCCGCCGACTGCGTCGAGCAGATCGTCGGCGGCACGGTGACCCACGCCGGCGAGCAGTCCATGAACCCCGCACGCACGGCCTGGCTGACCATGGGGCTGCCGTACGAGACGGCGGCGACGACGGTCGACTGCCAGTGCGGATCCTCGCAGCAGGCGTCGCACATGACGGCCAACATGATCGCGGCGGGCGTCATCGACGTGGGCATCAGCTGCGGTGTCGAGGCGATGTCCCGGGTGCCGCTGGGATCGGGGTCCAAGCACGGGCCCGGCAAGCCCTTCCCCGACGAGTGGAACGTCGACCTGCCCAACCAGTTCGAGGCGGCGGAGCGCATCGCCCGCCACCGGGGCCTGACGCGGGAGGACGTCGACTCGCTGGGGCTGCTCTCCCAGGAACGGGCCGCCGTCGCCTGGGCGGAGGAGCGCTTCAAGCGGGAGACGTTCGCCGTCCAGGTCCCGACGACCGAGGACGAGCAGCGCGCCGGGCAGGGCATGTGGCGGCTCGTCGACAGGGACGAGGGCCTGCGCGACACGTCCATGGAGGCGCTGGCCGGGCTCAAGCCCGTCATGCCGGCGGCCGTCCACACGGCGGGCAACTCCTCGCAGATCAGCGACGGCGCGGCGACGATCATGTGGGCGTCGAAACGGATGGCGCGCGCCCTGAAACTGCGCCCCCGGGCCCGGATCGTGGCCCAGGCGCTGGTGGGCGCCGACCCGCACTTCCATCTCGACGGCCCGATCGACGCGACGAAGGCCGTGCTGGGCAAGGCGGGGATGTCCCTGAAGGACATCGACATCGTCGAGATCAACGAGGCGTTCGCCTCCGTCGTGCTGAGCTGGGCCCAGGTCTTCGAGCAGGACCTGGAGAAGGTCAACGTCAACGGCGGCGCGATCGCGCTCGGCCACCCGGTGGGCGCCACCGGGGCCCGGCTGATCACCACGGCGCTTCACGAACTGGAGCGGACGGACAAGGAGTTCGCGCTGATCACGATGTGCGCGGGGGGCGGGCTGGCCACCGGGACGATCATCCAGCGGCTGTGACCGACGCTGGGCGACCAGGACGGTACACCCGGCGGGACCGGTCGTGAGGACCGGCCCCGCCGGGGTCCAGGAGCCGCCGGTGGCCGGCCCTCTTCGTGCCCCGAGTCAACGTCCCGGCCGCATTCCACGTCTTCGATCACGTGGCCCCAGCCGAACTCACCAGCACCCGCACGAGCCCGGACGTCCCACAGCCGGCGCCTCCTGCCCGAAAGTGGCCCCCGCGCACCCTGTGGACCCGGCATCGGATCCCGCTGCTGGCCACGCTCCCCGCTCTCCCGCTCTACGCGCTCTGGGCCCTGTTCCTCGGCACGGGCGGCGGCGACCTGGCCGCGCAGGAGGCCTGGGCCGGGTTCGCCGAGCGGCACGGGGACTCGGCGTACAACCTCTTCTGGTACGGCGGCACGCACACCGCCAACTACAGCCTCATATCCCCGTACTTGATGGCCGTCCTCGGTGTCCGCACCGTCACCGTCGTGTCCGGCGTCGCCGCCACCTGGCTCGCGGCCGTGCTCCTCACCCGCGTCGAGAACCTGCGCAGGCCCCTCGGACCGGCCCTGCTCGCGTCCTTCGCCCTGTGGTGCAACGTGGCCTCCGGCCGCACCACGTTCGCGCTCGGCGTCGCCTTCGGACTCGCCGCCTGCCTGCTGCTCACCCGTGAGCGGCGGATCGTCCTCGCCGCCGCCTACGCCGCCCTGGCGACCATGGCCAGCCCCGTGGCGGGACTGTTCGTGGTGGTCGTGGGCGCCGCCCACCTCCTCACCCGCGACCTCGCCCGCGCCCTCGCCCTGCTCGTGCCGCCCGCGGTCACCGTGGGGGTGACCACGCTGCTCTTCCCCTTCAAGGGCGAGCAGTTGATGTTCATGGACCGCATCTGGCCGCCCTTCTTCCTCGGTCTCGCCGTCACCGCCTTCGCTCCCCGCACCTGGCGCGTCGCCCGCTGGAGCGGCGTCGTCTACGCCGCCGGGACCGTCCTGACGTATCTGATCGCGTCTCCCATCGGCACGAACGTCGAGCGTTTCGCCGAACTGTTCGGGCCCGCCGCCCTGCTCGCCGTGCTGCTGGTCCGCCCCGATCTGGCGGGGTGGCGCCGCAAGCTGCTCGTCTTCGCCCTCGTGTTCTCCATCGGCTGGGTCGGCAAGAAGACCGCCGACGACCTCTACGTCTCCACCGTCGTGCCCGGCTGGGCCGCCGAGACCGAGTCAGTGGTCCGCGCCCTCGACCGCCTGGGAGCCGACCGCACCCGCGTCGAGGTGGTTCCGGCCCGCAACCACCGCGAGGCCAGCGGACTCGCTCCGCACATCAACATGGCCCGCGGCTGGAACCGCCAACTCGACATGGAGCGCGCCCGGTTGTTCTACGACGGCTCGTTCTCGGCCACCACCTACCGGGCGTGGCTGGACCGCTGGGCCGTCGGCTTCGTCGTGCTGCCCCTGGGCAGGCCCGACGGGTACGCCAAGGTCGAGGCGCGGCTCATACGTGAGGACCGGCCCGACTGGCTGGAGCCGGTGTGGCAGGACGAGCACTGGCGGGTGTACCGGGTGCGCGACGCGGTCCCGCTCGTGACCGAACCCGCCCGTGTCGTGTCGACGTCCAGCGCCGACGTCGTCGTACGGATGCCCCGGGCCGGCAGCGTGACCGTGCGGGTGGCCTACTCGCCCTGGCTGCGCGCCGACGGCGGCGGCTGTCTCGCCCGGCAGGGCGAGTTCACCCGGCTCACCGTCACCGCCCCCGGCGCGTACCGGATCAGCTCGGAGTACGGTCTCTCACCGGGGCCGGGCGGTCGCTGCTGACCTGTGCCGCCCGCGCCGTCCCCGCCCCGGCGCGCGGACCCTGGAACAGGTACGTCACCGCGAAGCCGGCGCCGACGACCAGCGCGCCGCCGACCGCGTCCAGCACCCAGTGGTTGGCGGTGACGACGATCGCGGTGACCGTGAGGAGCGGGTGCAGCAGGCCCAGGGCCTTCATCCACCACCGGGGGGCGAGGATCAGGATCACCAGGCCGCACCACAGGGACCAGCCGAAGTGCAGGGACGGCATCGCCGCGTACTGGTTGGTGAGCTCGGTGAGGGTGCCGTAGTCCGGCCGGGAGAAGTCCTGCGGGCCGTGGACCGTGTCGATGAAGCCGAGGCCGGGCATCAGGCGGGGCGGGGCGAGCGGGTAGAGCCAGAACCCGACCAGGGCGAAGACGGTGGCGAAACCGATGGCGGTGCGGGCCCAGCGGTAGTCGACGGGGCGTCGCCAGTACAGGACGCCGAGCACGGCGAGCGGTACGCCGAAGTGGAACGACTCGTAGTAGAAGTCGAAGAAGTCACGCAGCCAGTCGGCCTTCACGATGGCGTGGTTGGCCCAGTACTCGATGTCGATGCGCAGGGCGCGCTCGATCGAGTGGATCTCCTCGCCGTGCTCCTCGGCGGTGGCCCGCCCGGCCGAGTGGGAGCCGCCGGCCGCGGCGAGGCGGATCTGGGCGTAGGCGTAGTAGGTGACCCGGATCAGCAGCAGCTCGAAGAACAGGTTCGGGCGGCTGACCACCCGGCGCAGGAACGGCACCAACGGGATGTGCCGGAAGCGGGAGGGGACCTTGTCCGCGTACCGCGTGGGGATCGGCGTCTGCCAGTACGGGGAGGTGCGCGACAGGAACGGGACGACGGCGGCCGTGGCGAGCGCGGCCAGGAGGATCAGGTCGGCGCGCAGGGGGTGCAGGAGCACCTTGTCCGGCACCATCGTCCTCGCGGGCAGCGTCATCACCAGCACGACGGCGACCGGCCATACGTACCGGTCGCAGGCCCGCCTGCCGACCTGGCCGACGACCGCGAGCAGCACCCACAGCAGCTGGTGCTGCCAGGCGGTCGGGGAGACCACTATGGCGGCACAGCCGGTGATCGCCACGGCGAGCAGGAGCTGGCCGTCGTGGGCGTAGCGCACGGCGCGGCGCACCGCGAGGACGGCGACGGCGGCGCCCAGGGCCAGGAAGAGGGCGATCTCCAGGGGGCCGGTGAGCCCCAGCCGCAGCAGGGCGCCGTGCAGCGACTGGTTGCCGAGGTCGTCGGCGCGTCCGCCGAGGCCGACGCCGGCCAGGTGATGCACCCAGTAGGTGTACGAGTCGTGCGGCATCGCCACCGCCGCGACCGCGGTGCTCGCGGCGAACGTGGCCCCCGTGGACAGCGCGGCCCGGCGGCGGCCGGTGAACCACAGCAGCGGGGTGAACAGCAGCAGGGTCGGCTGGAGCGCGGCCGCGAGGCCGATGAGCACGCCGCTGGCGCGTTCGCCGCGGACGGCGAAGCAGCCGAGCAGGACGAGCAGGACCGGGATGATGCTGGTCTGGCCGAGGTAGAGGGTGTTGCGCACCGGCAGCGACAGCATGAGCAGGCTGACGGCGACGGGCGCGGCGAGCAGGGAGGCCCGTCTGCTCACCGGCTGGGGCAGGGCGCGGGCGGCGGCCAGGCCGAGGGCGACGACGAGCAGCAGGGTCCCGAAGGTCCAGCCCAGGCCGAGGGCCTGCTCGGCGGCGCGGGTGAGGGGTTTGAGGACGAGTCCGCCGAACGGTGTGCCGGTGAACCGGGTGGAATCGTAGAGCGAACCCTTCACGTGCAGGACGCCGTCGGGGCCGACCCACGTCTCCAGGTCGGTCAGGCGCTCGCCGCGCGGTGTGGCGAGGACGACCGCCACCTGCCGGGCCGCGAGAAGCGCGACGACCAGCCACAGAGCGAGCCGTGTCGCGCGCAGACGCGCCTGGACCGTGCCGACGGCCGTCGCTCCCAGTGCCTCCGCCGGTCGTCCACCGTGATCCGCCTTCGCCACGCCTTGTCGGCCTCCCGCCCCGTTCGTCCCGGTCCCACGAGTAAGGAATCTTCACGAAGCCTATGCGGCTCCCGCCACCATCGGGAGGGACGCAGGCAACCTCCGCTTCACCTGTCGTCCACTCCTCCTCGGCCGGACGACCCTGACGGGCGGGCACGGCGTCGGCGCAGCGCTCTGCGCCGATCGGCTGAATCGACCATCCTGGAATCCTCGCCGGGGTACCGGAATCCCCTGACAGGGAACGGGGCACGCGACTATATTCGTTAGCGCATCTAGTTAGGAATTCTAACTAGCCATACGAAAGGTAAGGCGATGAGCGAGTCGCAGCTCTGGGACGACGTCGACGAGTACTTCTCCGCCCACCTCTCACCGGACGACGACGTACTCCAGGCCACCCTGCGGGACAGCGAGGCGGCCGGGCTCCCGTCGATCGCCGTCAGCCGCCCCCAGGGCAAGCTCCTGCAGCTTCTCGCCGAGATCCAGGGCGCCCGGACCATCCTGGAGATCGGCACCCTCGGCGGCTACAGCACCATCTGGCTGGCCCGCGCCCTGCCCGCCGACGGCCGGCTGATCTCGCTGGAGTACAGCCCGAAACACGCCGAGGTCGCCGCCCGCAACATCGCGCGGGCGGGCCTGGACAAGGTCGTCGAGGTGCGGGTGGGCGCGGCCCTGGACCTGCTGCCCAAACTGGCCGACGAGAACCCCGCCCCCTTCGACCTGGTCTTCATCGACGCCGACAAGGCCAACAACCCGCACTACGTCGACTGGGCCGTCAGGCTCACGAGCACCGGCAGCCTGATCATCGTGGACAACGTGGTACGCGGTGGCCGGGTCGTCGACGCCGACAGCGACGCGCCGGACATCCGGGGCACCCGAGCCGCCATCGAACTGATCGGCAGCCACCCGAGGTTGAGCGGCACGGCGATCCAGACGGTGGGCGGCAAGGGCTACGACGGCTTCGCGCTGGCCCGCGTGCTGTGACCCGGGGCGATCAGGCCTCGTGGTAGAAGCCGACGTTGACGCTGCGGGGTGCGGTGCGGTCCTGGATGACGATCTCGCCGCTGCCGCCCCTCGGCAGCGGCACCGTCCCGCCGTACGCGATCGGCTGGGTGTACTGCCCCACCGTCAGCCGCACCTCGGAGGACGGGTCGGGCTGCGAGCCGCGCAGCCAGGACACCTGCCAGCCGCCGTCCGGACCGCACAGGAACTCCAGGTGGACGCGGGAGACGAACAGCCAGTCGTCCGGCGTCACCAGCCGGCACACCGACTTGTCGCGGCCCACCCGCAGCAGAGCACCCGGCTCGCTGGGCGCGTCGGCCATGAGCATGCCGGCCGTGGCACCCTCGTCCGCCGCGGACACGGCGGCCATGGTGAGTTCGAGCACGTGCGCTCCTTCTGAAACGTCCTTGTACGACGGTCGTCTTGGCCGCCGACGCCGCATGATAAATCGCCCGGCACCACCGCGTCCGGCACAATGAACTCATGACCGAGCGAAAGCCCCCCGGCGTTCCGTTCGAGTCCTGGGTGGACAAGCAGATCCACGACGCGCAGGAGCGCGGCGACTTCGACCGGCTGCCCGGCGCCGGGCGGCCCCTGCCGACCGACCTGGAAGCCCCGTACGACGAACTGTGGTGGGTCAAGCGCAAGATGGCCCGCGAGGGCCTGTCGGTCCTGCCCCCGGCCCTGGCCCTGCGCAAGGAGGCGGAGGACGCGCTGACGGCGGCCTACGCGGCCCCGTCGGAGCGGATGGTCCGGAAGATCATCTCGGATGTGAACGTCAAGATCCGCGACATGCTGCTGAAGCCGCCGCCCGGCCCTCCCCTGGGCCGCAAGCCGTACGACGTCGACGAGGTCGTACGCGAGTGGCGGGAGCGCCGGACGGCGGCGAAAGGTCCGCGGGCGGACGGCTCAGACGTGTAGCAGCCGTTCCGCCAGTTCACGGTAGTCGCGCAGGGCGAGACGCAGCTGCTCGGTGTCGGTGGACGACTCGGGCCCGCCCTCGGCCCGGTCCGCGGACTGCCAGGCCCCGCGCAGGGTCCGGCGGCGCTGTGTCACCGCCTCGGTGAATCGGGCGGTCAGCTCCTCCAGGACGCGGTCGGCCTCCTCGACGGCGGCCCGGGGGCCGTCGACGAATCCGGAGACCGCATGGTGCAGCCGCAGCTCGAACTTGTCGGACTCCTCGTGCGGGAAGAGCGGGGTGGCCTCGCGCCCGGCCTTCGCGGTGACACCGCCCCGCGTCGTGCCACGCACCCGCGTGCCCTCGTCCCGCTCCGCGCCCGTGGTGGTGGGCGCTATCGGATCACGCTCCGCGCCCTTGCCGGTCATCGCATCCGCCATGTCACTCAACTCCCCTTGGCGTGACGGGTGAACGTCCACGGCAGATGGCCGCGGTGGCCGTTGCTGCTAGCGTGCGTCCGCTCGCCGGTGTCCCGGCGGGAATGGTGGGACGCCCCGCGGTCCACCGGGCCCGTCAGGTCCTCGAACAGGGCCCGGGCCTCGATCATGGCCTCGCGCATCTCCTCCGTGCTCTGCCCCGCGCCGTCACGTCCGTCGCCGACGCGGGTGTGGGCGACACGGTGCACCCGCCGGTAGCCCTGCACATGGTGGGCGTGGTGCACGGACAGCGCGGCGAGCTGCTCCTCGTACTGCGCGCCGTCCGGGAAACCCCGCGCCTGCGCCAGCTCCGCGAGCAGCCGGTCCGCCTCACCGACGGCTTCCCTCGGCGAGTCGACGAAGTGCTCCTGGGCCGCCGTCCAGCGGGCCTCGAAGCGCTCCAGCTCGGCCGGCTCCAGCGGACGCTCCCGCAGCCTGCCGTGCCGCTCCACCAGCTGGGCGAGTTCCCGCTCGGCGGCCTTGGTGTCGCCGTCGTGCCGGGCCACGGCCCGCTCGTATTCGGGCCCGAAGCGCCGCTTCAGACCTCCGTTGCCCTGCGCGCCGCGAGCGCGCAGGGCCAGGGCGGCCACGCCGAGAACGACGACGACCGCCGCGATCACGATCAAAACGATCACACCTGTGGACATATGGGCCGGGTTGCCGCGAAGGCGCCTCCCAAACAGCCCACCGACGAGGCCACCGATATCCGCTTGCACACCCGGTGGCCCGCGCTCCGAGAATGTCGCCCATGACCTGGACCATCACCGCGGAACTCCCCGACTCCCCCGCCGCCACCGCACTCTGGCGGGCGTACTACACGGAGGTCAGCGACCGCTACTACCTCCTGCACGAGGGCCACCGCACCGACCCGGCCGAACTGGAGCGCGAGATAGCCGCCCCGTCCTGGGACGAACTCCGTCCGCCCAAGGGCGAGTTGCTGGTGGCCAGATACTCCGGCGAGCCGGCCGGCACGGCCGGCGTCCACCTGCTGGACCCGGAAACCGCCGAACTGAAGCGGGTGTTCGTCCACGAGGCGATGCGCGGCAAGGGCGGCGGCCCCCACCTCGTACACGCCGCCGAGGACACGGCCCGTGCGCTCGGCGCCACCCGCATGGTCCTGGACACCCGCCACGACCTGGTGGAAGCCCGCACCCTGTACACCCGCCTCGGCTACGAGGAAACACCCCCGCACAACAACGACCTCTACGCCGACCACTGGTTCAGCAAGCCCCTGCACTGACACCAGCCCCCCACTGCCGAGGGCCCAGGCGCCGCCGCAACGCGTACCCCCACCGGCCCCGCGGCCGCCGACGGCGGTAAGGGGCCGTGCCGGGGGGTGCCCGCCCGCAGTGACCGGCGTCAAGAAACAGCACTTCTCACACGCCCCCAACCGCCGGTCCGAGGACGGACACCCCCCGGCACGGCCCCCCCCCACCCACCACCCGCAGGCGCGACGCGCACCCCCACCGAACCCGCACAGGCACCGCAGGCATCAAGGCACAGGCGCCGCAGCCATCGCACACCCCCACCACCCGCAGACACCACGCCCACCCCCACGCCCCCGCACAGGCGCCGCAGGCATCAACGCACACCCCCCGCCCCCGCTCCCGCCCCACCACGCGGCTGCTCCCGATCCGACCCGCACAGCTCCTCGTTCAGCTCCCTCACCAGCTGAATCAGATCAGTGGGCCGATCCGGCCCCCACCAGTCCCCCAGCAACGCGGCCAACGACTCCTCCCGCGCCCGAGCCAACCGCCCGGCAACCTCCCGCCCCCGCCCGGTCAGCACGAGATCGAGCCCCTCACGCACGGCCAGCCCCCGCTCCTCGACCTGCCGAGCCGCCTCCAGGACGACCGGCAGCGGCACGACACTGCGCTCGGCGAGCAACGCCGGCTCCACCCAGCCGTACTTCTTGATCCGCAGCAGCAGCCACCCGGCCGCCGGCAACAGGTCGTACCCGGCCTTCTCGGTGATCTCCCGGTACACCTCCCGCCGCCCCTCGCGCGTCCCGAGAACCGACAACGCCCGGCACACCTCGTCGTACGACGACCGCTCCACCGGATTGCTGGCGAGCGTCTCGGACAGGTCGGGCGCCCGCACCGACCCCCGCAGCGGGTCCTCCCGCAGGAACCAGGCCAGCACGAACCCGAGCAGCGCGACCGGCGCGGCGTACAGGAAGACGTCGGTGATGGCGGACGCGTACGCCTCCAGGGCCCCCGACCGCAACGCTCCCGGCAGCTCCGCGATGCCCCGCGGGTCGGCTTCGAGCCCGTCCAGGGAGACTCCGGGCGGAAGCGGAACCCCTTGGAACGCCTCGACCAGCTCGTCGTCGAGCCGCCCCGCGAAGACCGTGCCGAAAATGGCGACGCCGAACGAGGCCCCGATCGACCGGAAGAAGGTCGCCCCGGAGGTGGCGACGCCGAGATCCTCGTACGACACGGCGTTCTGCACGATCAGCACCAGCACCTGCATGACGAGGCCGAGCCCCAGCCCGAAGACGAAGAAGAACACGCTCATCTCAGCGGTGGAGCTGTCCCTGTCCAGCTGATGGAGCAGCAGCAGCCCGATCGTGGTGACGGCGGTCCCGGCCAGCGGGAACACCTTCCAGCGCCCGGTGCGGCTGACGATCTGCCCGGACGCGGTGGACGACAGCAGCATGCCGACGACCATGGGCAGCATGTGCACACCGGACATGGTCGGACTGACACCCTGCACGACCTGGAGGAACGTCGGCAGATAGGTCATCGCGCCGAACATGGCGAACCCGACGATGAAGCTGATGACCGCGGACAGCGTGAACGTCCGCACCCGGAAGAGCTTCAGCGGCAGCACGGGTTCGGCGGCCGTGCGCTCCACGGCGACGAACCCGACCGTGAGCACGGCCCCGAGCAGGACCAGCCCGACGATCTGCACCGACCACCAGTCCCACGTCGTCCCGCCGAGGGAGGCCACCAGCACCAGGCAGGTGGCGACGGACGCGATGAGGAACGTACCGAGGTAGTCGATGACATGCGCCGTCGACCTGCGCGGAATCCGCAGGACGGCGGCGATGACGGCGAGCGCGACGATCCCGACGGGAAGGTTGACGTAGAACACCCACCGCCAGCTCAGATGCTCCGTGAAGACCCCGCCGAGCAGCGGCCCGAGCACACTGCTCGCCCCGAACACCGCGCCGAACAGCCCTTGGTACCGGCCCCGTTCACGCGGCGGGACGATGTCGCCGACGATCGCCATGGACAGCACCATGAGCCCGCCGCCGCCGAGGCCCTGCACGGCCCGGAAGGCGATGAGCTGAGCCATGTCCTGGGCCACGCCGCACAGCGCGGAGCCGACCAGGAAGATGACGATCGCGATCTGGAAGAGCCGCTTGCGGCCGTACTGGTCGCCGAGTTTGCCCCACAGCGGGGTCGCCGCGGTGGACGCCAGCAGATACGCGGTCACGACCCAGGACAGATGCTCCAGCCCGCCGAGGTCACTGACGATGGTCGGCAGCGCGGTCGAGACGATGGTCTGGTCGAGGGCGGCGAGCAGCATGCCGAGAAGCAGCGCGCCGATGGAGACGAGGACGTTGCCGGGCACGTTCTCGTGCGGTTCGACTCCCCGACGCGGGGGCTGCGCGTCACGCACATTTCCCGTCATACCGTGCGCATCCCCGCCCATGAAGACCTCCCGAGGCTGTCGTTACACCTCCCACACACCCCCATCGTGATCGCTATGGCCGGTTATGGCCTGTCGAGTCCCTTTGGAATCACTTGTTCCGGGGGTTGGGAAGACGACGTGAGGAACGTCTGCATAATCTGGGGAGCTCGCGAGGGGAGGGACGAACACGTGAGCGAGCCGAGGGGAACAGGGGACGCCGGGGGTCCGGACGGCCCGGAGCGCCCGGACGGCCGTGTGTGCCCGGAGTGCGGGGCGCCGAGAGCGGCCGACAACACCCCGTCGTGCGGCTGCGGCCGACGCGTGTCCGAGGCCCTGCGAGACGCCCGTACGGCGGAGGCCGCCGCCGCGGAGGACTTCGATCCGCTGCGCATTCGCCCATACGTGGAACTGGACGGCGGCACCGAGCAGGAGCGGGGCGCCGCCCCGGAGGCCGACCCCGGCGAAACGATGCCTCTGCGGGCGGTACCACCGGCCGGCCCGGCGTCCGGGCGGCGACCCGCCGATCCGTCCGCCGCGCCGCCGACCCCGCTGTCCTCCACGGGGACCACACCTGACGCGCGGGACCTGAGCCTGTTCGAGCCGGAGACGGCGGTGTACGGCGCCGAGGGCGGCGGGCGCGAGCCCGGGAGCCGACGCGGCCGTACGGTCCTGCTCGGGGTCGGCGGTGGGCTTGCGGCCGTACTGGCGGCGGCGGGACTGGCCAGCGGCCTGTTCGCGTACGAGACGCCGTCGCGGGACAGGGCGCTGCCGAAGGACGTACGGGCGAGCGTGCCGGCCCCGCCGACCAGCCAGGAGGCCCCGACACCGGCGCCGGCCGGGACGTCACCGCGGCAGGCGCCGGCACCGGTGACCCCGTCCGCCACGAGGAGCGCCTCCGCCTCGCCGTCGCCGTCCGGGTCGAGCGCGTCCCCGTCGCCGTCCACCTCGGCGACGGAGAAGGCCACGAGCACCCCCTCGCCGTCCGGGGCCGCGGAGGCGCAGGAGCAGTCCTCCCCGGCGCGGGAGACCGCACCGCCGACCCTGCGCCGCGGTGACCGCGGCCCCGAGGTCCTGGAACTCGAACTCCGCCTGACACAGCTCGGTCTCTACGCGAGGGAGGCCAAGGGCTCGTACAACGAGAGCGTCGAGGAGGCGGTGGCGCGGTATCAGTGGGCCCGGGGCGTGCAGCCGGAGGAGTACGGCGTGTACGACGCGGTGACGCGGGAGAGGCTGGAGGCGGAGACACGGGAGCCCTGAGGAGCCGGCCCGGGGCCTGCCCACCATGACGCGCCGGGCCCGCCCTCCGGGTGGAGCAGAGTCGCAACAGCCCTGGCCGACGTCCACCCGGAGCCGACCTAGGGTCTGTCGTTTGGATCAGGTCGGCTGAGAGAAACCACGCCTCTCAGCCCACCCGAGCGGGGTCTGGTGCGTGCAGCTGCAAGGCGGAGGAGGGCGCCGACGCGATGGGGGTCCCCCCGGTCGAGCGAAGTCGAGAGTGGGGGAGTCGGCAACCGACGACAACGCGGCAGATGCGCGTGCCAGGCCCCGCGACGCCGGCATGATCCAAACGACAGACCCTAGCCGACGCACACCCGCAGCCACCCGCCCCCGGCGTCCTGCACCCGCACCTGCCGAAGGTCCGGCACCAGCACGTCCGGACCGTGCGCCCCGGCCCGCTCACCGACCCCCACGACCCGCATCCCGGCCGCCCGCCCGGCCTGGATGCCCGCCGCGGAGTCCTCGAACACCACGCACTCCCCCGGCGTGACCCCCAGCTCGGCGGCCCCCTTCAGGAACCCCTCGGGGTCGGGCTTGCTCGCGCCCACCGACTCCGCGGTCACCCGCACATCGGGCAGCTCCAGCCCGGCCGCGGCCATGCGAGCGGTGGACAGCGGGACGTCCGCCGAGGTCACCAGCGCATGCGGCAGTCCTCGCAGCGACCGCAGGAACTCCGGCGCACCGGGCACGGGCACCACGCCCGCCACGTCCGCCGTCTCCTCGGCGAGCAGGCGGGCGTTGTCCGCGTGGTTCTGCTCCATCGGCCGGTCGGGCAGCAGCAGCGCCATCGAGGCGTGCCCCTGCCGCCCGTGCACGACCTTCATCACCGCGTCCCCGTCCAGCCCGTGCCGCTCGGCCCAGCGGCGCCAGATCCGTTCCACGACGGCGTCCGAGTTGACCAGGGTGCCGTCCATGTCGAGCAGGAGGGCGCGGGCGGTGAGCACGGTGGGCGCGGCGGTGGCCGACATCGGCAGCTCCAGGGCGAGGGGTACGGGGGTATGAGGGTGGCCCCCCGGAAGCGGGACAAGGTGGTCCCGCCCGCCGGTCAGGGAAAACGGGCGGGAGCCACTTTGTTCCCCCACGGTACAAAACCCGGCGGCATACCGCCACCACCCCCACGGGCCGTTCACCGAACGTTCAGCTCGGCCGCTGGGCCGCTCAGCCGCTCACGGCCTCCCACAGGCTCCACAGTCCGAGGCCCAGCATCAGCAGCGCCGCCACCTTCGTGATCAGCCGCAGCGGCACCCGGCGCATCAGCGCCTTGCCCCCGACGATTCCGAGCCCCGCCACCGCCCACAGCGCGAGCACCGCGCCGACACCGACCGACAGCGGGTCGTCGTAACGGGCCGCGAGGTTGGCCGTCATGATCTGCGTCAGGTCCCCGAACTCGGCCACCAGGATGAGCATGAACCCGGCCCCGGAGACCTTCCAGAAGGACTGGTCCTCGGGCTTGCGGATCTCCTCCTCGTCCTCGTCCTTCTTCATGAGCAGCACGGCCGCGCCGCCGAGGAAGAGCACACCTGTCAGCGCGTGCACGATCTGCTGCGGCAGCAGCGTCAGCACGCTGCCGGCCGCCACGGCCAGCGCGACATGCACCGCGAACGCGGCGGCGACACCGGCGAAGACATAGGAGGCGCGGTAGCGGGTGCCGAGGACGAGCCCGGCGAGCGCGGTCTTGTCGGGCAGTTCGGCGAGGAAGACGACGCCGAAGACGACCGCTGTGACGGTGAAGCTGATCAAGGTTCCTCAATCGGTCGGGCCGCCCCGCCGAGAGCTTGGTCACTGCCATCGCGACACCTCGGCACGGCAGCACACTCGGCGCCCGCACCCTGCGGTACGGGCGTGCACTGCTGGCCGAAGGTCTCGCTGGCCGACCCCGTGACCGAGGTCCGCCTCCGGGCGCCGGCTCAGACGAGCTGAGCAGTATGTCGACGGTCCGGCGAAGAGCTACTCCCCTTCTGCTTCCCCCAGCATACAAAATCGTTTCGCCGTAAATCTTGTTATGTCATGCACGCGTCACTAACTTCTCACCACACGCACATCTCCCCGCCACGCGGCGTCGCGAGCATTCCCACGCCCGCACGCCAACACCCCCACCCCTCAAGGGAGTTCGCATGACCATGTTCTACGCGCGTCGACGCGTCAGCATACTCGCGGCGCTGACCGGCGTCATCGCCTCCGTCGGGCTCTTCAACGGCCCGACCGCCGCCGCCGCCCTCCCCACGCCGGTCAGCGCCTCCACCGCCCGCGGCTACCTCGCCCAGCTCACCGTGGCCGCCGAGGACCGCACGGGTTACGACCGGGACCTCTTCCCGCACTGGATCACTCAGTCCGGCGCCTGCAACACCCGCGAGACGGTCCTCAAGCGCGACGGCTCGGGCGTCGTGACCGACTCCTCCTGTGCCGCCACCAGCGGAAGCTGGTACTCCCCGTACGACGGCGCCACCTGGACCGCCGCCTCCGACGTCGACATCGACCACCTCGTCCCGCTGGCCGAGGCCTGGGACTCCGGGGCCGACGGCTGGACCACCTCGCGGCGCCAGTCCTTCGCCAACGACCTGACCCGGCCCCAGCTGATCGCCGTCACCGACAACGTCAACCAGGCCAAGGGCGACCAGGACCCGGCCCAGTGGATGCCCTCGCGCACGGCCTACCGCTGCACCTACGTCCGCGCCTGGGTCCAGGTGAAGTACTACTACGGCCTCTCGGTCGACTCGGCGGAGAAGTCCGCGCTGACGAACCACCTCGCGAGCTGCTGATCCCGCCCCCGGCCCGCAGCCACCGGTGACCGGCGGAGTTCGGCAAACCGTGACCTGCGAAACCTCGCCGCTCACCTCCGTCGTTCCGTACCGTACGGGGCGACGAAGGAGGGCGGTCACGTGGCCGGACTGCGGCTTGGTCCACTGCTGAGGTATGCCGACGGCTCGTCCGCGACCGTGTGGGTCGAGACGAGCCGTCCGTGCACGGCCGAGGTGCGCGGTGCGGACGGGTCCGGCGGCCGGGCCCGCACGTTCCAGATCGCCGGGCACCACTACGCCCTGGTGCCGGTGACCGGTCTCGCCCCCGGGACGACGACGCCGTACGAGGTCCACCTCGACGGCACGCGCGTATGGCCGCTGCCCGATTCGCCCTTCCCGCCGTCGGTCATCCGCACCTCCGCCCAGCACGATCCCGTCCGCCTCGCCTTCGGCTCCTGCCGGTGGGCGGCGCCCCCGGAGGGCGAGCAGGACCCGGTCGGCCCCGACGCGCTGGACACGCTGGCGGCCCGCATGGCGGGCGATCCCGACGGGGAACGGCCGGACGTGCTCGTCCTGCTGGGCGACCAGGTGTACGCCGACGAGACCTCCGAGGCGACCAAGCGCTGGCTGGCCGGGCGGCGCGACCTGAGCGACCCGCCGGGCGACGAGGTCGCGGACTACGAGGAGTACACCCGCCTCTACTACGAGTCGTGGCTCGACCCCGAGGTGCGGTGGCTGCTGTCCACCGTGCCGAGCTGCATGATCTTCGACGACCACGACGTCATCGACGACTGGAACACCTCCGCGGCCTGGCTCGCCGACATGCGGGCCACCCCGTGGTGGCGGGAGCGGCTGCTGAGCGGCCTGATGTCGTACTGGGTGCACCAGCACCTGGGGAACCTGTCGCCGGCCGAGCTGGCCGCCGACCCGCTCTACGCCGCCGTACGCGAAGTGCCCGACGGCACCGACCTGTTGCGCGCCTTCGCCTGCCGGGCGGACGCCGACCCGGCCTCGGTCCGCTGGAGCTACCGGCGCGACTTCGGCCGGGTACGGCTGCTGATGGTGGACACGCGGGCCGCCCGGGTGCTCGACGAGGACGCGCGCTCCATGCTCGACCCCGGTGAGGCACGGTGGCTGCGCGAGCAGGCGCTGGACGCCCCCGGCTCCTGCGACCACCTCCTCATCGGCACCTCCCTGCCCTGGCTGCTGCCCCACCTCGTGCACGACGTCGAGACATGGAGCGCGGCCCTGTGCCGGGGCGAGCGCGGGGAGCGCTGGGCGCGGTTCGGGGAGAAGCTGCGGCGGCGGGCCGATCTGGAGCACTGGGCGGCGTTCCCGGCGTCCTTCGACGCGCTGGCGGAGCTGATCGCCGAGGCCGGGTCCGGGGACGGGGCACCGGCGACGGTGTGCGTGCTGTCGGGGGACGTGCATCACGCGTACGTGGCCGCGCCGACGTGGCCGGCCGGCGCCGGGCCCGACGCCGGGGTGTTCCAGCTGACCTGCTCACCCGTGCACAACGCCGTCCCGCAGGCGATCCGGTTCGGCTTCCGCTTCGGCTGGAGCGCGGTGGCGCGGGCGCTCGGCCGGCGGTTCGCCGCGCACGGGGGCTGTCCGCGGCCGCCGATCGACTGGCGCAGGACGGGCGGACCGTGGTTCGGCAACCAGCTCATGACGCTGACGCTGCGCGGGCGTTCGGCACGGCTCACGCTGGAACGGGCGCGGGGCGTACGGGGGGCGGGGGCGCGGCTGCGGACGGTCATGGAGTCCGAACTCGCCCCGTAATCAGGGCGTTCCGACCGCTTGTGGCCTGTTATGGCCTCTGTGGCACGTGATGCTCGTGACGCATCCCACACTCACCGCCCCGGAGGCTCGGTCGGCCCCTCTCCCGACGGCATGATGAGCCGGACCGTCCGCTCACGCCCCGACGGCTCGCTCCGCCGCGCCCCCCACGCCCGGGAGTCCTCGTCTTGTCTGCACCGACCTCCGCCCCGACCCCGGAGCCCCCCACGGCCTCCGTCGCCCTGGTCGGCGCGGGTCCCCGCGGCACCAGTGTCCTTGAGCGCCTGTGTGCCTCCGTACCCGAACTCCTCCCGCCCGCAACTCGGCTGACGGTCCATGTGATCGATCCCGCCCCACCGGGTCCCGGCCGGGTGTGGCGGACCTCGCAGTCGCCCGAACTGCTGATGAACACGGTGTCCTCGCAGGTCACGTTGTTCACCGACGACAGTGTGGACTGCTCGGGCCCGATCCGGCCCGGCCCGAGTCTCTACGACTGGGCGGCCGGCGCGCTCGGCCCGGACGAGTACCCGACCCGCGCCCAGTACGGCCGCTATCTGGAGTGGGTGTTCGCGAAGGCGGTGCGCGAGGCGCCGCCCTCCGTACGCGTCACGACGTACGCGGCCCGTGCGGTACGGCTCGCCGACGCCCCCGACGGCAGCCAGATCCTCACCCTCGACGACGGCCGGGTGCTGACGGGTCTGTCCGCCGTCGTACTGGCGCAGGGCCATCTGCCGACGGTGGCCGACGCGACCCAGCGCCGTCTCGCCGAGTACGCCGACCGCCACGGTCTGCGCCATGTCGCCCCCGCCAACCCGGCCGACGTCGACCTTTCCTCCGTCTCCCCGGGCGAGCCGGTGCTGTTGCGCGGACTCGGCCTCAACTTCTTCGACCACCTGGCCCTGTTGACGACCGGCCGCGACGGCCGTTTCACCAGGGGCCCCGGCGGGCTGCGCTACCTGCCCCGCGGCGACGAGCCCCGTCTGTACGCCGGTTCGCGGCGCGGCGTCCCGTACCAGGCGCGCGGCGACAACGCGAAGGGGCCCTACGGCCGCCACCTCCCCCGCGTCCTGACGCCCGAGGTGATCGCCGGCTTCCGCAAGCGCGCGGACTCGGGTGAGGCGCCCGACTTCCTCGCGGAGATATGGCCGCTCGTCGCGAAGGAGGTGGAGACGGTGTACTACACGGCGCTGATACCGCAGGTCCGCCGTCCCGGCTTCCTGGAGGGCTTCCTCACCGTCCCTCACGGCGACCCCCGGGAAGCCTCGCTGCTGACGGAGTTCGGGGTGCCGGAGCGGGCGCGCTGGAGCTGGGACCGGATCTCCCGACCGTATACGGGACGCGTCTTCGCCGATCCGGGGCAGTGGCGGGACTGGCTGCTGGCCCATCTGCGCGAGGACGCCGCACAGGCCGCCCGGGGCAATGTGCACGGCCCGCTGAAGGCGGCCCTCGACGTCCTGCGCGACCTGCGCAACGAACTGCGCCTGATCGTCGACCACGGTGGGCTGACCGGTGCCTCACGCCGGGAGCATCTGGACCGTTGGTACACCCCGCTCAACGCCTTCCTGTCCATCGGCCCGCCCAGGCGGCGGGTGGAGGAGCTGGTGGCACTGATCGAGGCGGGCGTGGTGGAGGTGCTCGGGCCCCGCCTGGAGGTGCAGGAGGACGCGGGGGCGTGGGTGGCGCACTCCCCCGAGGTGCCCGGTTCGGCGGTCCGGGTGACGGCACTGGTCGAGGCGCGCCTGCCGGAGACCGACCTGCGCCGCAGCGCCGACGAGCTGCTGGCCCGGCTGCTGAAGACGGGGCAGTGCCGCCCGCACACCGTGGACGGTTACGAAACGGGTGGGCTCGACGTAACACAGCGGCCGTACCATCTGATTGACCGTCAGGGAAACCCGCACACACGGCGGTTGGCCTTCGGCGTGCCCACGGAGGGTGTGCACTGGGTGACCGCCGCCGGGGCGCGGCCAGGTGTGGATTCGGTCACTCTTTCGGACGCGGACGCGGTGGCGCGAGCGGCGCTACGTGCGGTGTCCCCTGGGGTCGCAGGGGAAATCGAGGCAAACTCCTGGCCGAATGTTGAACTTGCAAGTGTTGATTAGGGAAACCTAACGTGGGCGCTACCGAGCAGTATCCGTCCCCGCGCCGTTCCTCATGGGCAACGGCCCGTCATCAGACCGAGGGAGTCCCCCACATGACCGGACGCCTCAACAGCGCCCAGCCTTATGCCATCGGCCTGTTCCGCATCGTCGTCGGCCTGCTCTTCGCCTGCCACGGCGCCAACTCGCTCTTCGGCACCTTCGGGGGCCAGACCGCGCAGGCGGGCAGCTGGCCCGGCTGGTACGCCGCCGTGATCGAACTCGTCGGCGGCAGCCTGGTCCTGCTCGGCCTCGGCACCCGCGCAGCGGCGTTCATCTCCTCCGGCGCCATGGCCTACGCGTACTTCAAGGTCCACCAGCCCGAGGCGCTGTGGCCCATCGAGAACAACGGCGAAGGCGCGGCGATGTACTGCTGGGCCATGTTCCTGCTGATCTTCACCGGCTCCGGCGCCTTCGGCCTGGACCGCCTGTTCGCCAAGCGCTCCGGGGCTCAGGACCGCACGGCGGCCGACCAGGCGCCGGTGGCCGTCTGACGCCTCCGGCCCGTGCACGACGGCACCCCTTTCGTGGCCCGGCGCCCGTCTCCGCGTGGTTCGAGCGGATACGGGCGCCCTCGCGTTTCGGCGGGAAGGTGAACATCCCGTGCCGAACACACGAGCCCCCCACGAATCTTCTGTCACATCCCCGGCGTACGCTGTATGGCTGTCATAGGCCGCTCCTGCCGCTCCCCGCGACATCGCGGCACGGTCTGGCCACGGGGGTCGACGGGGGAGTTGCGGTGCTGGAGGGTTTTGCGGATGTCGGTTCACTTACGGCGGCCCCATGGATCTACATGGTCGTGGCTCTGTCCGTCCTGCTGGACGTCTTCGTACCGGTCCTGCCCAGCGGCGTCCTGGTGATCACGGCGGCGACGGCGGCGGCCGCGGGATCGGGCGCGGCGACCGGACGGGTCCCCGACGACGTCCCGGACATCCTGGCCCTGACGCTGTGTGCCGCGACGGCCTCCGTGCTGGGCGATCTGGTCGCCTATCGCCTCGCCAGGCGCGGCGGCGCCCGACTGGACCGCGCCCTCGCCCGCTCCCGCCGCCTGCAGGCGGCGCAGGAACGTCTCGGCGCGGCTCTGGCCCGAGGCGGTGGCGCCCTGGTCGTCCTGGCCCGCTTCGCCCCCGCCGGCCGCTCGCTCGTCTCGTTCGGCGCGGGCGCCGCCCACCGCAGCGCCCGCGACTTCCTCCCCTGGTCCGCGCTGGCGGGCCTCGCCTGGGCGGTCTACAGCGTGGCCCTCGGCTATCTGGGCGCCCAGTGGCTGGGCGCGACATGGCTGGCGGCGGCGGTGTCGGTGGGGGCGCTGTTCGCGGCGGGAGCGGTGGCCACGTATCTGGTACGGCGGAGACCGGCCTGAGGGGAGTTTCGAAAGCCCTGTGCGGTGCCCGCGGCGTCCGGTGCGTGCTCCGGGGGTGCCCCGGCCGAAGGCTGGGGGAATGCCGGATGAAAGCCCTCGTACCGGACGTACTTGGGGTTTCGGCCGGTGCGGGGGGTGGGGGCACCTCCCACGCCCTTCAGGCAGTGGAGGAGCTAGCCGCCTCGCCGGGCCCTCAGCCCGCCTGACGGGCGGCGCTCTGCCCCCGTACCTCCAGTCCGGCCAGCAGGTCGGCCGTGGCCTGTGCGACCGCGTCGACGGCGCGGTCGAAGACCTCGCGGTTGTGGGCGGCCGGGGCGCGGAAGCCGGAGACCTTGCGGACGTACTGAAGGGCGGCGGCGCGGATCTCCTCCTGCGTGGCCTCCTCGGGCAGGGCGGGCGGGCGAAGCGTCTTGATGCTGCGGCACATGCCTCACAGTCTCCCCCCGGACGGGGTATGTCTGCCATGATCACGTCGAGGCGGCCACCGATCCGGGGCCGACCGACGAGAGGACTCGCATGACGGCGAAGAACGAACTCACCGTGGCGGTACTGGGCCCGGGCGGTATCGGCGGCCTGCTCGCCGCACTCCTGTCCAGGTCAGGCCACCGCGTCATCTGCCTGGCCGGCGACGAGACCGCCGCGACCCTGCGGAAGAGCGGAATCCACGTCCGCAGCGGCCCCTTCGGCGACTTCACGGTCCAGGTCGAGGCGGACACCGAGCTGCGTGAACCGGTCGACGCCTGCCTGATCGCGGTGAAGGCCACCGCCCTGGACGAGGCCCTGACCCGCGTCCCGCCCGCCGCGCTCGGCGACGCCCTGCTCGTGCCCTTCCTGAACGGCGTCGAACACCCGCGGACGCTGCGCGCCCGCTACCGCCCCGACCGGGTCGCCCCCGCCGTCATCCGGGCCGAGTCCACCCGCGTCGCACCGGGGGAGATCGATCACGGCACCCCCTTCGCCGAGATCGACCTCGCCGGCGACACCGTCCCCCGTGACCGCCTCGACACCCTCGCGCGTGCCCTCGACGACGCGGGCCCCACCACCCGCGTCCTCCCCGAGGAAACAGCGGCTCTCTGGGCGAAGATGAGCCTGCTGGCGCCCTTCGCCCTGCTGACCACCCGCCACGCCCTCCCCATCGGCGACGTACGCACGCGCCACCGCGAGGAGTTGACGTCCCTGGTCGAGGAGACGGCGGCCGTCAGCCGGGCCTGCGGAGCCCCCGTCGACCCGGCCGGGATCCTGGCCCGCCATGACTCCTTCCCGCCCACCACCAAGTCGTCGATGCAGCGGGACGCCGAGGCGGGCCGCCCCCTCGAACTGGACGCGATCGGCGGGGCGTTGCTGCGCGCGGCGGAGCGGCACGGGGTACCGGTGCCGGTGGCGACGCGCGTGGTGGGCGAGCTGCGGGCGGCGGGCCACTAGGTCGTGTCCGCAAAGTCCCGTCGTCCGCCCGGAGGGCGGGCCCCGCGGCGTATGGTGCGTGCTCTCGGCGTGCCGGGCGGAAGCCCTCGTA